>JAYVPD010000127.1:0-23995 GCA_043757515.1 Pseudobdellovibrionaceae bacterium
ATTGCATGGCTTGCAATAGTAGCGCTGCACGAATTTGCGATCTGAGGATCTGTAGAAAAATCCAATTTTCGTTATTAAATGATCCGATTTTACAGATCGTCTGAATTTTCTTTGGCATTTAGGGCATCGTATTTGAATCATTGCTTAGAATAAAGCAAATGGCAGACCCCAAGCATGGCAGTAAATGAATTCCCCCCAGCCGCTGGCTGAGGGGCCAGTTCCTATTTTTTATAAGGATTGCTTCTGAAGACGTAAAAACCCAGTGAACTAACGACCAAAGCAATTCCCAAGCCGATTTGGTTGCGTTTTCCTGGAGTCGATATTCCCATAATAATTAATAGAATACCGGACAGTGTCCCCAAAAAGTAAAACCAATTATTTTTAACCATATAGTTATAATAATGCAAACTCTGTTGAATGACTTTCGGGACGGGATCCTGGTTGACTGTCTCTAGTGCTTTTATTTGCTCTTCGATCTTTTTTTCGCTGAATTTCGGATCGTATTTCTGTGGATTTATTTTCTCTAACCAAGGCGAAACCATGGACTCATCGCCCGCCCGTCTAGCCAGTTCTTTATATTTAAATTCGGCATAATCCATCTTATTTTTTGCCGAACAATTTTTAATAAAAAGCTCGTGAGCATAGCCGTTTTCAAACTCGATAAGTACCTCATTCCATAATTTTATCAGATCAATACTGACTTTGGGGTACGTCTCATTTTTTATTAAAAGAAAATTCTCGATTACAACGCCACATGCGGTGCAAATTTCATTTTTTTCACTTTGCATAAATTCGCACTTGGGACACTTCTTTTTAAATTCGAAATGGGTCGGAACGACTTTGAAAGTAATTATCGATTCTTTATTTGGAACAGGATACTCAAATGCAAAATGGCACTTACAATCGTTACACGTAAACTCGGGATACACCGTTTTTATCTGCTCTTCGTTAACCATGTACATTTTTAAGCAATCAGGACAACGAATCGTCAAATAATCTGGCGGCGTAATTACGTTTTCTGTTGTAGTTTTATTCATATGTTCATTCAATATAGTAATCATGAACAAGATTTTCAACTTTTTCAAGAAATATCGACTTGGATTTTTTAGTGGCCTCATTGTTGGTACCAGTTACATCCCTTTTTACCCTTGGGGACTCTTCTTTGCCTATATTCCGCTTTGGTACTGGGTCTTTTTTAAGGCCCGCAGTGCTCGCGAGGCTTTTAATGCCGCCTGGGTTACTCAATTTACGCTGACCCTGATTGGATTTCATTGGATTGGGTTTACAGCAAAAGAATATGGAGACTTCCCTTGGCCAGTGGCCGGAGTTGTACTTTTACTTTTCTGCATGCTCGCCCACCTTTACATTCCGATTTCTGTCTTCCTTGCCTATCGCTTGCGGGATTACTTTAAATTGGATTTTAAAAATTCAGTAATTTCGCTAGTGGCTTTGGCATTTCTTTCTGAATCCCTTTGGCCTGGGATTTTCCCTTGGCATCTGGGCTATACTCTATTTTGGTCTCATTTACCCATTTATCAATTTGCAGATGTAGTCGGCTTTGAAGGACTGTCTTTTTTGGTTTATGTATTCCAAGGGACATTGTTTTATTTTCTGTTTCGTAAATCTTCGACTTTTTCAATTGGACACGCAATCCCGCCGGGCCTAGCGCTTGTTGCTGTTTTTGGGCTGCTCAATATTGCTGGCTATTTTCATGCGCAAAAGTGGCGAAAAACCGATTCGGAAATTAAAATCTTGCAGGTCCAGGCCAACATTGGAAACTTAGAACGTCTTTTTGCTGAAAAAGGAAAAGGTTTCCGAGATGACATTGTTAAAAAGTTTATTCAGCTAAGTGAATCAGGTTTGAAAGAAAACTCAGATGTAGACTTTATGATATGGCCCGAAGTGGCTATTCCAGAGTATCTAGATAGTCAGTTTGCGAACGGTAAAAATAAACAACAAATTACTGAATTTTTGATCAGAAACAAAAAGGCTCTAATAACCGGAAGCTTTTCAAAAGATAAATCGATAGCTGACCCCCAACGCTCGGTATTCAATGCCTTATTTCTATTGGATTCAAATGGGCAAGAATTATCCATGCCTTATCATAAAACCCAACTCCTCGCGTTTGGCGAATATTTACCTTTCAGTGAACAGTTTCCATTTTTAGAGAAATTATTGCCTTTTGTTTCAAATTTTGGCAGGGGCCCCGGCCCTTCCGTTTTAGTTTATCCCCAAGATAAGGCTCGCGGCAACTACCTCATGATTGGTGCACAAATTTGCTATGAAGGATTGTTTCCTGAATTCACAGTGGGCCTTGCCAAAAAAGGTGCTGAAATACTTGTGAATTTGACCAACGATTCATGGTTTGGAGTGCCCTTTGAGCCGTACCAGCATCTTTATATGACGCTAGCTCGTGGCATTGAATCGCGACGTCCTTTGATTCGATCGACCAATACAGGAATTACGACTTTTACTTCGGCCTATGGAGACGTGGCGGAACTGTCCCCATGGCAACAAGAATGGACCAAGCGTCAAGTTGTTCCTTATTTAAACAATCCTGAGAACACTTTGTTTACGCGCGGTGGGCATTATTTGTGGTTTGTCATCTTGATTGCTTTCCTGGGACAACTATTGAAATATGGACTCTATGACAAATTTAGAAAATCTTGATTGGGATTTGCTTCTTAAAAAAATTGAAGGGTTTTGCACAAGTGCCTTTGTTCAAAGTCAGGTTCCGAAAAACATGGTCCCTAAAAGCGATCGTTCATTAGCCCTTCAATCCTTTGATGAAATTGCAGAAGCCTGCCAAGTCGTTGGCAGCGGTGTCCGTCCGTTTATGGAATCGTTAGATCACTATTCTACTTGGATTATGCGTCTTAGAAAAAAAGCGGTATTAAAGACCATTGAACTGCGTGATACGCGATCGTTTTGCATGGAAATATTAGCTTTAAAAGAATGTTTATCCGATTTTACATCGCCATGGTGCCGTTATGTTGACTCCGAATTAATGAAGGCCGAGGAACCACTGTCGGCCATTGATCAATTGATGAGCCCAACTGGCGAAATTCGTACGGATGCAAGTGAAACATTACATAGCCTTTATAATGAAAAAAACAAACTCAGAAATGAACTGGAAGGTCAGCTCGATAAATTGGTAAAGGATTTTCAAATGGAATCCTACCTTCAAGAAAAATACGTAACTTTACGAGAAGGTCGATTGGTAATTCCTGTTAAATCAGGCCGGCAACACTCAGTTCCAGGGGTAATTCACGCATCTTCACAAACCAAACAAACTGTCTATATTGAACCAGAAAAAGTAATTCCTTTGAATAATCGTTTGCGCGAAATCGATATCGAAATCGAAGATGAAATCGAGCGATTACTAGAAGAAATATCAAAATACCTTTTTCATTTGATCGAAAGTTTCGAGCGTTCGTTTCATATTTTAGAAAAAGTAGATTTGAGATTGGCGCAAGGACAGCTGTCCATAGCATTGGAAGCGAAAGTGCCCGAATTTGCCGAAGACGACATTGATTTGATTGATCTAAAGCACCCATCATTAATTTTAAGTGGTAAGCCAGTGATTTCAAATACGGTCCAATTGGATTCTGGCAAATCGATTCTGCTCTTATCGGGTCCCAATGCCGGCGGCAAAACCATTTTATTGAAATCAATTGGACTGGCAGCGCAGATGGCCCGATGCGGGCTTCCGATCTGTGCCCAAGCGCAATCAAAAATACCTTTTTTCAAAGAAATTCTAGTTAGTATTGGTGATTCACAAAGCGTCGATCAAGAGCTTTCAACTTTTGCAGCCCATCTAAAAATTCTGCATGAATCGTCCAAAAAGAAATCACATGAGTCCTTAATTTTAATTGATGAAATTTGTGGATCAACCGACCCTGAAGAAGGCTCTTGCCTCGCTCGAAGTTTCATTGAGGCCTATAGTAAAAATCATGTATTTGCAGTGATCACCTCGCATTTAAGTCATTTAAAATCTGGCTGGAAAGAACAAGATCGAGTTATGAACGGCAGTCTTGAATACGATCAAACATCAGGCAAACCGACCTATCAGTTTTTGCCAGGTATTCCAGGCCAGTCCTTTGCCATCCAAATGGCCAAACGCCAAGGGGTCGAAACGACGATTGTAAATCGAGCTATCGATTTACTGTCGCCAGAAACGCGGGCCCGCATGCAAGATCGTGAAAGCGTGGAAGAACTGAAAAAAGAAGTCCAGGGTCTTCAACAAAAATTAAAAAAAGAAATTCACGATTATAATAATCAAAAAAATAAATACGAAAAACTAGTTAAAACATTTGAAGATGAAAAAGCGCTCCTTTTAGAAAAAGAAGTCAAATCCGCTCAAAAGAAAGTCGAAGACGCTATTCAATCTGCGAAAGCGCAAACGACGATGGACAAACATCGTCAGCTGCAGGACATTAAATTCAATTTGCCAGAAATCGTAAAGGCCCAACCTGTTGAAATTAAAAAAATTGAAACGGCCGACGATTTTATTAAAAAATTTCCGGCGGGATCAAAAGTATTTATTTCCTCGCTTGGACAGGATGGACTTGTCCAAGGACAGCCAAACGCTAAAGGTGAAATACTTGTCTTTTCCAATTCGCTTCGCTTACAGGTTCATTGGACTGAGCTAAAGCCACCTGAAAAGCAATCCAATCCAACAGCCCAGTTGGTCAGAAAGTCTAGCCATTTTTCAGCCTCCCTGGTTGATGAAGATCGTACCATTGATCTTCGTGGTAAAACTGTAGAAGAAGCTATCGGAGAACTTGAACTCTTGTTAGATCGTGCCGTTCAACATCAAGAAGATCGAATCAAAGTGATTCACGGTCACGGGACGGAAGCATTGAAAAAATCAATTCGATCTTATTTGTCTCGAAATGTATTAATTAAACAATGGAAAGCCGGAACCCCCGAAAATGGCGGTGACGGAATCACGTGGGTTGAATTGTCTAAAGGCGATTAATTGGGAGGCTACATGCAGGTAATTAAAGCGTATTTACTAATTTTTGTGGCCTCATTTGCAATGGCAAATAGCCTAGAGCAAGACGTTAAAAACCTCCTGGAGGCTTCGATCGAAGCTCAAGGCCTGGTATCTAGTTTTGATTTGCATTTAAAAATTAAAGCTCACTCACATTTTGAAGAATTTAATAGTAGCCAACTTCGGTGTGATCTTTTACACGTGTCAAAAACAGTTCATAGAATTGAAGAGGCTATTTATCAACAGCAGAAGCAAGCCTTAAAGAAAAATGATCCTAGTTTCTACACTAATTTCCTTGTCGCTTTACAAACAGAGTCCTCAACTCGGCCAGAGGTTTTATTAGCGAAGGCCCACATAGTTCGAAAATTAAAATCCGATCATATTTCCCTCTGTCTAAATGAATTTCAATGCGCTGATTTTGTAACTTTACCAAAGAATTTTTTAACTTCAAAAAAAGCACCGTTTGACTTAAACAGTGACCAATCAATGCACCAATTTAAAGAAAAAACGTTAGCGCAATCAGCAAGGCATTCAAAACAAGAATTAAAGTCTCTTCCAGAGGGCGACTGTTTTGCTAATTCCTACTATGATGGGGCCGAAGCCAATATCACAACCTACGATTGGCAAACCAGAAGTTTTACGGGACTCACGTTACCTATGCATCACTTTGTGATCACCTATGACGACGGACCTCACCCGCGCCATACAAAAGCAATAGCTGACCAGTGGACTCAGTCTGCTTTTCCAAGACCGGTATTTTTTTGGCTAGCCCAAAATGCGCAATCCTATCCAGAACAGGTGCGCTATGTGCGATCTTTTAATTATGAAGTGGCATTGCATAGCTATGACCATCCCGATCTTGGAAACTTAGCGCGAGCCCAAGATTTTTCTCAGTTAGACAACGTAAATAAATCGCAATACGCGCCTATCATTCATCGGCCAGGTACCATTTTTAAAGATTGGAAAGAAAAAGAAATAGATTTTCAAATACTAGGAGCGTTTAAAATTCTTAGCACTGTTTTAGAGTCCGTCGATCCCGGTGGCCCAACCATCACAAAGTTTCGATTGCCCTATGGCTCAGGAGTCGGTAATCCCCTACTAGGTGATCGTTTAGAAAAGCTCAATCTTAAACACTATTTCTGGGCGATTGATAGCTTAGACTGGCAGGATAAAAATCCGCTAAGTGTTTATTCGCGCATTCGGCGACAAATGAAATCCGCGGGCAAAGGTATAATTCTTATGCACGACATTCACCCGCAAACTGTTCAAGCGACTACATTATTACTGAGGTATTTCAATAGTACACATTCGGATCAAGTGGTGCCCTTGGACGACATTCATTAGTCTTTAGATTTGCTTTGAATATAGTTTTCTCGAACCCAAAGCCTAATGTTTTTAAGGTAAAAGTCTTTCATTCCAAAAAATACGAAATGATGCACATAATTGATAGTTTTACCTTCTTTGACTTCTTCAAAATAATTGCAATTTGCATGATAGTCGCGCAATTCCTGCTCGTTTGGGGTCCACAAGTAAAAACGCCTAAAAGATCCGACAGATAAGGACCGGTGGTATTTAAAAGCCAAACCGGCCTCGGATATTTCGTCAATCTGAATTTGTTGGGCCGATTGAATCTCTTTTTTGAGATCGCTAAAATGTTTAATCCACCAAAGATTAGTTTCTAAGAAAGATAAATAGATTTTCTTAACTAAATAGTTTCTATCAATAGGCAATACAAACACATCATAAATCGATTTTGACCAAAATTTCTTTTCTTTATCAGAGAGCTGATTTTTTGTGATCATTATTTTTTTTGCTTCCCCAAACATATTTCCGTCGATAATGCTTTTCATATGATCGTTGGACGCGATTACAATATTAATTTCTTTCGGAATGGGACTTAGTTTTCCTAGATAGGCAATTTTTTCGATCATCGGAACTTCTGAAAGCTTTAATTCAAGCACGGGCAGTTGCGCTTCATTTTTTGATTTACTTATTTGCATAAGCCGAACCAGAAACTTTTTGCCCATATTATTAAAGATAAGAATTGGTTCACGGCCGATATCAACTTTTTGGGCTCGCAAAACTTCAATCCATGCCTTCTTTGATTCTTCGGTCAATAGATCAAGAAAATCTCGCTTTTTTAAGTCTTTAAAGTTTTCGCCTAATACTGTTTCGATTTCACTTTTTGGTTCTTGATCTAAAATAAAATGGCCACTGGTATCTAAGGTCAGTACAAACCCAGTTGGCACGGGAATATCTTTTTCAACTAACAAACCCGAAGCCGCTGGTGAATACTCAAATAAAAACTGGTTCCAATTGGTATAATAAACCGCGTTCACCTGTGGGAAAAATCGCTTCAACGAAGAACCCAGCTCGGTTTCCCCAAGGGAATCAATAATTAAAATATTTTTCTTAAATTCCTGAACTCGAGAGGCCAGATGGGCTGACGGAAATTCGTTAAAAAGATCTTTTCTGAATTTTTTAATTTGCTCGGTTTCAAGTCCAAAATATTCCATCCAACATAAAAACCCACCGGCGCCCTTTCCTTTAGGGACTGACTTTATGCATTTTGCCATCACGCTTCGTATATTTCCGGATGAAAACTCTTCACAATAAAATTTATTTACTTCGCCTAAACGAAGTTCGCGATCGCTTACAGTAATAAATCCTAAGTCAGAAAATCCTTCGCACGGAATATCTTTGACCATTTCGACTTGAGCTTCCAGTCGATTACTTTTAAAATTTTCATCAGTTGGTTTTTTTCTGCCAATCAGCGCATAGCGCATGTGTTCTTCTAAAATCAGGGAATCAAACGGCTTGAATATTACGTTATTTATAATTTTAACTTCCAGGGGCTTTATATCGAATTGCTCCTGATCAAACACAGTCACAATCACTGACGTTCTTTCTTCGGCCGTGCAGGCATTTTTTCGGACCATAAGCTCTACTGTTTTAGTCAGCAATGAAATAGCACCGCTTCCGAGCAATTCATTTTTACAAACAAGCAACCGAATGGCTTTTTCGCTTCCAATTGATTCAATTTCGGAATCCTGAGGCAGCCGCATACTTGCAGTTTCAATAGCCATAACGCCGTCTTTTACAAAAATCGCAATCCAATTTGAAAAGTCCTCAAGACTTCCAAAAAACCTAATTTTCACCTGTGGGTTTATTTTTCTGAGCGCGCCATATATTTGATTTTGAAATTTTTCTTCGTCTTCTAAAACGAATGCAAATATATCCATGACTCAATGTTACCATAAGGGCACGGAAATACATGACTTTAACAAATACCTCGACTTTTGAATGGCGACCGAATTATAAAGCCACTATGAAAAAATATTGGCTAATGAAATCTGAACCGGATGTATTTTCAATAGATCACCTGATGCGTGATAAAAATACCTTATGGGAAGGCGTACGCAACTACCAGGCACGAAATTACATGGCTAAAGAAATGAAAGTGGGCGATGAAATTCTGTTTTACCATTCCAGCACGGACCCATCTGGAATCGCAGGTATTGCTATTGTGTCCAAGGCCGCCGCTCCGGATCCGTCACAATTTGTTAAGAAATCTCAATATTTTGATAAAAAAGCAACTTTGGAAAAGCCAGTTTGGTTTTGCGTAGAAGTGGGTTTTGTTAAAAAATTTGAAAACATATTTCCTTTAAGTGTCTTGAAAACTCAAGAGGAACTTAAGGAAATGTTGGTTATAAAACGTGGTCAGCGATTAAGTATTCAGCCAGTAGAGGCCGCGCATTTTAACTGGATCGTGACTCATTTAGCTTCTAAAAGTTAGGTTTTACGACTTAGATTAGGCTTTTGTAAGCTTCCATCATTTGGCTTTTTATTTCCTGACCCGTTTCTCCAACTACCTCTTGAACTTGTTTTTTAGGTAATTCATCCACAAATCGAGCAGCTTCCTTGTAGAATTCAATTTCATTTTTATAGTAATGCTTCCAAAGCTTTTTATATTTGGCCTCAGGCAGTCCCATTTTTTTTTCAACATTTAAAAATTCAATCTGAGCATTTACATCTCGTGGTGAAAAATCTCTATAGGCTAAAACTTCTTGGGACAATCCCATTTCCAAATAGCTCATATAATTTTCGAAGCGATGCCAGAACGTTTGACCTTTTTTTTTAAAACTTGATTCACAAAAAAAACTAGTACACACGCTTCCTCGGTACAACCAAGCCCCACAGTTATTTGTTTTTATTGAATAATACGGACACAAAAAATTTTCGTCATTACCAAAAATACCGGTTTTATTTTTTTTAAATTTCACTTGATAACTAGGCGGAGCCATTAACCCCAAAGGCAAATTGAATTTATGTTCGGCAATATGGTCACGAATCGTTTGCTGAACCTCTTGATATTTTTCATCCCGATTCATTAATATTTGACCGACGACATAGTTGGGAATAAAGGGCCAAAATGTACAACATTTCAAATCCGATTTGTACTTGTCCGGCGTTTGAATGCAGGCGTCACACGTCGCTTTTGTTTCATTGACCCTACTATTCCAAAAACTAGCTGGGAAATAGTTCTGATAAAGAGGGGGTAATATATATTTAAACTTCACTTAAAATAAAGTATTTCAAAAACAATTCCCTGTCACGAAATCGCGGGCAAAGGCTGTAATTTCTGTAATTTCCTCTTGCGCCCAATGATTGTCCCATGATCCACTCAAATCGCTATGAAAATCGGACGCCTTTTAGAACTTCATCACCTGAATATACATACAAATGCCTTATCTAAAAATTGGGGTGATGGGTATCTTTACACTAGGAATTCCATTTTTCGATCGATTCGCAAGTCCGCTCTAGATCATGGATTTTCTTTTTCATTTTCGCCAAACTCGGACTACTTGGCTTTGCCATTGAGCCAACTCAATACTTTTATCGAAAGTAAAACAATCCCCTATTTTGACAACGTCAGCATTTTAGCTAAAGTTGAAAACCAATTGCCACTGGTTACTGTCTGGGATGATGTTATCGATAATTTGAAACAAAATCATGTCTTCCACGAATCGTGTCACGCGGTGGCTCGCTCGATCATCTCAAAAAATTTAGAAACCGATTCTATTTTACCTCTGATGATTGAAGAATCGTTTGCCAATGCGTGTGAATTACTAGGAATCATTGATGCAGAAGATACGGCCCATCGGTTATTTTATGAAAGTAATTCGTATATTTTTATACTTGAGGAAAGATCCCTTTTGAAAGCTTTGATCAAGGATATTGGGATAGAAACGGCTGTTCAATTTGTACTTTTATGCTACCTTTATTCCAATTATCTACGTGAATCCCTTTCTGAAAAAGACATCGATCAAATAGGCAATTTGATTAGCTTAGATCGAAATTTAATTAAAAATTCTAAATTACTTAGATCTATTTCAAAAATATCGTTTCAACTAAATCCTCGATTTCAGAATGTCACTACTGTATTTTACCTGCGTTTGTGCGGCTTTCCGGTAACCACGAAACAACTAAGAGACACCGACTTATTCGCACAACTAGTCGCCGAGCCATACCTTTCAAAAGTTCTTATTCGACTTGGGCAGGCTCTAAAAATCGAGACAGAGACGACTCGCTAGTGTTCGTTTTAAGTCAAATATATGCGATTTGAGTGCGTGAAAACCATGTTGTTCTGCAAACTGACTGTCAAAACGGCCAATACTAGGGTATCCTTTAACTATGAAATCGGCTTCCGTAAAAATTTATACCAAAGACCCTTGCCCCTACTGCACCCGAGCTATTCAATTTATGAATAATCGTGACATTGCCTTTGAAGAAATCGATTTGACCGGAAACGAAGCCGAAATGAATCGAATGAAGCAGGAAACTGGTTGGATGACCATGCCAATAATCATTATTAACGACCAGGTGATTGGTGGCTATACCGATTTAGTGGAATTAGAAACCACAAACAAACTAGACGCCCTTTTAGGAAAATAAAATATCAAATTGAATCCCGATCTTTTAGAGCCGCAGTTCCGTGCGCGCTGTCATCAGATGCTCATACTTAAAAAATACAGCGACCTTTTCTTCAAGTTCCTGGGTAGATTGTGCTTTTTGCCCAATTCCGATCAATGAATGACCAAACTCTAACCAAGGAGTTGTCATTCGCAAATAAAAATTTATTTTTCTCAAAGCCAAATTTTCTCCAAAATACTTTCTAGAAAGCGCTATAAATTTTAACAAGCAAATCCCGTACTCATAGCCCTCTTCTTGTTTTGTTCGCGGAACAAAACCAACATCAAATCCCATGTCCTCGGCCACTTGCGCGACCATCCAGGGCCTAGCCGCCAGAGCCCGGCCCGCCATCACCAGATCGCACTTAGTTTCATTTTTCATGCGCCAAACATCATCGGCAGTCTGGACATCGCCGTTTCCAATTAAAGGAACCGAGATCGCTTGTTTCAAAGTTTTTATCTGTTCCCAGTCCGCGAACCCACGACGCTGTTGCGCAGGGACCCTAGGATGCAAACAAATCCAGGCGGCACCGGCCGTAACCAAATGATTTACAAAACTAATTAAATCTTGGTTACTTTGGTCTTTGTCGATGGCACGAAGCTTTACTGAAACCGGAAGCGCGCTACTATTGGCAGCAAGGCTCACTACGCCAGCTGCATAATCGCGATCTCCCATCAAGGCGACTCCATAATTGTGCTTGAGTGCTTTTCGAACGGGACATCCCATATTGATATCGATTCCATGAGCTCCCCATTGTTGAAGCTTTTTAATCGTGTCTTCGATGGGTTTGGCTTCATTTCCTAAAATTTGCGGAACATAGTAAGTTTCTGTTTCATTTTTCAAAGTTTCTGGAGTCCGAGCCAGATCTTCACCTGGTACTTTTCGCGAATTTAACATTTCTGAAGGCCAGAGAGTCAGGGCTTCCGCGGGCAGGTAGCTTTGGATAATTTCGCGAAGAACAATATGACTCAACCCAACCATTGGGGCTAGACACAGCGGAAAATTAACTAGATTCCAATCGACTCGCTTCAAATTACCCCTCGGACCTTGAAATTAGGTGCCTCTTCTAGTATGTTTAGTGCATGCCAACACGGTCCGCAAGCGCAAACAAATCCCCACTTAAAATTGGAATTCTGGGTGGAGGACAATTAGCCCGCTTTTTAGTCGAAAAGGGACAAAACTTAGGCGTTGAAACGCACGTCCTATCTGAAAATGGGACCGATCCTGCAGCCCAAGTCACAAGAAATTGGACAAAAGGACATCCAGCAAACAAAAAGGATCTTGGTGAGTTCCTAAAAACCCTATCCCATCTGACTTTTGAAAGTGAATTCGCCGACGTTGATTTGATAAAGGAATTGGCTCCAAAGGGTTTGCAAATTTTTCCTACTTTGAATCACATTAAAATATTTCAGGATCGATTGTTGCAAAAATCTACCTTAGAAGGGCACCTCATCGATACGTCTCCCTTTTTTGAAGTCTCTGACCTGGCTGATTTAAATCGCTGTGGTGAGTTTTTTAAATACAAATATGTTTTAAAAAAACGATTTGGCGGATACGACGGGTACGGAACATTTGTGGTTAAAAACAAAAAACAACATTTGAAATTGGCCGCTACTGAGTTAGATTTTAAAACCGGTTTTATAGCCGAATTATTTATATCCTTTGACTACGAATGTGCGGCCACATTTTTTCGAAATTCATTGAATCAATGGACCCACTCGCCTCTTGTTTTTTCAAAGCAAAGTCATTCAAAATGTGATTTTGTGTTTGGTCCCATTTATCATAAAGCCTTTGAAAATATGAAAAAGCGAATCAAAACACTCATGACAAAATTAGACTATGTCGGCGCACTGACTTTCGAATTTTTTTCTAATGGCAGTGAATTGATTGTTAACGAAACGGCGCCAAGGGTTCACAATTCTGCTCATTATTCTTTGGATGCTTTGTCACAGGATCAATTCACACTGCACTTGAAATCAGTATTGGATTGGGATTTGAACATTCCAATCAGTCTCCGGTCTAAACAGTTCTGCATGGTCAATCTTGTTGGACAAACAGATTCTACTGTGTCGATACCAAAAACTCTTGCGGGAAATTTATATTGGTATGGCAAAAATCAAAATCGACCTGGGCGAAAAATGGGTCATATTAACTACACGTCTAATGATCTAGATTCAAAAAACCTACTTCGGCTAGCGCAAAAAGAACGAACTCGCTTTAAACTTTAGGAGCCTAAAATGAAAAAACAGCATCCAGTACGTGTCGCGATTGTAATGGGTAGTGATAGCGATTTAAAAACCATGCTGGATGCGACCAATGCATTGAAAGAATTTAAAGTTGAATACCATTTAGAAGTCGTTTCGGCTCACCGAACTCCAAAAAAAATGTTCGAATTTGCTGACTCCGCTGCCAAAAAAGGATTTCAAATTATCATAGCCGGTGCTGGTGGAGCCGCGCACTTGCCTGGGATGATCGCCTCTTTGACGACGTTGCCCGTTATAGGCGTTCCGATAAGCCAAAAAAATCTAAGTGGCTTAGATTCACTGTTGTCCATTGTTCAAATGCCTAAAGGCGTTCCTGTTGCGACCGTTGCGATTGACAATGCCTTCAACGCTGGAATTTTGGCCGTGTCTATACTGGCTCTTTCCGACAGTAAATTAAGTGCCGCATTAGAAAAATTCAAAATTTTACAGATTGATCGTGTCGCTGAAATGAATAAAAAAATCTAGCAAGCGATAGTTTCTAACTGTTTACAGAATCATATGCACCAGATCCAAAACGGCCTAAAAAGCCCTGCGAATCGTATCCAAATTAAAATCTAGCTTTTCATAGCTGGATTTTGTGGTCTCTATTTGGCTTTTAAGGAAGGGAATTTGGATAACTTTGTAACCTATTAAATTTTCAAATAACGGCTCAATTCTTGCATTTAAAACAAATAAATGGTTTTTGCGATATTTGAATGGTTAGCGAAAGTAATCTATACCCTTTTGCATGATTATTGGTCGATATTATAGGAGCTCTGTATGAAAATAGCTGTCTCGTTAGTGGTTCTTTTTATTGCCTCCGTTGGGTTTGCAGACCAAACCTATATCATTGAAGAAAAAGTAGTGCCGACAGAGGGCGGTCTTTTAAATGCTGAGATATCAAATAGATCTATTGATGGCCGATGCGTTGACTATTCCTCTATTATTAAAAACGAGGAAATTTGCAAGTCCGTCGCTCTCTCTAAAAAGGCAAAAGGTCATCTCATTAAGCGAGAGGGGCTGTGTCTAAATGAACAATCCCCACAAGATCCGACATTTATTTTTGATGAGCAGTCTCAGAAATATTGTCGGCTCATTATAAAGTGCATGATTTGTTTTTAGGGTTCGTCGATCACTAAAGAAATGAATAGCAGGCAGCAGTTGGTTATCGATACAGAGACACAAATCCAGCGCTTCGGCGGAAGTATTTAATTTCTAGCCGCTGCCATATCCACAAATGCAGATTATATTGTCAAAAGTGTCGGCTGGTTGGCGGCTCGGCTTCATCTTCAATTTGGTCCAGATATTCTAACTTTGAGCGAACTTTTTTGTCTTTCCCTATTCGCCATTTTTCAATAAGGGGCGCCCGGCATTTGCCAAAGGCTACCTTGAGCGATTGTTTTAGTCCTCTTGGGCTTAATAGATCCTTCAGAAGTAGTATCTCTGTCGAAACTAGCCGCCAGTCGTTTAAAGAAAGATGACAGATAGAATTAGGTTCTTGCGTATAACAGGACACATGATTTTGAAAGGCGGCTTTCATAATTCGAGGACAAACATTCCGATCATTTGTCCAATTGAAAGCCGGCACTAACGATTTCTGTAAACAGGTCATAGTTGCACGTCGCCAGTCCATACCAGATTTTGAAAATTTTGAGTTTTGTAAAAAGCGTAAACAATATTTCTCTCCATAACCTAATGCGTATCCGTTGGCCCCGCAGGCAGAACTCGATTCCAAGCAACTTCGGTAAAATAAGCATTGGTTATCAGGTGGCTCGTCACAATTCAATGGCTGGCAAAGGGCATTGCAATCATTTGCGCACAGATTTCCAGATCTGGATTCTGCTAAAACTTTACATTCTCGCTCGCAAGCTGAGCCCAGTTTTCCTAATCCAGATTTTAAAAACCAACCCTGACACGACGCTGTTGCTTGAATGACAACTGGGGAAGCCCGAATTTGATGAAGTATTTCATATTGTCGGTTCTCTATCGCCATCACAGCGGTGAAGTTTCTATTTTTTTACCAAAACTAAGATAGTTAACTAATACTAAATCTCCAACCTGGAGCCCGCAGCTTATTTTATTTTGCGGAAAGTTGAAATATCAGCTTGGAAAGATGGATCATTCTTTAACATTTTTTTCATAAAAAGCGCCTAAATTTCAAAAAAACACTTAGACTTAGTCAGACACTTAGGTTCACCTTGCAATTCGATCACCAGGTATAAGTAATATAAACTCCGAAGGGATCGATGATACTTTTGACATTGTCTCAAAAAGAAAAAACCTCGTTTGGGGGAAACGAGGTTTTAGGGGGGTAGAAGCCGCCGTCTTTGGGGGAAAGACTTGTTGGCCGCTTCTGACTTTATACTTATGCAATGGCCGCACCACAAAGCTGCATTTAAATCCACAACCATATTCAATAAAACTAGAATGCCAAAAGAGTAACACTTATCGCGAGCGACTTTCAGAATCCTCTGCGTGTCAAAAAGATACACAAAGTATGGTATTTTAAATAGATTCCGGATTTAAGTAGTTGACGCTGTCCTCAAATATCCGAGTGTCGATAATGGAAACCATTTCCTTTTTACCTGTATAATTTATCGCCATCGCAATAATCTCAAATGACGACTAGACTGCGTTTAAACCTGTCAGTGTCACGTCGGGGAATACACCCCAACACATTTGAAAGGTTATAGAAAAAGGAAACCCTATGAAAAATTTCATTATTTCCGCTACTGTTTTGCTCAGTTTGTCGAACCTGGCTTCGGCGGGTCCGCTGGTTTGCAAAAGCTCTAAACAGGCTTCTGGCCAAGGGATGGAAGTCACTATTTCTAGCTCTGGCAACAACGCCAATTTGGTTATGGCCAATAAAAAAGCAATCACACTCGTTTTCTCACCCATGGGTGGAAACAGACCTGTCAATGGCTCCGTTTCTCAAGCGATGTTTGTGCAGCCTTCTCAGGCTAATGGTTATTTCATTGTATTGACTCAAAAACATTTGGGTCATGACAACTCTGTTGAAGTTTTCCAAGGTGGCTTTACTGGCCCTACATCTCAAGGCGTATTGGACGACTGCAAATAACGAAACTATCGAGGTCTGTATTTCATCAATGAATAATCCAAATTACTAAATTTGGTTCATCGTGCGCTAATTTCTCTGTAGCGGATCGAATCGAACCTCAGACACAGGAAGCTGAACGGGAAATCCGCGTTCATTTTTAACATCGATAAGAACCGCGGTATTTAACCCAGAATTGGGATTCTTTTCAAGTTGAACGCGGCTTTCAAATGTTTTGCTCGAGGGCCTCAACGTGTAAATGGTTTGCTCGTGACGGTCCATACTTCCTATCACCTGATCAATTTCAAAAATTTCAAGTGGTAGCAACGAATGCTTTATTGTTTGTGCTTCAGTCAGAATAAGTCCATTCAAAACATCTGCATTTAGAGTAACAAAATCGTCAAGAGCAATAAGAGTTCCATCGTTCATTTCTACGTACACCTTACGGTTTTTTTGAATCACAAACTGTGAAAGGCGTTTTTTCTGGTTCAGCTTTTGTTCCGACTTGGCAGTAAAGGACGTTCGCTTAGATTTTAAAAAATTTAATTTCGCTAAAATACTCACAACTTCTGAATTTAAAGGGGAATTTTTTGCCGGACTGACTTGGGCAGTAACCGCCTCTTTAATCGATGTAGTTTCTAGAAAGTCTCGATCCGTCAATGAAGAAAAGCTAACCTGTCGTCCATTGATTTGTATCGACTGCGAATGGCCGCGAGAATAGGAAAGCTTTGGAGAATAAATCACTCGGACTGGGACTTCTTGTCCATTAAGTGCCCTTAGCCAATCGAGCTGGATAGGCTCTCGAAGTTGAGAAACCCTTTGATATAGAATAGTTCGCGCCTCTGCCAATCTTTCAAAAAGTCGCGGATTAGGATCTAACTTTCCATAAAATCCATTTTTCCATTTTTTAAGAATCACATCGACCCACTTATCCGTCTCTAGTTCTTGCTTCAAAACGGTAAGACTGTATTGAAATCCTCGTTCATGAAGTAGCTCGCTGACGAGCTCAACCATCGCATCGGCTAAATCTGAGTCCCTATCTTTATTTCGAACGTAGCTGATTGACTCTAATATTCGTTTTCGTGTGGCATCCCATTCAAAAATAATTCGTTTAAGAGGTTTATTGTCCGAGTTAATGTACTCAAAATCACGACCAGCCATAAAATCAATATGTCCAATATCATGCCAAGGGAATTCTGAAATAAGCATATCATGTTTATCAGCATGGGGTCTCTCTGAAAGCAAATCATCAAGGCCACGCAAATCAAATCCAACCAATTGCAGCGGAGCGGAGCGACTTTTAATGAAGAAATCAGGGCCCAAAAATTCGAATGAAAAGATCATCAAAATATCGGGCGCACCGCTCAGATACTCTTCTAACTTATGTTCAGCATGATGTTTGTGATAGTGTTTGTTAGCCAAATCCGGATGACGCTTGATAAGCAGACGATCCAAGACATCGGCAAAATCATACATCATAAAACGAACCGTATCTTTATATTTTGGCCCCTCGATCAAAAGCGCCCTGGCTTTGGCGATAACGCGATCAAAACTCTCCGAAAATTCAGCCCCAAACCGTCGGGTTTTTCTGATTTCAAGATCCTTGATGACACGCTCTAGGACAACCCGGTAGGGCTCAAAAATAAAATCTTTCTCTATATTACCTCTACCTTTGATGGCTTTTAATTGTTTTAAAGCCTTTTCTCGTTCGTCGAGGTAAAATTCAGTTGGCTCATCGGCCATTCGTTGCAGATTTTTGATATCACCCTCGATTTCCTTAGCGACCAGAGGGCGATAGGATGATTCTTCCTCAAACCTTCGATAAAAATCATAGCATTGACTTGTTGATTGGGCCGGAGACGAAATTGAAACCAAGATTCCCATCAGAACGGCAATTAAAATGAATTTCGAAATGATCTTTTTCACTACCAATAACTATTTCAATCCCCGCGCCTAGCGAGGACACAGAGTAGGTTTTCAAGTCGTATATATCGCAAAAGGAAAATAGTGACTAAAAAGGTTTACAGCCGTTTAAAATCCTAACCAAAACCAGGGTGTCAAAAAAATACACAAAGCAATGGACAATCTACGCTGTAGTTCAGTTTTGCTCTAGCGATTTCTTTCTCTTTGATTCTATTGGTGTTTTGAGCTTGGTCCAAAGGGATTCGCGATGGGGAACCTGTGCGGCTAATTTGCATTCACTATCTTTGTGATTCGAAATCTAATTTGTCTTATTCTAACACTTGCTAACTGGTTTGCCCCGGCAGACGCCCTGGCTAATGCCAAATGCGCTTACTTTTACAAAACGCGTATAGAATCAACCCCTGGGGAACAATTAAAGTATTACGAAACTATTGGCCAATTTCTTTCTCCAAATAAATCTGACCTAGCTTCCCCTGGTAAAACACTTTTTTTCCGAGGTCATAATTCATTTGGGCAGATTGAGTTTTACAAGCCGTATTTTGTAAAGTGGAATTCAAGCAAATCAGCAACGTCAGACGGATTCACCCCTCACGGCGATATCCGCTGGTTTGCTGCTCTTTCTGGCTCCGAGATTGCCTCTCATTTTGGGTTTGAATTCAAAAAAGGAATTTCTGGAATTAGAGTGCGTGCCCCTTCGGCAAGCTTTCTCTATGAAAAAGTTTCGAAACTGAATCAACAACTGATACTAAATGGAAAGGACCCAATTGTATTTCTTCCCGTAAAGACTGGCTTAATTAGGCCCGAAGAGGCTCTAAAACTATCGGTAAGTGCCAACGGTCACTTTTTGTCTTTATTTGCATTTGAAGACAACCATCCAGAATTAACTGTGCATGAAGTAGCCTGGCATTTAGGCGCGATGCTTTTTCCAATAAAATTCCACCAAAAATCTAGACTCATCGACCAAGAAACCTTGAGAATGGCAGATTCAATTCGTAAATCTGATTTACCCCGAGCTGACGAAGTCGCCCAGTTACTTATTGAAGAACGCGCTTTTGAACTAGACACTGGGAATGCCAATTTCGCTGCGACGTTGGCTGGATATAGGCTAAGCGAAAATTTGAAGTCATATAAAGACTTAAAGGCAGTTGTATTAAAATCTCCCACATTACACAATTCCGTTGAACGATTGGTTCGTCCAAACTTTTCCGCCCAAGAGGCAGTGGCACGACGACTCTATATTGGACTGCAACTTCAAGACGTCGTTGATAGCCGCCCGGAATTTGAATCCCAATTTACTAATATACAAACTCAAAACCACGGAAAAAAACTCTCCCTAACTTTGCGTGAACAAGATCAATATGGAAAATTTATTGAAAAATATATGAAATCAAAACACTATAGAGATTCACAAAAAATAAAAAGAGAGTCCACAAAAGATCTTGTTGAGAACATGTTGGATTCAATGGACGAACGTTTAGATGATATTACCCAGGCCATCCGCATGATGGCGGCTTACAAACCCTAGGCGACTTGCTCGGCATTTTTTTTAGACGCGTTTATGAAGAATTCGAAAACACAAAAAATAATACCCGTAAAAAATAGATCCCCAGCGATTTGATTAAATAAAAATGGCAAACCGGCCACATAAGCCATCAACAATCCATTCAAAGATTGCACATAGAAAGTAGACCCGTACCACACGCCAAAATTAGTAAGCATAAAAAATAGAAAGCTTGAAACTACGGACAGACCACCTAAGGTCAAAACTCGATTTACAAAAGACAAAGCCGACGCTTTATAAAAGTAAACCATAGACAGAGCGATTCCTATGGCAAATCCTGCGTATACATAAATCATCCCATCATAAAAGCCTAAAATGTAATCTGAAATAAATAAACTAATTAACGGTAAAAAAATTAATCTTTTATTATTTTTAAATGAAAAACCAGAAAATAGCGCCATCGATCCTATTGCAGTGAAATTCCAAGGATGGGGAATCAAACGACTCGCAATTCCTAAACCGATTAAAAATAAAACAAATACTATTTCTTTGGCCGCTGATTTCATATTCGCTCCCGTTCAATAACCAAAGTTGTACTACAATTTCAAAATTGAGTACAGGTCAAATTGTGTTAGCTCAAATTCAAGCGATTTTTTACCAGGTCAGAGACAACACTTGGATCTGCCAAAGTGGAGGTATCACCGAGTTGATCCGGTAAATTTTCTGCAATCTTTCTTAAAATCCGCCGCATAATTTTTCCCGATCGAGTTTTAGGAAGTCCGGGGGCCCATTGCAACAAATCAGGGCTTGCTATGGGTCCAATTTCAGTGCGTACGCCTTGAATGAGTTCCTTTTTTAAATCGTCCGAAGGAACAACGCCAGCCTTCAAAGTAACGTAGACATAGATCCCTTGCCCTTTAATATCGTGGGGATACCCAACAACAGCCGCTTCGGCGACCTGTCGGTTGGCAACCAGTGCACTTTCAATTTCTGCAGTCCCCAGTCGATGCCCTGACACATTCAACACATCGTCCACTCGGCCTGTGATCCAATAGTAACCGTCGGCATCACGCTTACACCCATCGCCAGTCATATAATACCCGGTAAAAGATGAAAAATAAGTCTCTTCAAAACGCCCATGATCCTTATATACAGTCCGCATTTGGCCGGGCCACGAATCAGCTAAAACCAATATCCCTTCGGCTTCGCCACTGAGTTCCTCTCCTGCAGGCGATAGAATCTTTGGTCTAATCCCAAAAAAAGGAAACGTCGCCGATCCCGGTTTTAAAGGGGTGGCTCCAGGTAAAGGAGAAATTAAAATTCCGCCTGTTTCCGTCTGCCACCAAGTGTCTATGACAGGACATTGCTTATCTCCGACGACTGAATAGTACCAAAGCCACGCCTCGGGATTGATTGGCTCACCAACGCTTCCTAAAATACGTAAAGACTTTCGTGACGTAGTTTTAACTGCCGCCTCGCCTTCTCGCATCAGGGCGCGGATCGCTGTGGGTGCCGTATAGAAAATAGAAACTTTGTGCTTATCAATCACGTCCCAAAATCGCGAAACATTCGGGTAATTTGGAATTCCTTCAAAAATGACTGTCGTTGCTCCATTGCATAGGGGACCATACACTATATAAGAATGGCCGGTCACCCAGCCGACATCAGCAGTGCACCAATAAACATCATTGTCTTTTAAATCAAAACAGTATTGATGAGTCAACGATGCATACACCAAATAACCACCAGTCGTATGCAAAACTCCTTTTGGTTTGCCTGTGGATCCTGAGGTATAAAGTAAAAACAAAGGATCTTCCGCATCCATTGATTCTGGCTCGCAACTTTCCGAGGCTTGCGATTCCAAATCGTGGTACCAAACATCTCTTTTCGCATTCATATTTATAGAACCGCCCGTATTCTTAATAACAATTACTTTTTTAATAAGATTTGTTTTCTCAAGCGCCAGATCCACATTGTTTTTAAGCGGAATCGTTTTCCCACCGCGCCGGCCTTCATCGGCTGTAATTAAAAAACTAGATTCACTGTTGTTCACTCGATCTACAATTGAATCAGGAGCAAAACCACCAAAAACAACCGAATGAATAGCCCCGATTCGGCTGCAAGCTAGCATCGCGTACACAGTCTCAGGTATCATAGGCATGTATATGGTTACTCGGTCTCCCTTTTTCACACCTTGTGATTTCAACACATTGGCAAATTTATTTACATTAACTGACAGCTGTTTATAGGTTATTTTTTTTGCGGTCTGATTGGTTCCGTCGGGTTCCCAAATCAATGCTGTCTTTTCGCCATTTTTTTCTAAATGCCGATCTATGCAATTATAAGAAACATTTAGTTTGCCACCAGAATACCACTTTATAGAAACCGGCTTTTTAAAACTAGTTTCTTTAACTTTATCCCACGTTTTAAACCAAGAAATACGTTCGGCTTGCTGTCCCCAAAACACTTCAGGATTTTCAATCGATTGTTTGTACAAATCTTGATAGGTTTGCCAAGCACAACCAGCATTTTCTAACGGAATGTTAAGAATCGACGACATGAGACCCCCACTACTAGAATTTCTATTCTAGATCGGCTGGGGAGTCAGTTTTTTTTCGTTAAGCCACTCAGAGTTAAAAACCTTAGATTGATACCGAAGCGCGCTGTCACATAAAATAGTAACAATCGTTTTATTTGAATTCTTGTTATTCATAGCCATTTCGTAGGCGCCAAATACATTCAACGCCGCTGACGTACCCACCAGTAGGCCTTCGTTTTTAGCTAAAAAATACAACATCGAAATCATTTTTTGATCGTCAATTTGAATGGCCCGATCAATCTTGGCTTTTTTAAAATTTTCTGTCAGGCGCATTATTCCTATGCCTTCTGTCACGGAACTACCGGTTGACATAATTTGTCCTGAACTAACAAAATCAAACATTCCTGATCCAAACGGATCCACCAAAACAGTTTCACATTTTGGACTTTTTTCTTTTAGAAATACAGAAACGCCCGCTAACGTCCCACCGGTTCCAACAGCAGAACAAAAAATATCGATTTTGCCAGCGGTTTGCTGCCAGATTTCTGACCCAGTTGTTTCGTAGTGGGTTTGAAAATTAGCCGTGTTTTCAAATTGATTGGCCCAAAAATATTTTTGAGGATCACTTTCAGAGATTCGACGAGCTTGATGATAAAAGTGATTTTGATCGCTAAAAGGACAAGGTGGAACTTTTCTAACTTCGGCATTTAAGGCTTCTAATACTTGATATTTTTCAACACTTTGATTATCGGGCAAAACCATCAAACTGGAATAGCCACGCTGGGCCGCCATTGTTGCTAGCCCAATTCCGGTATTTCCGGCAGTGCCCTCTACAATTGTCATTCCTTGCCGCAAAAGTCCGCGTTTTTCAGCGTCCCTAATTATTCCCAATGCCGTGCGATCTTTGACTGAGCCGCCCGGATTTAAATATTCGGCTTTAGCATAAATTGAACAGCCGGTTTTTTCACTTAAACTGGACAAATAAAGTAATGGCGTGTTGCCCACTATATCGTGAATCATAGTCTTTTTTTCCATGAAGCAATGGTACCCCAGATGGCCAGCAAAACAAAGGGTCATGGCGTAAAATGATTTTTATGTTAAATGGCTAATTTACATTTGCTCCATCCCAATATTATCTATAGAAATAGAGGAAAGTGAGGTTCTATGTTCAAGTCATTTTTAATTTCTATAGGTTTAATGGGATTTTTGGTAATCGCGGAACCTAACAGTAAACCTCTTCAAACGACAACTCTTGAAAATACCAAGATGGGTTTCCAGGTTCTAGTAAAACCTCTGGAGGGACATCATTTTAACTTAGAGGCGCCTACCAAAGTTAAAAAAAATGAAATGGAAATGAACACAATTAAAATGACGTCGACCTCATTGTTAATTCCATTAACCAAAGACGACCTGGATAAAAAACAAAAATGTGAATTACAAATTCAGACCTATGTTTGTGATGATAAAAAGACTTTTTGTTCACCACAATCAACAAATCTAACGTGTGCGAAGTTACCTAAACCAAGTGCCTCAATGGCAACCGAAGGGTCAGGGTCAGTCGCAGTTACTACCCTGCCCCAAAGCGAATCCGTCGCCATAACCAAGTCACCGGATATATTTATTTTAAATGACCCAAAATTAGCCTTAGAAAATGCTGCAAAATCTGGAAAACCATTATTTATTGATTTTTTTGGGACCTGGTGTCCGCCCTGTAACGTGCTAGATGAGACGGTTTTTACAAGCAAAGTTTTTCAGACACGCGGTA
>JAYVPD010000128.1:0-23973 GCA_043757515.1 Pseudobdellovibrionaceae bacterium
GCATGGGTCAGTGCTTGCGAAAGGGGTGGGTCAGCATTTCCGAATCGGGTGGGTCAATTCAGAGCGAATCGGCCAGGATATTCTGGGGATGTAGTTGAAGTTAAAAATGTACCAAGGTTTTTACTTGTTGAATCACCAAGCAATGATTACTTGCACCCCGAAATTCGACTCCGTTTTCCAATGCGAACGAGGCAATTGGAATTTAAACGATAACTAAATTATTGCGATTTCAGGGAATCTAGCTATTATTTAAAAATGTCAAAAAAAGCAGATCCCTGTGTGTCTTTGCAATCCTTGGTAATGGTTATTCAGCTGGTTGAAGATGAAATCCGCGAAGTTGAAAAAGTATTTGCTGCCAAAGAAGAGACCGAAGATGATTGCATATGGCACTATGACTTAGACCGGTGCGCAGATAACTTAAAAGAAGTCTACATTCACGAAATCAAAACACGCAAAGTGATCAATTTTCCAAAATATACAGACCTTGTAATAAGAAAAAAACGTCCGATTTAACTTAGTCTCAAAGTTTTTTTATAAATTAGCTACCATATCCATAAGGGATGGGGTTTGACAGGCCCTCGCCGAATATAATCTGCCCGGAGTTTTGAAACTCGTTTACTTGAGCTAGCTAGTTTGATGTGCTTCAATTCAAGAAGATAAGTTTCTGCTTTCCAAACATTTTTTTTTGAAAAACGCCAATCTGATTTCGTGTCGTCTAGATGAGCCTTTTGGTATGCTTTCAGCCCACCTGTTTTATCTACGTAGGGGACAAAATAACTCTGAACCAGCGCCCGGATCGTGCGATAAACAGGCTTTCTGCCTTTTAGTCCTTGATCTCGAGAAAACCCCACCGATCCCCAGAGGCCTTTTTTATTAAAGACAAAAATAACGTGGTCCAAAAGATCTATACTTTCCATGCTAACGACAAGTGGTGGATAACCGCTTGGTTCCAGTAAAGCAGCTGCCAAAAAAGCGGCTTCCATACAATGAGCTTCTTTCGCCTTCATGGCGGCCAGAGCCGATCTCATTGTTTCTTTTTTATTGTATTTAAAACTTAAAAGATATTTTTGAACCTTAATTGGCGTATTTAGTTTTTTTGAAAGCTGCTGAAAAATATGAGTTTTCAAATCGTTCACCATTTGCAAAATTTTTAGTACAGCAAAGTGAGAGCAAAAACAAATACGCCGGGGTTGCCTTCTTTGTTTGATTTAAAAATAGTCGCATAGTTGGCAGATACTTCTAAATGTTTTGTAGATGTTCTAAAAAAAGTCATTCCAGCGCCTACTTTTCCTGAAAAACCCGTGACCGAATCTTCGCCCTTTGCGCTTGCTAGTCCCATACCAAAGGTAGCTTTCAAAAATGGGGAAGCGTCTTCATCGGAAAAAAAATATTTCCCACCAATTGAACCATCACCAATAGCAGTTCCGTCCCCAAACGCACCAAAGGCTTCGGCTAACAAGGCGCCTTGTGCACCAACTTCCCATTCATAGCCAAACGTAAATGCGTACAGCACTTGAGTGTTGTTTACATTTGTCCCAAAACCGGGTCCAAAGGAAAAATATTTCGAATCTTTAGCTTCAAAACGCTGGCGATACTTATCAGCTTCACCTGCTTGAATATTTCCAACACGTTTTTTTGCCGGCTGAGCGGGCGCCGTCTCGTTTTGTGCATAACCTAAAAGACTCATAAAAATTAAAGGTAATATAATGGCGGTTTTTTTCATGCCGTTAGTCTTAAATAGAATTAGCGCTTAAGCAAGGAAAGAATTGGCAAAAAAAAGCCCCTTTTTTCAAAGAGGCAAGAGGGGGAAAAATGATTGTTCATTTCCGAACAATCGAAACGAAGTTATGCCTAGAAAATTTATTTTTTTCCATAGTTAAATTATTGAGAATCGCTGGACCAGATATTTTATGGAAAAGATTCTTGATTGTCCAATAGGAAGACAGGAATACGAACTGCAAAGATCATACAGTAAGAGCCTAATCTGATTTTAATCAGTCGCCTAGTCTCCATAGAGCCAGTCCCCAAGTTCTGTTATCGGCGGTATTTTTACGCCTTCAAAGCGAGAACCAAAAAATAGTTTATATTCACCAGTCGTCAAGCCCAGCATATATTCATTGAATGGTATCGCTGTATTATCCATAATGTACTGGATTCCACTAAAGTATTTTTCACCATTGTAACCAAAACCAACTCGAATATTAGAGCCATTTGAGGGCACCCAGCGGTCAAAACTTTCTGTTATTAAGTCAAATTTTTGTTGTTGCTGTCCTAGGGAAACTCCAGCAATAAAACCAAGATAAAATTTGTAAAAGACAGCTGTGTAGCCATAGCCAATACCTGCCCTAATGTTTTGGAAATGTCCTTCTTTAAAGTTCGCAAGCGATCCATAGGGCCCTGCCAGCGCGGCCGGAACGAGAGGGGATTGAGCGCCAATCGAGTGCTCGCCAATATAGCCGGAATAAAACAGACTGCCTCCCGAAGCAATTTGTCGAATATTTTGGTCAAACGTACCTCCCAAAGAATAATTTTCGGGATAAGGAATGTAAAAATATTGGATTCCGACATGGGATGTCTTTAAATCTGGCCTCTGAAGGCGGGCGCTTCCAGCATAGGCCGGGTCCACATCACTAGAATTATCAATGAAATAGCCTTGGTATTTCTGATAGAAAAAATCCCACGTTCCATATTTATGATAGAACCTAAATTGATAGTCCTCAACGTGAGACGCTCCTTTGTCTTGAATGGTTTTTTCATCCAAGTTATTTGGTACGCTGCCAGTCAGTGAAAACTGACTGTAAAATAGAGTTAACGCCGTTCTGGATCCTGAATCGGGCTGGTATTTCAGCGGGGTGGCGGCGCCTGAATTTTTTGTGTCCTTTAGATCTAAAAACAAAACGGGCGAAAGAATGCCAAGGCGAACACCCAGCGAATCTTTTTCAGGAGCCACCCAGCGATTGTCCGCGTAAAGCGGGTTAAAAAAAACCAGAAAAAATCCCAGCGATAATAAAAATCTCGTATTGATCATCTGACGATTTATTAAACCTTTTCGTGGGATAGCGGTCGCCGAGGCGCTCGAAAATAGGTTCTCGGCGACAAAGTCAGCAGCTCGGACAATTTTGACATATAAACGCAGGCATATCGTTCGACTTGATAGGCTAAATAGCTTTCTTCGTTCCCGGCACGCATTAATTGCCCCCACTGAGGATTGTACAACGACTGTTGCTTTTTAATAAGCTGCGATATCTGGGCGTCGATTCCTGAAATCACGTCCTGCAAGGTTTCAATTTCCTTTTCGTCTAAATTTGGATTTTCTGTTTTTTCAGTCATCAACAACGTGAGCTTTTCTTCCATGGGTTCTTTTTTGGCCATCAGCTTTTCTATTTCAAGAACCGTTGGTTCGGCTTTGGTATTATTTTCAAGTTCGTATTGAAGCTCTTCTAAAACCATGGCCGTTCGCCAGTTGCAATCTTTTTTCAAACGTAAAATATCTCCATAAATATGATCACCGATATACAAAATTTCATCGCCTTCTAAATCAAAATCTTCTGTGAACTTAAACGCGTTTCCACCCTGGTAAATTCCATGCTTCAAAGGTTCGTCCATATTACTCATGGTGCCGTCATTTGGATTTACTTTTAGAAAATTTTGCTTCTCATAAAAAAACTTTGGTTTATGGGCAAAGGTTACAACGATTTCAAACAAATCGACCCAGCTTTTATGATCTTTCAAAAATGGATTGATGGCATAATCCATCAATAATTTTGTATAAGTGAAATCAGAATTAGTCAGAACGAATATTTTTTTACCATGGCGCTTGAATCGCTCTAATCGTTCGATAGTAGACGGGTCTTTGATAATGTATTTATCTAAGTTGCTTTTAACTTCATCCTTAAGTGAACCATCTCGATGAGATTCATCAAGCGAAGCCAAAACATCATCTGCAATTTGTGCATAGTCGGGGTAAACATTACCTTTGTCCGTGTCCTTAAGATCCACTAGTTGGGCAAATAGGACTGCCAAAGATATGGAAAAAAATGTGTCGACGGTCATAAAGTTTGGTGAACTCAAATCAATATAGGTACTTCGGTACAACTTTTGATGAGTTTTAAAATCAATTGGCTTTAGCCCATGATACGATGCCCGAATGGCTGTGTAACGATTTAGTTTTAATAAATTGCCTTTGTGCCGATCAATCACTAAACCGCGAATGGCAAAATTGTAATCAAACACTAGGTTTTTTAGTGATTGTGGGTAGTTTCTGCGTTTCATCAGTTTTTCAATGATTTTTGAATACGAAAGCCGCTCGAAGGCTTCGATGTTATAGCGGATTAAGGTATGATCCATGTCTAGGCCAATAAATTTAATTTTTTTCAAATTTAGGGTTCTATTTACAAATACTTTAGAGCTCATTTTGGGTCCCTCTTTACTCGGTCTATCGATTCTATCGGAAAGGACAAATTAAAAGCAACTCAAGAGCCTAACTAAGAAGTATTGCGTTAGCTTTACAACGCATCCGTTTTCTCATCCAGTTGCGTTGTTTTGGTCAAAAAATCGAAAGGACGTACTCGACACGAGCCCTCACGGTTTCTAAAAGCCATAAAACAATTTGAGACTTGGTTGCTACTTTGAGATACTGCCGAGCATGGCTATTAAACTAGACACTAAAATCGAGCTCACCGACGATCAGCTTGATGCGTTTAAGCTTCTTTTGTCAGGTGAAAACGTTTTTTTAACCGGGGCTGCGGGGTCAGGAAAGAGTTTTTTGGTAAAAAAATTCTTAAGTCAGTTTAAAAAAAATGAATTTCCGGTATTGGCGTCTACCGGGGCTGCGGCCGTTTTGGTTGGCGGTCGCACGTTTCATAGTTTCTTTGGACTTGGGATAATGGAAGGCGGGCCAGCTCGAGTTTATGAAAAGGCCAAAAAAGATAGTCGGTTAAAAAAACGTATCAACCAGGTCGAAGGCGTGATCATTGACGAAATTTCAATGATATCCGGAGACGCATTGGATTTGGCTGAAAAAATTTGTCGATTGGCGAAAAACAATGATCACCCATTTGGGGGACTTCGCGTAATTGCCGTTGGTGATTTTGCTCAGCTGCCGCCGATCAGCAAAATCGGGCCTCGTAATTGGTGTTTTCAGAATCCTGTTTGGCAACGAGTGCAATTCCAAAATGCGTTTCTAAAAACCAATCATCGCACCCACGATGCTGAATTTTTAAAAGTTTTGGGCGATGTCCGCGTGGGTTTGGTTTCTGATCGGGTACTTGAATTTTTAAACGACAAAATTAGGGAACATGATGAATCAGATTCGGGCATTCGACTATTTCCATTCCGCAAACAATCCGAGGACTTCAATTTAAAACAACTTCATAAAATTGATCGGGACGCTGAATCGTTTCCAACATTGTATTGGGGTGACGAAGGCCGAATTGAAAAAATGAAAGATTCATTTCCAGTGCCCCAAGAATTGGTTTTAAAAGAAGGCGCCGAAGTTATTTTCACGCAAAATGATCCACAAAAACGATGGATCAATGGCACTCAAGGCGTAGTTAGGCAAATCAAAGATAAAAAAATAGTTGTAGCTAAGCGTGCAGGCCGTGAAGTCACCGTCGAACCAGTTTCATTTGATTTAATGAATGCCGAAGGTGAAATCGTTATGTCGGCTACCCAGTTTCCATTAAATTTAGGGTATGCAACCACTATTCATAAAAGCCAAGGCGCAACACTGGATAAAGTATGGTGCGATCTATCGCAACTTTGGGAACCAGGCCAAGCCTATGTGGCGCTCAGCCGACTTCGAGATTCCGCAGGGCTTAATTTAATTAGATGGTCGACCCAATCGATTCGAGCCGATCAAGACGTTATTAAGTTTTATCAGGAGCAACAACTAGGTCCATCCTAGAGTTTTTGCTTGAACTTTCCGCTCTCAGAGCCTAGCTTGGTTGCATATTTATTCGTCAAGGAGTCTCTATGTCGAGTCACGATGCCAATCCTCTGGGTATTCAAGGTGTTGAGTTTGTAGAGTACACAGGCCCAAAGTCATTTGATTTTTCTAAACTGTTTACAAAATTTGGATTCATTAAAACAGCCCAATCAAAAGAAAAAACTATTTCATTTTATCAGCAGGGTAATATTAAATTTTTTATCAACGATGATACAACTAGTTTTGCTCAGCATTTTTCTGAGGCCCATGGCCCCGGTATTTCCTCAACTGGATTTCGAGTTCAAGACGCTAATCATGCTTTTAAAGTCGCGGTTGCCAGCGGAGCGCGTGCTTTTAACTCCAAGGGAATTGAAAAACCAATAGGAAATTTTCCAGCCGTTTATGGTATTGGCGATTCTTTGGTTTACTTTGTGGATGCGGCTGGCGCCAAATCGTTTTATGAAACGACGTTTGAAATCAAAGGTTCTTTGCAAGTACCAAAAGGCCTTGGATTATTGATTGTGGATCATTTTACTAATAATGTGCCCAAAGGTGAAATGCAAAAATGGTGCGATTTTTACACGAATATTTTTGGATTTAGGGAAGCGCGGTATTTCGATATCAAAGGCAAAGCCACTGGCTTGATTTCAAAAGTGATGAGATCGCCGTGCGGAACATTTTCAATTCCCATTAATGAACCCACGGGGAACAAATCTCAGATTCAAGAATATTTGGATGAATACAAAGGCTCGGGAATTCAGCATGTGGCGCTGACCACAATGAATATTATTAATTCAACCAAAGAGATTAAGAAAAATGATATTGATTTTTTATCGTCACCTCCTAAATCCTATTATGAAATGCTAAAAGAACGCTTGCCTAATGTTCGAGAAGAATTAAGTCTTTTAGAGGCAAACGCAATTTTAGCTGATGGCGATCATGACGGCTATTTGCTTCAGATTTTTACTAAAAATATGATAGGTCCGATTTTTTTTGAAATAATCCAGCGTGAAAATCATTTTGGTTTTGGTGATGGCAATTTCCAGGCATTGTTTGATGCCATAGAACGGGATCAACAGCAGCGGGGGTATCTGTAATGCATCAATATTCACAGGGTAAAAATACAACTCAAGGCCATAAAGGTATTCCCGATGGCCATTTTGAAGAAGAACAAGGGCGCGGAGGATTTTATGGCTCGGTATCACACTTAATAAAACCTAAGCCAAGCACTCGCTGGTCGATGATCGAAGGAAATCTGAAACCTCGGTTGTATGATTTAGTGGAATTGAAAAAGCCCGCCAATCAATGGCAGCAAATGTTTTTTAATTCTGATGTAGGCTTGTATGTGACTTCGGTGCCAGCGAAATCAACTAAACAAACTTTGACAGGCTTCAGAAATGCGGATGGTGACACACTTTATTTTTGTCATAAAGGTGAAGGCCGAATATTAACTGAATATGGGCTGCTTCATTTCAATCCGGGCCAATATATTTTGATGCCAAAATGTTGCACCCACACTGTAGTTGCAAATTCAGACTGTGAATTTCTAGTTATTGAATCAAAAGTCAGTGGCTACCGTGAACCTGATCGCGGCATGGTTGGTAAGAATGCCTTTTATGATCCAGCAGCTTTTGGTAAACCTAATTTAGAAGAAATGCACGCGTTTAAAAAATCTCAAAATTTGAACATCGACTTGGTACAAGTAAAACGACAATCACAAATGACTCGATTTCAATATGATGAATGTGTTTATGATACTGTCAGCTGGAAAGGGGATTTGTTTCCTTTAACTTTGCATACTAAAGACATGATGCCTATGGTTTCTGCGCGCGTTCATTTACCTCCTAGCGCCCATACAACGTTTGTCGCTCATGGGTTTGTGGTTTGTACGTTTTTGCCAAGACCACTAGAAACTGATAACGACGCTTTGAAAGTTCCCTTTTATCATCAGAATATTGATTACGACGAAGTGTTATTTTATCACGCGGGAAATTTTTTTAGTCGCGATAATTTACATTCGGGAATGCTATCCATGCATCCCGCGGGGTTTCCACATGGACCCCACCCCAAAGCAGTGAAAAATATCGGCACCAAAACGCATACAGATGAAATTGCAGTTATGATTGATACACGCCAAAATTTGGAAATTGATCCTTCACTGGACGGGGTCGAATTGAAAGATTACTGGAAAAGCTGGATGGCAAAATAGATGGTTGATGTTCGCGTTGGAAAGCTAGCTTTAGAATTTTCCCTTGGACAATCGGCCACTGTTGTAGCCGCTGATAAAAGAAAAATGACGATTGCTGAAGCGATGGCTTTGGCGATTTACGTCGCCTATCAAGGGTCCCAGCGGGTAGCGCCCAATCCAGCAGTGGGTTGTGTGATTTTAGATCGTGAAGGCTTTTATTTATCTAAAGGGTTTCATGAATACTACGGCGGACCTCATGCTGAAATTAATACACTTGATTGTTTAAAGCCCGAACAACTAATTGGTGCCACCATGGTGGTGACGTTGGAGCCGTGCGCTCATATTGGCAAAACGGGATCTTGTGCTATGCGGATCAAAGATTTGCCGGTTAGCCGGGTCGTGTATGGGATCCAAGATCCAAATCCCTTGGTGTCGGGTAAAGGCGCACAGATTATCAATGAAGCTGGCAAAGAGGCCATTCTTTTTTCAAAAACAATAAACACGGCGGTCCACGGATTTCTTCAAGAGCAACTCGAAATTGTTGCAGAAAATTTTTTCAAAAATTTTCGATTGCAGAAACCATTTGTGGCTTTGAAGTGGGCCCAGTCTTTAGATGGTAAAATAGCGTTGCGAAATTTTGAAAGCCAGTGGATTTCAAATGAACTCTCTAGAAATTATGCACATTATTTACGTAGCATTTATGATGTCACCTTGGTTGGCGCGGGAACTATTCTTAAAGACAATTCAAAACTAAATATACGGCTAGAGGGATTTAAGAAAGAAAACAAAATATTGATTATAGATCCCGACGGAGCCATTTGTTTGGGTTTTGACAAAAAAGAAATTTCTAAACACCACAAACCAGAAAATGTTTACTATGTTGTGGATTCAAAACGGACTAGCCGCGAACTTCGCGAATCCATTGATAGTCGTGGCCTATCCCAGAATGTACTGTTTCTGAAATCGGATGCGACAGATCAGTTTTCACTGGAAGAGGTTCATAATTTCTGTTTCGAGCGCAAAATGAAATCCATTTTGGTCGAAGGGGGCGCGTTTACTTTGAGTCGCTACCTTGAAAAAGGGATTTATGATCGTGTTTATAGTTTTATCGCGCCTTTGTTTTTAGGCAATGGCATCGGGTATTCCGATCAATTGACTGTTTCTTCAATGAGTAATCGCCTGCGGTTGCGTTCTATCGAAAAAGCCAGTCTAGGTGATGATATTCTAATCACAGGTATCAAAAATGACTAACAGGAACATCCTGTCTTGGAAGTTGGAACTGTCTGTAGTAGATTTGTTCCGTGAATCCAATTAAAGCTAAACTAATCTTTTTGTTGCAAAACGCGTATTCGGGCGAACGCGCGGCGGCCTATGCCTATCTTGGGCATGGCAAGGCCATGACCGATGCGGTTGAAATTGCTGATCTGAAGAGAATCGAAAATGAAGAATGGGATCACAGAACGTGCCTTGGAAAAATGTTACTAGAACTAGGCAGCAAACCAAGACGAAGTCGCGAAATCGTAATGAGCATTATCGGACGGTCCATCTCGTTTTTTTGTTTATGTGGTCGTTATTTAAATATATTTAATTTTGGATGGTTTATGTCCATGTACGGAGCCGGCAAACTGGAAAGTGGGAATATCGTAGAATATGAGATAGCCGCACGGTATGCGAAAGACTGTGGTTACGAGCAATTTGTGCCCCAGTTACTTGCGATGGCTGAAATTGAATGGGATCATGAATTGTATTTTCGCAACAAAGCGCTTAGTTCAAAATGGGTTCGCCTAATTAAAATTTGGCCTCTGCCGCCGTCGCGAGAATCGATTGCCATTCGATATCAAAAACTTGAATTGAAATTATTGACCTAAATTGTGGAATTTTTTCCTTTTTTCAACAATGGGTTTAAAACAGCTGCGCCGCTATCCCGAGCGGACCTTTTTCTTGAAACGGCGGCTATTCCATTCACTTTTAATGTGCCCTCGAATCCATTGGTATCGAATTTTGCAATGTATCGATTGGTAGGGGCTGCGTTGCTGTTCATTGAAACTCCTATAAATAAGCCTATCCAAAAAATGTGTTTAATAGAATTAAGCATAGAAAATTTCGACCTTTCCTTGCCGCAACAGCTAACCCAAAGTCTAGGTACATTGCGGGTAAAATTATTTTCATAGTAGGCCCATCCTAATGAACGATTGGACGGTTTTGAAGCAAATAACGCGCAATTCAGGACTATACCAAGAATGGAAATTGCCCCGAAAAATTGATATACTGACCCTACGCCAGCCTGATTTTGATGATTAGCTAGGCACAAGGGTCTAACGAAAATAGGTTTCGATCAGACTCGGTAAATAAGGCACACCGCCGGGAGTTTTTTTAAAAACAGTTATGGAAGATGACCACAGTCAATCGTTCCTTGGTTCGTTAATCAGGAATTTAAGTTCAGCACTTTCAGATCACAAAGAAACAGAAAGCCGGAAAATAGTAAAAACATCGAATATTTTAGATGGCGTGATGGATGACCTAGATTGGATAGAGAATGAATCCGCCAATGAAAATCAAGACATGAAAAATTCAATGAATTTTCATAAACGTATTTTAGATTCAGAAATAGATACCATAGACAAAGAGCTAGATTCAATTTTGAAAAATAAAGACACTGTCGACTATTTAATTTCATTGCTAAAAAAGCGCGAGAAATTAGAAACCCAAGTTCATCAAATTGAAGAAGATTTACACATCTTTCAAAGAGAAGGCTAATCGATAGGCCCGCGCATCGAAGCGGGCTATTGCTTTAGACTTTCTAATTCGTTCAGACGTTTCAACTTTCGTATTGTTTGCTGCAACATAGTTTCAAGCATATGGTATTCTTTTTGAGTTGGCGTGTTCTGTAGCAACATTCGATGAATCACCGTGTAGGCATTTATTTTATGATGGGACTCTAAATCTAAGCCCATTAAAGTAAGCCATTCTTTTAAGGTCTCTCCAACTAATGTCATAGGTGGAAGGTCTTTAGCATTCTTTATTTGGGCCCCTTCCAGCGTCGTTCTCTGACCGCCGATATTCTGTCTAAGAATAAATAAAGCCAGCAACACTGCGTGGGACAAGTTGTAGCTCGAATTATCGCCAAAGGTCGGCAGTGACACACAGTAATTTGAATTTTCGAGGTCCTCGGCGGCGAGTCCTGCGTCTTCTGGGCCAAAAATCAAATATAGAGTATTACCCTGAGCGGCCGAATTAGCTTGCGCCAAATCGTCAGAGGCTAAATTTTGCTGATGTTTTTCTAAGAATAACTTTAACTGGGAATCGAAATTTTTTACCATGCGGCCGCGGCCGTCCCGTGCAGTGAAAGCGATTCGTATGCCTTCCGGTTCATTTTTATAAAACTCATTCCAATTTAAATACACTTTTCGATTTTGCAAAGCCGTTTGCCCGGTGGCCGCTGCCAATTGCGCTTCGTAAGTGATTTCACATTGGGGTGCTACCAAAATCAATTCTGATATACCCATATTATCCATAACTCGCGAAGTGGATCCGATATTTCTATCATACAGAGTTTTGGCTAAAACGATTTTAATTGTAAACAAAGTTTCCATAGAATGAAATTCACACTTGATAGGCTAGAAGTAAGCCTTGTTCTATTGAATCCCCACACTCGATTAAAACAGCACTTTTAGTTTTTAAATCTGATCGAATTGCACCGAGCAATTCAGTGTAGCCACTTTCGCCAGAAAGAGGTTTGCTGTTTTGAATCAAGAGTTCATAAATTTCCAAAACGGCTAGCCAGTCTTTATTATCAAGATCACTGATTTTGCTGTAGAGAGATTGCAACGTAGGCAGCGCTGCCGATTCAAAATTAAATTTAGTTCTTAAGTGCCGAATTTCTGTGTAGATCAAGTTAATGTTTAAATCCTTTTCGGACTGTTTTTTGCTTTCGACTTTTTTGACAATGAAATCATCATTTTGTCCAAAAGCTGTCCGGTCGGCAGGTCCAGAAAAAACACTTTTTACCACTGAACCCAAAGCTAAATCAAAAGGACCCCATTCTGGCTTGTAGTATACGTCGCTGCCTTTGGAAACGGTGGCATCTCTGAAACTCATGATCACGGTTTTTCCATCACGAATAACTCGGCCATAGTAAATTCCTATTACCTTAAATCCACTTTTGTAATTCAGTGTGAGCTGTTTTCCAATTTCAAGGCCTAATGAACTCCATTGTTCATCTGAAAAGTCAGAAGGGCATAGGTCAAAATTTTTAATTTTACCAATAGGCGAACTAAAACCCGTGGCATGATAATCCGTGCCATGTCCGTCCAGTTGCAATTCTTGATGGGCAAGTTGTGTCGGACTTGAAAATTGAAGAAACTCAACGTCATCGCCAGTCGCTTCGTATTTAGAAAGCACGCCGCTCATTTGCAATCCAGAATTCATTTCAATTGTATTTACAGACTGTGCGATTTTTGCTTTTTCCAGGCTTGAAACTCCACCGGTTTTAAAAGCCATGGTGTCGGCCATTTCATTTAAAACGGATTCTAAATGTTTAAAACTGGGAGTCACAAAAAGCTGAGGCTGTTGTTCTGTGATGTCATAAGAGTATTTTAAGCAATCAATAGTCAGCGGACGTTTTTTAACTTTGGAGTCTAAACATGCTTTGGACTCGCCAACACTTGATAGCAACCCGGCACCAAAAATTTTTGGATTTTCAAGTGAGCCAATCAGTCCATATTCGGCAGTCCACCAGTTCATTCGACCCAATTCGGCGGCTTCAGAAACGCTGGTATTTTTTGAAACAACAGACGCGAGGTTTTTTTCGGCCTCTTCAATTTGAGTTGGGGTTGAAGCAGGACTTTCTTTGATGTCGGATAAAACACGAATTGCCTCATAAATATCCAGGTCTTCTTTGCTCACGATGGCTTTTTTAGCGACCGCTGAGTATTTTTTTAAATACCCGGCAAATTCCGGATTCGCTAAAAAAGGCGCGTGGCCTGCGGCTTCATGAACAATGTCGGGTGCCGGTGTGTACTTTAAATGATCCAATGATCTAATTTCAGAAGCGATCGGCAAAATACTTAGTGACTGAAGCTCCATAAAGGCAGCTGGAGGAATAAAACCACTCACGGGCAATGCCCGCCAGCCAAATTTTTCTAAGTGTCGGCTAATATCCCGTATGCTCGGAATTTCCTCAGAAGTGATACCTGTTTTTTCTAGTCCGTCTAAATAACTTTCATGAGCGTGATCTTTTAAAAAGTGCTTCAGTTGTCGCAAAATATAGCGCCATATGGCGTGTTCCTTTGGGGTATAGACCAAGTCTTCTTGTGGAACGATGTATTTTCTTAGATGATCGGGTAGTTTTGTCACTTAAGAACCTTTACTTTTTAACGTAGGATCGCTGGTGTTCAAATAATTTTTTACGTAATCGGTGACGCCGGCTTCGACGCTCCACTGTGGAGGCGACATTTTTTGATTTAACCATCGATTCATTTTGGCTTCGGTGAAATATTGATACTGGTTACGAATATCCTTCGGAATTTCAATCCATTCAATATTAGGTTTCAAGTCCAGCGATCTAAAAGTAGCGGACACTAAGTCGAGCCATGTACGTGCTTTGCCAAAGCCCATGTTGTAAATGCCGTTTTCGGGTTTTTTAACCATCAATTCAATAATCCACCTGGTAACGTCTTTCACATATACGAAATCACGCAGCTGTTCGCCATCTTTGTAATCAGGATTATGTGACTTGAAAAGCTTCACTTGGCCCGTCGCTTTTATTAAATTAAAGGATTTGAATACGACGCTGGCCATCGAATCTTTGTGGTATTCCATCGGACCGTACACATTGAAAAATTTCAAACCATACCAATGCTTAGGCTGCCCCGAGGTTTTTTTTACCCATCTATCAAATAGCACTTTGGAATCGCCGTACAAATTAAGCGGCTTTAAAATTTCAGAATCCGTCGTGTCATCAAATCCATTTTCCCCGCTGCCATAGGTGGCCGCGCTCGAGGCATAAATTACATCAAATCCACCACCCAACGAGGCTTCAAAAATTTTTTGAGTGTAGTGCGTATTATTTTCAAGCAAGAAGTCCCAGTTCTTTTCAGTAGTCGACGAGCAGGCACCCATGTGGATCACCCAAGAAATCGCATTTTTGGGTTGCTGGGCCAAAAAAGCCCAAAGGTCAGTGTGTAACAAAAACCGATCGTATTTTAGCCCTTTTAGTAAATTCCGCTCAGACAGAGGTACACTGTCAACGGCCACGATGTCGGTAAAACCAAGCTGGTTAAGTTCCCAAACGACGACGCTGCCTATAAAACCATTGGCACCGGTAACCACAATTTTTCTATCTTTTAGGTCCTTTGGAAGCCCCAAATCCATATTTACCTCACGTGATTTTTTACTCTAGGCCTTTTAGTCTTGTCAATTTGTTAGACATTAATGAAAATTCACTAAGGACTAACCGGGCGGCAACCCCCAAGAGTTATATTAGAAATGGCATACTGGTTGCTGTTAGATTAGGTGGGCCCGATAGTATCGGGGAGGGTGTTAGTGGTACGTTTTGGGGTTGGGTTTATACTCGTAATTTTAATTTTAGTTTCGTTTGAACATCATTTGTTGAATGTGACTACGTTTAAGCAAGAAGAATCTTGGATTCACACTGGCTTGACCACGTCTGATATTCAAAATTTCTATCAGAATTTTAACTGCAAAAGTTCTAAAAAGACTTATTTGGCCTGTGTAAACAGTCTGCAATCGATGGCCGCCTACATGGATATGACATTGACGTGGTCTCCAGAAAAAGGCCTGCAACTAGAGAACAAAAAAACTGTGTTTATTCAAAATGAAAAGAAAAGACTCGCTAATTGGATCGATTATCTAAAAGATGGCAAACATGTTTTTATGGATTTTCAAAAAATCTGGAGTCAGCTTCAGGCAAAAATCGATGATCACAAATACGGCCCGTACATTGTGGGCCTTGGCATCAATAATTACCTCTCTGTGCACCGCGATCCACATAGCTATTTATTGCCTCGAGAGTATTATGAAAAGGTTGTCGCCAATAGCCAGCCTCGAATTAGCTCGTATGGTTTTACTTTAGGGAAGTCCGATTCTGAATTTATTTTTTCACGAGTGTATCCTGGATCCGTGTTTGATAAATTAGGAGTTTCAAAAGGTGATCAGATTTTGGAAATCGATGGGCAATCAATCGCTAAGATGGATTTAGACGCCGTTTCCGATTGGCTGAAGGCCAAGGATCAACATCAGTTCAAAGTAAAAACGACTTTGGGCATTTCAATTTGGTTGGTTGATAAGAAAAATCAAGTCCTTCCTAGCGTATCGGTAAAAATCTTACGTCGTGAAGACAGCAAGGTATTACACTTAATCAGCATTTTTAAAATTTCGGATGGAGTCTGTGATACGTTGCAGTTAGCTTTAAAGCAGGCCAACAAAGAGAAAACCAGTGGAGTTATATTGGATATTCGCGATAATTCTGGTGGGTCTATGGATGAAATACTTTGCATCAGTGGCCTATTTGTCGGCGATCGAAAAATCTATGATTTGGTATATTTCAACAAACATTTCAGAAAAGAAACATTTTACAGCGGTAAAGATGCCGAATATTTTGGACCGCTCGTAGTGTTAGTAAATCGATCAACGGCCTCCAGTGCTGAAATTTTAGCTGGAGTTATACAGCAGTATCAGCGTGGCACCTTGATCGGCGAGAGGACCTTTGGGAAAGGATCGTTTCAAGAGGGCGAAGAGTGGCCTAAAAACAAGAAGCTACTTTATTTTCAGACCAAGGGAACGTTTCATTTACCATCTGGACAATCGCCACAGCTTGTTGGCATAACTCCCGATATTGAAATTGCAGAAAACGTGGCAAATTCATTTCAGCGTGAAGAAGAACTTTATTTATATCCAATCCGAAATCGCGATTGGAGAGAAAAAGTTTCAAAGCGATTGGCGTCCAGTCCTCAATGTCACTCGACCAAAAAGGAAATCTTGACTGCCGATCACCTACTGGGTAAAGCCCTTGGACAGCTCGATTGCCTCCAATTCTAAGAGCGTGTTTAAGGGGACTTAGTGAATTCTGAATTTCATTTATCTACGAGTCATTTTAAGTATCAGTTTATTCCTTCCAAACGGCGCTCTAAAAAAATAATGATAGTTTTGCATGGCCGCGGCGATAGTTTGAAACCATTCAAAACATTTGATCAAGAATTGGGCCTTCCCCAAATGAATTTCCTCCTTTTGAATGCCCCTAGAAAATATTTAAAAGGTTTTTCTTGGTTTGGTGAGCCCCCGTTTCAAAAGACGGGTGTTTTACGAATTCGCTCGAAGCTGTTCGATTTAATTAATGATTTGATAAAGCAAGGGTATAAGGCAAAAGACATTTTTCTTTTTGGTTTTTCGCAAGGTTGCCTAGTAAGCGCTGATGTGGCACTTAACTATCCCGGAAAATTGGGTGGTGTTATCGGTGTTAGTGGCTATTTTCATTTTTTTCCAAGATGGCGCCAAAGCTTGACCCAGGATTCGCTTAAAACTCCCTGGATACTGACTCATGGTTATAAGGACGATGTTTTACCCTACCAAGAAACCAAATTTGGTGCGGATAAATTGAAAGACATGGGATTAAATGTTGAATTTATATCGTTAAATAAAAAGCACGATATGATCGACGAAGAATTCCCAATCATCAAGCGCTGGGTAAAAGAACAAATCTAAAATTCATCTCGGTATTCATGAAGGTTCATCAGGATTTGATCCCACAACTTTTGATGAATCGTATCTTTGGCATTTTTTGAATTTACATCATAGAGTGATTTTTTTCTTAAAATAGCAGATTCCCCACTTACATAATGAATAATCTTTTCTACACTCAGTTGAACTATGTCCTCGCGTTCCATTTTGCTATACAGTTCAAGGATATGGTCCACATTGTGAATCAATGCATTCCCAGTCAGAAAATTGGATGGATTCCATCTAGAGGCTAATTTTGTTAACATGGGTAATATGTCCGCATTGTTTGTTTTCGAAACTCCATTTACTACTCGATCGTAGCATTTCAATAGGTCTTCAAATCGGGATTTGTTTTTATAATATAGAGCTGTGCTTTTCTTAGGTGAAGATTGAGTCCAAGTCATGGAAATAAACTCGTCTAACGGCAACGCACCGGCTTTGTTTTTAATTTTATAGGCTGGGTACTCACGATAAAAACTGCGCATATTACAAAGTGGGTTTTTGTTTATTCCGTCAGCTACTTTTGAAAAAGTCGGCTGTGTTTTTAGATTTTCCCAATACTGGCAACATTTAAATAATTTTATCAGTGTTCGTTTTAGTTCAGAATTGGATTCAATTTGAGCAATTGTAATTTCGTTGAAGCCCATTTTTTGCGCAAAGAAATAAAGTTGCTTTTGATTGAATTGCTTTTCAAATCTTACTAATAGTGGGTGTCGTTTGTAAGTTTCCAAACCTTTTTTATTTTTTGTTTTTACATAATCTATTGCTTGGATCATTGTTAGGACAATGGATTTCGCTTTTCTTTTTTGTTCCAGCAAATTCGTAGAGAACCGTTCGACATCGTCATAGCGGTACTGATTGTGACAGCTTCCGAAATGTCTGACGCTGCCATAGTCGATAATTCCTGCATCCATTAAAACATTGTCGCCATCCCAGTCCAGCCACACAAAGAGGTAATGTTCCTGCAATTGCGCGGCAAAGGATGCGAATCGATCACAAAACTCATTTAAAAACTGGTCGTAGCGATCGGTAGCCTGGCTGTATTTTTTTAGCGATATAGTATGGTCGATTACTTTTTTTAAGGGTTCATGGCGGTTTTGTTTTAAAAACAAATAGGCATGGGCGGGACGCAAAAGGCTTTCCGCCGCTCTGACCCCAATTCCAATTCCGTCACCTAGATCAATAACGGCCAAAACGCGCTCGGTGTAGATTCCCATCTTGTGAACGATTTCAGACATAATGGCTGAACTGACAAGCTCATCAATTTCGGCTTGGCCACAGCCATACCCAGTGTCAGTATTGCCTGTCTTAAGCGGCATAGCGCTTTCAGCACTGCCAGGAGACAAACACGTAACACCAGTGCCGCGTGAAGACACATCCCATGTTTTTTGATTGTGTTTAACTTGCCCGTTCCAGACGCTTCGACCATCACCAGAAGTCTTTCCTTTTTTACTCTTGTGTTGCAATTGTAAATAGCGTGTCGCCATAAATTTTGTTGGTTTGATATGCTGGCGATTAATTCGTTTTTTAGAAAGAACGTCGTATTCATTGATAATCTGTATTGAAAAAGTTTCTAGAATTTTCTTTTCAAGTTGGGAATTCAAATTCGATTTATGCTCTTTGGGTAAAAGACCCATCTCTTTGGCTAGATCAAAATTAAAATAGACGATTTTTCCCTTTTTCAAAGTGAAAACAGGGTATTCAACCATAAACTCCGGCCCCAATTCTTTGTATGGATGGGACCCGTCAATGGAATCAAACTCAGAGTAGTCGCTGGTTTGGGTTTTTTTTAAACTCATTTTCAAAGTCATACTCGACTTATCGGATCAACTACGTTGAATTTAAGGAGTTTTTTGAATCTTTAGATTTTTTGCACAATAACTGGTTGTACGTCGAGCCGTTCCTAACTGCTTGAATAGGTTCAGTGTTCCACAGTAAAACTTTGAAAGTGTCTTTTTTTGTCTTAGTGTCTTTTTCTCTACAGTTGAAACCAAATTGAAATTAATTTATTTTACCTCCCTTACCCATAGGAGGTAAAAATGAAAAACCAATCTCGAAACAAACTTGGTGTTTTGGTGTTTTCCGTAATAGCAACGTCTTTCGTAAATTCAATGGCCTTTGCATGGGGCGATTTGGGACATCAAACTGTCGGTGAAATCGCTCAGCGTAATCTAACTCCTAAAGGTAATCGTTTGGTTGAAGAAATTTTAGGCCATGGCCCGATGGCGGAAGCCGCTACGTTTCCAGATTTAGTTCGGTCAGACGAAGACTTCACTCCTTCTCCTCAGAAAAAAGAAGCCAGCTTTTCAGATTATCATTTTATTGAAATCGATCCACGATTTAACGGTTCGTATGAACTTGTTCCGGACATTTTGAAAGCGCCTCGAGATGCCAATTCGATGATTTCAAATATTCCTGGAAAATTAATGTCAGGATTTTTGGGAGTTAGCAAATTCACTAAAAACCAGAAAATGGATTTGATGCGCTATTTGATTCACCTGGTTGGTGATGTCCATCAACCTCTGCACGTTGGAAATGGCTATGATCGCGGCGCCAATATGTGTAACCTTAAATATTCGGTTGTTGAAGACGGTGTAGTAAAAATTAAATCCACAAATTTCCACTCGTTTTGGGATTCAACATTAGTTGATAAAGTTTTTGCAAATCAAAAAATAAAGGATCCAAGCTATAAAATGCCAGGCTGGAAAGGTTTTAAAGAATTGGCTGATTTAATTGTTGAAGACCAGAAAGCCTTAAATACAGATGAAATTAAAAATACGCCTGTTTTAGATTGGTATAAAGAGTCTCAATCATTACATTCTAAAGTGTATATTGATTCTGTTCCTACAGCGGCGGCCGATCGCGAATATTGTGGTCGTCTTGTGAAAGGCGCTGACGGTGTCAATGAAAAGGATGCTCGTGGCGTAGACAAAATGATCAAAGCGACAGGTTCTGCTGAAGCAACTGAAGATTACATGAAAGCCGGCACTGAGATCGTTAAATCGCAGTTGATGAAGGCTGGTTTACGATTGGCGCAGACAATAAATACCATGGCTGAAAAAGAGTATGTCAAAGGAACCGAAGACTACGAAAGCAAAAAAATCGGTGAGTTAAAAGAGCTTTTGGTTGAGTTTGAAAACACCAAATAATAATCTTAAAAAGCAAAGCCAGAACTAATCAATAGCCCTGTAATCGACGTTTTAACATCGCTGTTGTAGGTGCCTAGTTCTTGAAATGAACTATTTAGCTTGCTGACTTCAAGACTTCCATAGGACTGAGCTATAAAAAGTCCAAGGCCAAAAACGCTGTTTGCGTTTTGAGATTGGAAACCAAACGTTCCTACGAAAAAATTTTCCTGAGCTTCTGCTTTGGGTGCCTTAAGAGTGCTAGGATTGTAAGAAAAACCTGCCAAAATTTCGTTTTTATCAGAGATTTTAAACTGCACACCAGCGCTGTATCTAAGGGTAGCGGCATGTTCAAATTTAGAAGAAATTAAATTTCCGTCTTTGTAACTGGCGTCCATTTGATAATTTAAATCAGAATAAAACGTTAGGCGATCAGACGCCTCTAGCTTAATTCCAGTGCTTAACTCGCCGGGAATCGCAAACTCAGTATCGACTTCTTTTGGCCCATCAAATTTAAATATGCCTTGATTTGGCTCTTGAATAAATTGCGAAGACGTCCCTTTTTTAGAAGTCGTAATGAGCGGCGATTTAATTACAAACCCCAAAAGTATATGATCAGAAAGTGATTTTTGAGCTCCGAAATGGCAAATTCCACCAGAAATATCAGAATTAAAATAGGAACTAGCAATAACTGGTTTCAGCCCGGAACCCGCAGTCGGGGCTCCAGAAAGATCGAACTGCTGAGATGTTTGAAACGTAGTGTAGAAACAGCTAACGCCCAATGCAAGCGAGTCGTTCACCTTGCCTGCGATACTGCCCCCAGCCATCAGGACCTGAAAGGACTGACTCCGAGTCATTTGAATAGCGTCGTAATTGTCTGTGGTATAAAGTGCCGAATCTTGAGATTTTAATTGGTGAGGTACAAAAATACCAAAAGCCAAATTTATCGAATCACCTTTCCAGGCTGAAATCAAGGAACTGGGAATTGATTGAGTTCCCGTAGACGTAAAAGGCATGTCTTTTCCGTCTAAAGTTTGAATCGATTTGAATTGAGTTTTCGAACTAAAATAAGTATTCGAACTTAAAGACAGTTTTGCAGCCGTAACTGTGGCCAAACCTGCCGGGTTATAAAATACACTACCCGAAGATTCCGTTAGGGCAATCCCGGTGTTCGACATAAATATCTCTTTTTCACCCAAAGGATATAATCCGCGATTATCAATATAAGAATAGGCATGAGCATACTGTGAGAAAAACAAAAATAAAGCGATCCACTGATTCATAGGTTTCATAAGTGGTGCCGATAGTGCCGGACGGTTTGAATGCTGTCAAGAAATCAAAAAAAGATCACTCGTTGTTACGTCGGCGTATATTCTTTTTTTACGTCAAATAGTTTCTGGGCACCTTTAGTATAACAACGAATATCAATTGTCTGCTTTCCAGGTGAATCACCAGTTCGACATATCAAGTAGTTTATCTTCCACGCTGAAGCCAGGCGATTTTCACTTCGGCCCATGGTGGGCAATCCAATAAAATGTGAACTGTGCATACAGCTGGACGTGAGTTCCAACGACTTTTTACTCAAAAGTTCCGGTGTTTTGCAAACCTCTGAATAGTGGACATCGCCTGAAGTGAAAATGAAATTTTTTTGAGATTGATTCAATTTTTCTGCAAACATGTTGAAATTAATTTTATGATCTTTTCTAAACGACTCACTAAATCCTTTAATGTTAAACCACTGAGACCCACTATTCATCCACACCAGGCCATTGAAGTTTTCTATAGAATCGAAAATCCAGTCTTCTTGGTCGCGTCCAAAAAATGAATACATTTTTCCAGAATTGGGCGCTTCTCGATAGGACCGGTCATCCAGCATCAAAAACAAATGATTCCCGAGTTGAAATTTGCAGGAAATTCCAGGACCCGCGGTAATAAAACTGTTCTGGCTGAGCTTCTGCGCAAAAAAATTTTTAAAATTGTCTTGAGCTTCTTTTAGTAGAGGGAAACTTTCATTTGAATTGTCTCCACCAAAATCATGGTCATCCCAGATGGCAATAACTGGGACTAATCGTTTCCATTGGTAAAACTGCAATACCATTCGGGTTTCCACGAACTTTTTCCAAATAAGTTTAACTGTAATGGGTTCTTCCATTTGGTAATCGATATAGACATTGTCACCTAGAAACAAAATGACGTCGGCTTTTTGAGATTCTAAACTTTTCCAAATTCCTTCGTCGTGCTGAGCCGCCCGCATACAGGAGGCTAGACCAATGTCGTAAGTTGAACGATTGCTAGGAATCGAGCTAAATGTTCTTTGATCAATAAGTCGATCACCATTGTAAATCTTAAGAGTTAAATCTATTTCAATTGGCAGTTTTGAAAACAAAAATTTATCAATTTTGAAATTATCAAATTCAGAATTTATGGTTTGGATCCGCGCTTCAGCAATATATCTATCGCCCTGAAAGACAAGGTAGCGAAGGGAATTCAGCTGTGAGTGCACGATTGAAAACTCAGCCTGACCATCAAACGAGGGTCCCAATAGAACTGAGATTAAATTGTGATCAAACGGAATATCTGGCGCGGGCTTTTTTGATTTGGCTGCGACTGTTGCGAGTGCAAAGGTACTCGCTAAACCTTTTAAGAAATTCCGTCTTCTCATGGTCATGTGCCAATAGTAGCAAAGCGCTTTGGATAAGCAATTTAGGAAATTATTTGAACCGTCAGATATGGGTTAGGGTGTTACAGATCTTAGTCAAGGTCACTGGCCCAGGTTTGTATTTTAAATCCACTTTATCGGAGCAAAACCGCCCCATTTTGTTTTTAAATTAGTGACCTGCCCTTGATAAACGCGCGCAATCACCAGTTGCAATTCATCTCGATAAGCATAGCAGCGGAGGTCAAATTTAAATTGCTGTGGGCCGTCGGGTGTCGGTATCAGTGCTTCTGGTGCTGGTACCAATTCTTGGGCTAAAAACAGTTCGTTTGCGACGTCTTCAAAGACTTTTTTTGAAATCGAAGCGCCCTTATACGATTGTTTTGATCCATATGAATTTTTAGGTTTGAAAAATAGTTGTTTTCGCTGACTCCAAAGTTCTTCTTTTAATTCGGGTTTAAAACTGACGGTATTTGGCAATACGCTGCGAATTTGATTTTGTTTAGTAGAGGAAATTTCTAGTCCCTTCCAAAAATCAGCTTCAGTCCAATCAATCATTTTTTGTTTGTCTGCCAGCAAAAAATATTCAAAAGGATTTGGTGAAAAACAAGTCTTTCGGTCTAAAAAATCTTTACGAAGAATTTCTGAATCGACATTTTTAAAATAGAAATCAGTGTAGCGATTGTAGACTAAATCTGGTTTGTAGTTTGGGTAATTGGCAATATCATCAATTGAACAAGTCCAGCCAAAGGATTGTATCAATTCTTGGACAATTAAAAACTCTAAAAACATTTTTTGCTCAAGTGGCTTTTCGTCGATTATTAAAATGTGTGGTATATCGGGAGTTCTATTTTGATATTTTAGTTCTTCTAAAAATAGATTTTTTAAATCTTGGATCTGAAACTTCAAACCAGTGTCAAGTTTGTGAGCTTGATACAAGTAGTAACCCAAAGTCAAAAATGCGGCATTGGTGTTGATTTCGATCAATTTTGGTTTTTGATCTAGAGTTAAATGAAAATCATAACTCATAAACAACGACTTATTGCCTGGGTCCTTGATGTTAAGACGGCTTAGTTCCTTTTCATACCTATGAATGTAAGAACTATCACTGCGTAAAGAAAAAAAGGCTGAAATCGTATTTTGAAACTCAACGATGAGTGATTTGGGTAACTCGATTGGACTCGGGCACAGAAGATTGTCTGACAAAATAGGCGCCAAACGGGCATCGTCAATACTTTTAAACGTGTTTTTAAGTAGGGAGGAATATCTATTGGTGATTTCAGTCATGATTAATTCTTTTACTAGTATCCGTTTAAAGTGTATGGTCGTCATCATGAAAATC
>JAYVPD010000129.1:0-6327 GCA_043757515.1 Pseudobdellovibrionaceae bacterium
AGATATCGAAGACTGGCTAACAAGCGGAGCTAAAAATAATTAATGCTTTATATATTCACGTTTAGGGGAAAGCACGATGTACGTTAAAAAGTTGATGACAAGAAAAACAAAATGGCTAGTAGGCTTAGTAAGTTCATTCTTTGTACTCGTGATTTCCTTTCAGAATTGTTCTGCGGTTCGGTCGGCAAATAGTAGTAAATCGCAATCGTCACTTTCACAGGCAGATGTTTTAGGCAAACAAGCTTTGGAAATTCTGAGTGCAAAATGTTTAACCTGTCATAATCCGGATAAACCTGAAGGTGGAATCTCTGATATCACTGATCTGAGCTATCTTTTATATTACCGTTTGATTATTCCTGGTCAGCCGGAAATTTCTGATATTATTCGCGTGATAAAAGACGGAAAAATGCCCCCAAGCGGTGGCGTTTCCAATTCGGACATTCAGTCTTTAAATAGTTGGGTTTTAGATGGCCTAGTTGATTCCAGTGGTAACGTCACCATTCCAACAGGCTCTTCGCAATTAGAACCTACCTATAGCAGTATTAAAGTTCGTATTATCAATACAAAATGCCTGGGCTGTCACAGTGGGCCGACTCCAACCGGCGGTATTGATATGACCACTTATGCTGGTCTTGTTGGTAATAATGTCGTTCGTGGTGGAAATCCAGATGGCTCTCGAATGGTCAATGCTCTTGAAAGACCAGGGAATGATTTTATGCCACGAAATGGCGCGCGTTTGACTTCAACTGAAATTGGGATCATTCGGCAGTGGATTCAGGCTGGCGGGGCTCAGTAAAATATTTCTAAATTCAAAATATAGGAGCTAAGTCCTATTGCCTGCTTTTAAATTCCTAGTAATAATAGAACATGGCCGGAATTTCCCCTGAACTTTTAGAACTATTGCAATGTCCAGAATCATCACAAAGCCTTCATGTTTCTAATCAAAAATTGTCTACCGACGATGGCACTATCGAGTACCCCTTTGTTGACGGAATTCCATGGTTATTAAAAAATCCCGAGTATTTTAGAAACTATTGGGGCGCGAAAAAATCCGAATATTTAAATTTTCACAAATTGAATATTTTAAAAATTGAAGACGAATTGAAACAAATAAAATCTAGTGTATCTACAGCATGGCGATTAAAAATTTTAAAACAAGGCCATGAACATAATTTTAAAGAATTATCCGAGCTTCTGAAACCTCTGGATTCAAAGGATCCTATTGCTATGACTGTTGCCGTGCCGTCGCATCAGTCTCTAAGCTTATATCGTAAAAATATTTTTCGCGATTGGGGCTGGGAAACTGATGAAAATAGGGTGGGATTGGATTTGGTAAAATCCCTTTTAGGTGCGTCTTGGAAACCAAAAAACTTTTGCGTTCTAGGTTCAGGAGCTTCTCGTTTAGCTATGGATTTGCATTGGGACTACAAATTATCAATGACGGTTGCAGTTGATTTTAATCCGTTATTGCTATTTGTGGCTCAGAAAATGTACCAAAGGAAATCTTTTTCACTTTATGATTTTCCGTCCGCACCTCTTGAGAGCGACACTGCTGCCAAGCTTTTTGAAATTGCCACCTCTTTGCCCAGGCTTTCTGGATTTCATTTTGTTTTCGGTGACGTGACATTTTTGCCCTTTAAGCCGGCCCGATTTGATAGTGTTTTAACTCCCTGGTTGATCGATATTTTGCCGATGAGTTTTAAATTATTTGCTCAGCGGGTAAATCAGGTTATGACAGTTGGAGGCAGTTGGATAAACTTTGGTCCATTGGGGTTTTCTCATCGTGAAGAATCTTTGAATCTAACTAGTGAAGAAATTATTGAACAATTAGCGGACAATGGTTTTCAAATTGAGGCTCAAAATAAAGCTAGTATTAAATATTTAAGTTCAATTGATGAAGTGAATTCTAGAAATGAAAGTGTGTTTCTTTTTAAAGCAAAAAAAATTAAAAATGTAGAAATCGATCCGTTTGAGCTTTGGCCCGAATGGTTGCGCAGCCCGAATTTGCCTGTTCCTCAATCAGACGACCTTTTGAAACATCAGCAATTGATCCGATTTCAGGCGGATCTGTTTCATTCAATAGATGGGCAACTGTCCATAAATCAATTATCTCAGCTTTTTGCTGCTCATTATAAGATTCCAATTGAGGCAGCACTTAAAATGACCACTAATGTGCTTAGGCAGTTCGAAGAATCGTTAAAGCGTAAAAGTTGAGCCAATGTGTGCTTTTCAACAAGCCATACCAACCAAAGTCGGATAGTTATCAACTATAAAATGTGTCATTATGGGATTTGCGTGGGGCTGGATTTCGTAATATAATGATAGAAGATGAACAGAATCGTGCTTTCTTTTTTTATCGTTATTCTTGGGCTTTTTGCCATAACCGGTTGTGGGAAAGTTAAAAATTCCAGCAGCTCGGATGGTGGTTCAGCGGTAGGCACGGCCGAGTTTGTTTCTGCTATGGACGTAGTTTCCAATAAATGTTTAGGTTGTCATTCTGGTTGGTCAAAATACACGGCGGATGACTATGTTAAAAAAGGATATGTTTTCAAAGGATCACCGGCAAACTCGACTATGTATATCCGAATTCGTGGCAACGATGCCGGTGTGGCGGGTGATATGCCTGTTGGGCAGCCCAGTTTGACTTTGTCAGATGTTCACGTGATCAAGGATTGGATCAACAGCCTTTAGGAACTGGCCACTTAGGCTGCGGGGGCCAGTTCTGACAATCCAGAGCTACCTTGTCGCGATCTTAGCCACCTATTTTCAGTCAGACGCAAAATGAGAGTTTTTAAGGACGGCGCGATTTTAGCTTGTTAACAGCTCTAATGCGACACCTTACTTGGGTCTTTTTTCTTATTTTTACAGCCCTTTTCGGGAATGCAGGAAGCTTATACGCCGTCGGTGATTTGCATGCTGATCCGGTCGCATTGAGACGTATTTTAATTGGGTTGGGATTACTTGATAGAAATGACAATTGGATTGGCGGGGACAGCCAGCTTGTAACACTTGGGGATCATTTCGACAGAGGCCCTGATTCACGCAGTATTTTAGACCTTTTAATAAAATTGGAAAAAGAAGCGCGTAAAGCCGGTGGTCTTGTTGTTAATTTGATAGGAAATCACGAATATATGGCCGTTGAAGGACACCATAAATTCGCCTCGTTTGAAGATATAACTCGCTATCGAGATTTCAAAAAGGGTGCGCGTGGAAATGGCTATGAGAGAGCATTTGTTGGCAATACGCTTTATGCTGAGTGGATTAGATCGCGACCGGCCTTGGCCTTAATCAGCGGGAATTTATTTATTCATGCAGGAGTTTCAGAAAAGTTTTTAAATTATTCATTAGAAGAAATCAATTTCATAGTTCAAAGCTGGATTCGTTTTGCCCAAGGCGTAGGCCCTCGGCCAGATCCGACAACAGCGTGGGTGGTTCAAGGCGAGGGGCCACTTTGGAATCGAAGTCTTAGTTATGAGGCCGATACGCACCGTCGAGACAGTCCCAATACAGATTATTTAGATCCAAAACTATTGGATAAAATTCTAGTTCACTTTAATGCTAGTCGAGTGGTTATGGGTCACTCCTTGATTCATGACCTGGAAAAAGCAGTGAATCATCCTTTTTATGGTGATCGAGTTATCACGACCGATACAGGGATTGGTATTGCCGATAAATTGCTAGTCACTGGGTTTCAGTTCGAAAAAAACTCGATAACAGTTCATGAATTTGACCGCCCGGTTCAGCGCCTATTGCGATCCGTTCGGGCGCCATTATTTTTAAATAATTGCCATCGATTTTATGGTCGTTAGGTCAGTCTCGACCTATAGGCAAAATAACTTAGTTCAGCGTATAAGTGATACCAAGTAACCAAGCTAGCGCGTAACTGCGCAAATGGGTTCCAAACGCTTGAACTATTTCGTAGCGATAGTTAAGGCGCCAGCGGGTATCTAGATAATAAAAATATTGAGGATTTGCCTGCGGTAAAACAGAAAACACATCTTCTTCGGGCCATTTTGTAGATTTGCTTTGGGCTAAAAACCCTAGACCTAAATCAATTCTATTGTTCGCTCGAAAAAACAAGCGACCGCCACCGCGAAAACCAGTCCATACGATGCGACGTTCGTAATAATCTCCAGAATCTTTTGTGCCGGCCTGTGCGTTTCCGGTCACGCCACCAAGAGTGACAGCAAAACCATATTTTTCTCTGTAAACCGTGTAGTCGTAATTAAATGCGACGCCAAAATAGTGGCTAGTTGCTTCGGTAAGCGCTGTAGACGCTTTACTTTTTAATTTCATAGTTTCATACCAAGTTGTGTAATCCACAGTGAACGCATGGCGATTTTTAAATCTGGGTTCATTATCTAAATTGATTGATTCAGTTTGGTTTTTAGCATCGGGAACTTTTGCGGCTGGAATATCCACAAGTTCATCGGCCGCTTTAGAAGGCTTAGTAGGCAAGGGAGTTGGCGTCAGCTTCAAAGGTGCAGCGGGTACTTTAGCCGACTCGCCATCTAGCTTGAGTTCGTCATTCGAAATTGGTTTTGTTTTTAATTTAGAAACGACTGGTTTAACGGGAAGTCGCGCTGCTTTTTGAAGAACCGGTTTAGCTGCCGTTTTTAGACCTGGCGCTGGTTTTTTAACAACCTTGGACACAGGGCGCGGTGCAGGCTTGACTACTTTTTTAATCGGTTGAGGCTGTGTGGTTTCAGAAGCGTCGATTGCTTGATTTTGTTTAGGAGGTGTTTTTGGTGGATCATTTTTTTTAGGCGCACCCAAATCAATATCAATATAATTTTGTCCATACGCTGGCTGTGCCAAGATGAACCCAAGGCCGAATAGTAAAGGTAATAAAAATGTTTTTAAATACGTCATCCTATTCCTATAGTGAAAGATGCAGTTGTGTTTGTACGGACCAAGAATCCCCAACGACCGATTCATCTGATAAATCACGACCATTGACAAAATTTAACCGAAATTCAGTTTTTAAATAGGGAAAGGTCAATAATCCAAACGTCCATTTAAGATTGTCAGGCGATTTGGTAGATAAGGTTTGGTTATAGTATTCCACTTGGGACATGAAAAAATAACCTCGCTTAATAAGCGCCAAACTTTGCGCCAATCCATAACCGCCGGTTTTACCCTGACCTGATTTTGGCTTATTCAGAATAAGGCCGGCTTCCGTTAGTAAGCTATTGCCTTTTCCGTATCCAAATTTACTATGCCCTGCAAAACGAGTCCAATTTGTATAACTATTTTCAGACATCATCATCGATCCGCCTAAACGAAAATATTGGTGCATATCCCGTTCAGCCATAAATGAAAAACCTTTTTGTCGCAAATCAGACGGTTGGGCCGTGTTTCCAATAAACACATGAGGTGTAAATTCCCACGGTTCTTTTTTTATGATCGCCATGACTCCATAAGTTTGATCGTTTTGCGCAACACCTACTTTGGCCCTGGAATAAGCCGTGTGATCTACAATTCGAATTCCATAGGCCTTGTCCATTAAGCCAATGAACCAAGTTTGGTTATCATTTCGCATCCATCTAAAATAGTGTTCACGAGAAATCATATCAGAGGGCTTGTTCGGATCATTTTTTAAATTGGCAGGCACAGGGTAATACCCATAGCTAAATACCGCCATAAATTTTTGATCCTGATCAAATAAAAAAGCCATATTAAAATCAGCCTGCATTTGAATGACCCTCTTGACCGCTATTTGGCTTCCAGGATTGCTTTCAAAATAAAGTCCACGGTATTTAAATCCCGGCCTAACCCACCATGGAATCTGCTTCTTTCCTAAAAAGCCGCTGCTTTGAGATAATTCTTCATCCGTGATTTTAGTATCCAAGTAGCCTTTGGACACTATTTCAGAAGCGAATACACCGCGACCGTAGTCAGACAGAGCGCCGCCGCCATGACCGTTGTAATGGCAAAGCATACACGAACTATAGCCGTACCCAATAAAATCTGGATAGGCTTGAACGCTATTGCCAAAAAATAAGGCAGTAAGAAAAAGGAACGAAACTAGGGCCAAACGCATCCGTAAATAATTCTTTAAACCTAGACCAAAATCAAGGAATAGTTAGATTTATTTTAGGCCTTTAGTCCTAAAATTATCTTTCGTTTATCCGGACCTTTAGAAATCTCCACATTTGAACGATTAGACATTTGATTAATCAAAAGAGGAATCTATGTCATTCAATTACGATAAACATAAAAACCACCAAGATGACGGTCACTTTTGGACTTCATACTCTGATCTTTTCTTGGGGCTTTCTACCATTTTTCTTCTACTCTACGTTACGTCTTCGCTAAAAACGAACA
>JAYVPD010000130.1:0-23836 GCA_043757515.1 Pseudobdellovibrionaceae bacterium
GACCATAAAGGGTTTTAGAAAAGGCAAAGCTCCTATGACTACTATTAAAAGTCTTTATCAAACTCGAGTCAAACAAGATGTCATTCAGGATCTTATCCAGAAACATTATGCAAAAGCCCTGTTAGAGCACAAACTAAATCCAGTATCTTATCCTGAATTTGAATTTGATGATTTAGCAGAAGACAAAGAATTTAAATTTTCTGCCGTTTTTGACATCCGACCTGAAATCAAACTTAACAAGTACGAAGGTCTAACTGTTGAAAAAGAAAAATTAGATTTTTCTGAAAAGAAAATCGATGATGTTATTAACAATATTCTAAATTCAAGAGCTACCTTCGAAACGGTTACTGAAGCCCGCGCCGCTAAAATGGGCGATTTTTCTATAATCGATTTTAACGGCACTGTGGATGGCGCACCTTTGGAAAATGGCGCAGGCACAAATCAGCAATTAGAACTTGGTTCAAAACAGTTTATTGATGGATTTGAAGAAGGCATTGCCGGAATGAAAGTCGGCGACGAAACAACTTTAAATTTGAAATTTCCATCTCCGTACCATGCTAAAGAACTAGAAGGAAAGTCTGTCACATTTAAAGTAAAATTAAATGAAATCAAAGCCAAAGTACTGCCCGAATTGACAGATGATTTTATAAAAACAACAGGATCTGGCGTAGCATCGGTAGAAGAATTCAAAAAAATCGTTCGCGCTGATCTAGAAGGGACTGAAGTTAAGCGAATTGACGACGCTTTTAAAAATCGCTTGTTAAAAGCCTTAGTAAAAGAAAATCCAGTTGATGTACCTGCGTCTTTAATGAAAGACCAAAAAAATATGTTAATCGAAGATTTCAAAAAGCGAATGGCCCAACAGCAAATGGACGAAGCCACTTTGACTGAATACATTGCCAAATGGGACAAAGATTTTGAAAATACGGCCGGCGAAATGATTCAATCCAGCTTTTTAATAGATGCTATTGGACAAAAACACGACCTAATTTGCAAACGAGACGACCTCGATAGAAAATTTGCTGAATTTGCAAGCCAGACCGGAATTGAAGAAACAAGAATCAGAGAATTCTATTCGAAAGAAGACACCCTAAGTCGGCTGACCTACCAAATCACTGAAGAAAACGTAATCAAAAAAATAATGGAGACAGTAAAAATAAAAGAGGTCTCCGCCAAAGACCTAAAAAACGAAGAAAACTAGATTCTGAAAAAGAAAAACCCAGCGTGGGACAATCCCACGCCAGGCAACGGAGTTCAGATCATTTTCTTATCAGCTATGGGTTAACTGATAAGTTTCAAAGCTAATTGATTTACTTGATTGGCTTGCGATAGCGTCGCTGTGCTGGCTTGAAGTAAAATATTATTTCTAACCATTTCTGACGAAGCTTGTGCCACGTCTGTATCACGAATACGACTGTTTGCTGCCTGAATATTTTCACTTTGTACCGCTAAATTATCTACAGTTGAATACAATCTATTTTGCAAAGCTCCCAAATTGGATCGCATGCCGTTCACGTTTGTAAGTGCATTGTCTAGTTTGTCTAGGCCGCCCTGAGCGCCTTCTTTACTGGAAAAATCTACATCCGTTAAATCTAGCGCGCCTAGTGTGGCTTGATTTTCTGAAGCATTAAAAGAAATTACACTGTTTTCGCGATCCTGATAAATACCAACTTGAAAATCAAATGTTGGTGTCGATCCATCTAGAAGCTTTGTTCGGCCCCAAGTGGTTACATTGGCAATTCGTTCCATTTCACTTTTTAATTGGACTACTTCTTTGTTTAGGAAACCTCTTTCAGTGTCACCTACAGTGTCTGAAGCGGCTTGGATTCCTAGTTCCCTTAATCGTACAACGATATTTGATATTTCGTTTAATCCGCCCTCTGCAGTTTGAATTAATGAAACGCCATCGTTCGCATTTCGTTTAGCTTGCTCGGCCGATCGTGCTGATGCTTTTAAGCCTTCAGAAATTGCTAACCCGGCAGCGTCATCTGCAGCGATGTTTATTCGACTACCTGATGACAATTGTTGCATTGATTTCTGAATCGATCTTTGGCTAGTAGCCAAACTTCGTTGTGCGTTTATAGATGCGATGTTTGTCGAGACTCTCATTCCCATTTGTTCAACCCTCCGTTAAGGTTTCAATTGTTGTGCACCTTTATACGGGTTATTTTGGACTGGGATTAACGCGACTTCAGTTTAGATTTAGCAAATAAAGAGAAAAATTTTCCTATTCTTGAGTCGCTGAAAGAATTTTCCTAGATCTTTAGTTAGGTATTATCCCAACTCAAAGTCGAGAATCAGGACGTAAGTATCCAAGACCATACGTCCTTAAGAACCTGACTAGCCAAGGCTAATAGTTGCGAGATTCAGAATTGATTACGGAAAGTGCTTTATAGAATTCTTTTTTTATAGCGCCGAGCCGTTCTATCAACGCTCTTTTTTGACTACTATTAAGAGTTTCAAATTTTACTGACTTCATTTCTTGTTCGTAAACATAAATGGTTTGCGACAGCATCGATAACTGTGGAAGCGCTTCGTTATTGTTTTCTGTTTGGCTAGCTAAAACATCAAAATCAATATTCATTTTTGCATAGTCCTGCTGAGCATGCAGAAAGCCAGCATTGTTCACGTCAGTAACATTGTGTTGGGCCGCCTGAATTTTACCTTCTGTTAGGTCATACTCATAGGCCCTATCCTGTGACGGACGAGTAAAAGCATTCACTCCTAATATAACTAGAAGTAAAAAAAACACGGACTGTAAACTTTGAATCTGACTTTTCATCTATGCCTCACGCACCTAATGTTTTATGTCAGGAAAAATACAAATTCCACTGTAGAGATTTGGACAGGTAGCCCAAAATTGTCGTTTTGGGCTGGGAAGGATTTAAAGGCCTAGGAACTCTCGGATCATTTGTAGTCCGAGGTCGCGATAAATGTCAGTCTCGTTAAATATTTCATGCTTAGCGCCTTCTATGATCTGAATTTGGCACATTTTAGGGCTGGCGTCACACGTGGCTGTCTGGCCTTCCGGCTTTACCCATTCATCTTTACTCGCTTGAATAATTAGAGTTGGGACCTGAAGTACATCTTTTTTTCGTCTAAGACGACCGGTCCATTCCAAATTAGTTCGTACCCAATGAACGGTAGTGCCGCCAAGAATTGTTTCCGGATTTTTCTTCTCGAGTTCCTTGTTCAATTCAAATCTTATCCGAGATTGTGTTTCTGTATTGGCCTCGAATTTCTCATTTGGATCGTAGGGTTTTTGAGTCGGCGCATATTCAATTGATTTTCCCAACACATCAAGGGCTCGAGCATAATTTAAGGCAATCAATTCAGGATATGGTTTCGTATCAATTTTCATCATTGGGGCTACCAAAACGACTTTGTTGAACAGTTTTGGATTTCTCTCTAGAAAACCAACCACTATTGGTCCACCCATTGAATGGGCAATCAAGGCCGATTTTAAATAATTTTGAGGTTTCACATAGTTCGTAATCAAGTTTTCTAAATCATCAATGTAAAATCCAAAATCTTCGACATGCGATTTTGTGGTATCTTCTATTAAACGATCCGATAGGCCTTGTCCGCGGTGATCAATTACGAACAGGTCGTATCCTGTATTTTTTAGATCATATACGACTTCGGCATATTTAATCGCAGGCTCACCTTTTCCAGGAGATATAACGATAACGCCTTTAGGATTCGCTACTGCATAGTGATAATAATGAATTTTTCTACCATTGTTACCGTTAAAAAAAAGACTCTTCGCCTTCTGTGTTAACGTCGCAACAACTTCAGAGAAATAAATTTTGCTAATTTTGTCCTCAGGAACTGAAAAGCCAGGCACACCAAAAAACAGAACCAACACCATAGCTAATTGAATTTTTATATTTGTTTTCATAGAGCCGAACCTAGTCGATTTCTGTCTTATCTTCAACCTTAGGAAATGGCGTAAGCTATTTTTGACTCTGGAACAGGGTCTAACTAGTATAATTTTCAATTTTTATTAAAAGGGGTGATCAAAGAATAGACGAGGTTGGGCAAAATTTACCCATTTGCTATTTTAAAGATATATCGAAGACGGCTGGAATCTAAAACCTCAAAAACCTTCAAGTCGACATTGGGTATAAGTTGAACTATCTCTTTTTGGAATTTTTCTAGGCTGTTAAAAGGGTTTAAAACCCAGATGAGACGATTGCGTTCCGTCGAAGGGCAAGAAGAGACAATTTTTAATACTGTGTGAGCTCCAACCCCTGCAATTACGACACAGCCTTTCACTTTTGACCAATCTAGTTCACAACCGTCAAGGTTCATTAAAACTATATTTTCTGGATTTAGTCTTAATCGGCCTGACTTACCTGAGTATAATTTCTCTAGCGACGCTTTTGATTTGTCGACGCAATAAACTTTGGAAAATTTTTTCTCTTTCAAATTCATTTTGGCTAGCAATGAATGGTCGCAGCCAATATCCCACAGTTCTTCGCCTTCGGCTAATTCAAAAAGTTTTATAAGTCGTTTGGTAGTTTTCAATCCACTTACTTATAAGCATCTTTATTTGCCTTTTCCCAGTCTTTTTGGTCAAAAAGGACCAAATATTTTGAATACCCTAGCTCATCCATTTTTTCTAAGGGGATAAATTTCAAAGATGCCGAGTTTATACAATACCGGAGGCCTCCAGCGTCGGGTCCATCATTGAATACATGGCCCAAGTGTGAGTCGGTTTTTTTAGAGCGAACTTCAACACGAACCATTCCGTGAGAACCGTCTGAAATTTCTTTTACACGTTGCTCTTTGATTGGTCTGGAAAAACTTGGCCATCCCGTTCCAGAGTCAAACTTATCTTTAGAACTAAAAAGTGCTTCGTTTGAAATCAAATCAACATAGATGCCTGGATGATGGTTGTTCCAATATTTATTTTCAAACGGACGCTCAGTGCCGTTCTCTTTCATAACCTTGTATTGTTCCGGAGATAATAATTTTCTCAGTTCAGCATCTGTTTTAGGCAGCTCACAAACTTCGCCATCTTTTTTCGGCTTTGTTGTTTCCAATGTATTTTTCACAGTTTTTTCGTCCTTTATAACTGGTTGGCCTTTGACGGATTTTGCCTCAACATGAGCCACAAAGCCAGCAATGATGGCCACAAGTAGTCTATATTTCATAAAACCTTCTTTAAGAGCAAATAAAAGCGCTCTTCTGGCTCTATAGAGACTCTTTCGGGAATAAAATTACAGTTCCTATTTATCTATTTAATACTTTCAAAGTCTTCCAGGTTTTCAAGTAATTGAAGGCTTGATAGACCTGAAAGTCGGTTTTTAGCATTTTAAGCTTTGGTGTAGCAGATTCACCTTTTGTTGAAGCCACATCATTCCACCATGAAATAGCGGATTTCGAATCTTGTTTTTTATCTTCTTCACCGCCGGCTCCATCGTCCTGCTCTTCACGGTCACCCCGTAAATGACCTGCGATATCTTTTTCTCGGGATCCTTTTTGCTTAATGATCGCCTTTGCAAATGTTTCTGCGTCGATATCTTCAATTTCAATATCTGGCTTAATTCCCTCTGCCTGAATTGATATACCTTTTGGCGTGTAGTATCGTGCAACTGTTAATTTTAAACCGCTGCCATCTGGCAGTTTAACAATTGACTGGACAGAGCCCTTTCCAAAAGTTCGCTCGCCCACAATCAGTGCGCGTTTGTTATCTTGCAGGGCGCCTGAAACTATCTCGCTAGCGCTAGCAGAATATTCGTTAACCAGAACAATCAGCGGAAAATCTTTATATTTTGCTTTTTTAGTAGCGACAGAAACCTCTTTTTCTTTTTTGTTTCGTCCAATCGTACTAACTATAGTTCCCTCGGGAATAAAAAGATCACTCATTTTAATTGCCTGATCCAAAAGACCTCCGGGATTTCTTCGCAAATCAATTATGAGACCTTCGATTTTTTTGTGTTTGTCTATGTGCTTGTCTAAAGCCTTTTCTAGGTCTTTGCTCGTGTTTTCAATAAAACTGGTAACGCGAACGTAGGCATAGCCATCATCAAAATCAGTGTACTTTACGGATTTGATTTTTACTTGCCCACGAATAATAGGAATATCAATTGTATTTGGCGCACTTTCACGAACTACTTTTAAAACTACCTTTGTTCCATTTTTACCACGGATCAACTGCGAGGCATCGATCAGGCTCAATCCCTTTGTTGACTTGCCATCGATGGCAATAACTTTATCGCCTGGTTTTACGCCAGCGATCCAAGCCGGTGTGTCTTCAATCGGGGAGATAATTGTCAAAATACTATTCTGAATCGACATCTCAATTCCAAGCCCACCAAATTCTCCGCTTGTTTCAGTTTCAAATTCTTTAAAAACTTCGGCTTGCATGAAACTAGTATGGGGATCTAGTTCCTTCAGCATTCCCTTGATGGCACCTTGAATTAGTTTTTTAGTATCGACTTCCTCGACATAATATTGCTGAATCAGATTCAAAACTTTACTAAAATTCTGGAGTTCCGTATAGCGCTCTTGAGCAGTTGAATACACAAATACACCTGAGGCCAGCAATACGAGTACTGCATTTCGTATCCATACCAATTTAGTTGGTTTCATGAAAACTCCTTATCCAATCACTGGGGTTTAACGACTGCGAATAATGTCTAATTTCAAAATAAAGTCCATTACCTTCAAAAAGGGGACTGTAATCAGACTGTGCGATGATCTGGCCGGTTTTGACTATTTGCTTTGGCTTAACTGTGATGTCGTTAACATTACCGTACACAGAATAATAATTGTCGCCGTGATCCAAGACAATAACCTGCCCAAGGCCTTCAAGCACCCCTTGATAGATAACCTCGGCATTGAACAGGGCTTTGACACTTTGGCTGGCGGCACCTGCGACAAACACGCCCGAGTGATTCATTATCACGGATTCATCCAAAGATTTAACTCCATAATCCTGCAAAACCTTACCTACAATCGGGGCTTTCAAAAGTCCTTTATTTTTAACTATAGTGTCTTTAGAAAAAACATCAAAAACGCCTAGGTCATCAAACGATTGACTGTTCTTGTTGCTTTTCTTAATTCTGGCAATTTCACTTTCTGTAAAAAGACGCGACTGTTTTACTTGCTCCAGCCAGGCCAATCGAGCACTTGAATCCTTTTCTAGTAAATCCTTCTGTTCGGCCATATGTAGTTCTTTTGTTTTTAGAGCTGCGTTTCGAGACGCCAATATTTGGATTTCTCGGCCTAACGCAATTTTTTTTTCATAATAGTCATTAATAAACTGCACATCGTAGCTTGCGATAATTCCCAGAAGTTTAACGCTTTTTTCAATGTCTGATAAACTATTGTGAACTAGGGCCACCTGTAGCAAATTTCCCGATTTAATTTTTGATATGGCTTTAATTTTGGTAGTTAACCTTCTTTTTGACTCGACCAGTAGCCGGGAGGCTTCTTTTATTCCCTGGTTTTGTCTTTCAATTTCAGCATTAATTATTTCAATCTCTTTTTGGATCTGGCCTATTTTGATAGTTTGAGATTTCACTTTCTTATTTATTTTAATCAAATCTTTAAGAAGTGCTTCTTGCTTATATTCAATGTTCAAAAGTTTGTTTTGCTTTAATGCCACTTCCTTTTGAGTTGCGCTCACTGCAGCTAACCCAAATTCGCTTATTAATAGGATTAGAATAGTAATTTTTGTCATGTGCGCCTGTAGCGGTAAAGCCGACTAAAAGTCCAGCGAGTTACAACTAGCCCCATTCCAATAGATACAGAAAACAAGGTAAAGACTTCAAAAATACTAAAAAATTGAAATACGTGATTCAAGTTCAAAAGTTTGATTTGGTTTTCAAAAAACGAATTAAAATAGTAATACAGGGCTGAATTGACTGATAGGCCAATCAAAAAGGCCACGGCCAAGATGGCTAAGCTTTCGAAAAATATTGGCTTTTGAATATAAAACCGCGTAGCACCAATCATTTCTAGTATTTCAATTTCTTTTCCGCGTTGGAATAGATGAGATTTAATTGAACTTGAAACAACAAAAAATGAAAGCGCAAACAAGATTAATCCTAAAAATACAAAAAATGCATTAACAGACTGGCTAAGGCGCGAATACTTTTCTGTCCATAGGGCCCCATAGGAAACATCTTCAACCCCTATCCAAGATTGGATATCGGCAGCCAAATTCTTTGCACGGTCGTTTAGTTGAGCCAAAGTGCCCTCAGATTCAATATAGACTTCAAAATAAGGAGGAATAACTTGCATCAACGCTTTGTCGCTTTGAAGGCCATTCATATATCCAGAAATTTGTGCGTTGAAATCTTCAATAGCTTTTTCTTTCGAGAAAAAAATAACTTTATCGACGAATTTTTCCCTTTCTAGTCGACCTTGTATAGTCTTTTGGGCGGATTGGTCCCCATCACTCTCCAAATAAACTATAAGCTTATTGGACTCACCCCAGACTGATAAAATGTGGCTGATATTTTTAGACAACAAGAAGAAACCTAGGATCACTGAAAACGTGGCTCCAATGATCGTTGTTGCTGAAACTCGTTGTATTGATTTTTGATTATATTCTTTCATAAATTCATACTAAATACTGATCCATCTCGCAGCTCTATTACTTTTTTATTTTTTCTTTTAACCAAATCATGGTCATGTGTCGCGATTACAACTGTTGTTCCTTGGGCGCAGACTTTTTCAAACACATCAATAATCTTGCTACTCATTTCAGGATCTAAATTACCAGTAGGCTCGTCAGCAATTAGGACTCCCGGCTGGTGAATTATGGCCCTTGCAATCGCCGTTCTTTGTTGTTCGCCGCCGGACAGAAATTCTGGGTATTGTTCGGCTTTATGAGCCAATCCTACCAATTCTAGTACGTCTTGCGCTCGCTTTTTAATAAAAGTCTCGTGATGCTTCTGAATGAGCAAGGGTAAGCAGATGTTTTCATAAACTGTTCTATCGGGCAGAAGTTTAAAATCCTGGAACACAATCCCTAGTTTCCGTCTGTAGTTAGCCAGGTCTTTCTCTTTAATGGCATTTAAATCAAAATTTCCAACTCTAATTTTGCCCGAAGTTGGTACATCATAGGCAGTTATCATTTTAAACAGCGTTGATTTTCCAGCCCCTGATGGCCCGGTCAAAAACACAAAATCACCCGATTCAATTTTCAAAGTGATGTCTTTAAGAGCATGATTTTTTTGATCGTAGGACTTATAAAGATGTGAAAATTCTATCATACTTTGATTGTAAATCCGACGGGGACGAAATTGAATTTTGAAATAGCAAAACGCTATCTTCTTTATCAAAGTCGAGGTCTGTTCTAAAACAGGCAAATTATGCATTTTAGCTGGCCTAGTACGCCAAATCGTTTGAAACAGTTTTACCGATATTATAGATTACTAGTATGAATTCGGAGCGATGGAACTTAGACCTGAGTGAACAAATGAGTCTTGGCAAAAGCATTCGGCAAATAGTTAATTTGAAATCTGATTCTGGTCCAGAACTTCAGGCCTGGTTTCAAGGGAATGAGAAGTATTTTAACATATCTGTTTTTTCGGCAGAAAATGATATTACCTCATTTCAAATTACTCTCCGAGGTTCATTTCTAGATTGGAAACGTGGCCGGTTAACCTGGGGACAAACTACAGAATTCGAACTTCCAGAATCCTTGTTTCCTGCAACTAATGTCCTTCGCCCAAATCAAACACTCAATATCGCTTTTGTTCGGATTGTTTTAGGCGTTCTAAAAAATTCTCCTGAGCTACCATTGATACAAAAATTAATTGAACTGATAGGTTTTGAGCTCGGGACTAATTAGAGTTAAAAATTTCAAATTGCATAATCGATTCATTGTATTTCAGAGTGTAAAGTCGGGCGGTCATATCGGCATCAAAAACTGGTACTAAAATTTCTAACTTTTCATCCTCATCAATATTTGCCAGTACTAAATTCGACGCCTCGCCTTTAAAAGTAAAGTGGCCTTCTTTTTTTTGTCCTAAGTCGATTTTTTGCAAAAAATCCAATGCTTCTGTCCCTGGGGCTTCTTTATAAATTTCTACAAATATGTTTTCTCTCTGTTGAATTTTTAGAATAACAAACGTGTCAGAATTTTCTGCAATTTTACCTACGACTTTTCCAAGAATAGTTCGATGTTCATTTATAAAATATTCTTTTACTTTTTTTTTAAAGTTTGGAACAGCGAGGATTACTGCTGTTGAAAGAGCCATAATAAATAGAAAAGAAACTAAAAGTGGGGATCGCATTTGAAAAATCATGTCATAATATCGTTAGAACGACAAGAGCCTAATTTTCAACTCGGCTGCGATTTGCAATTCTAAATCCGTTCTCAAAACTAAAGAATTTAGGTCCGGCAATCTTTTTGATCAAACACTATACGAATGGACCTATTTTGTTACCTCACCCGGCAAATCGCTATTGTATAAGGATTTGACAATTTCCAAATTTTGTCTACTTTCACTGAGAAAATTTATTAAGCTCTGAAAATAAAAACTCACTTTTGTAATTTATCATGTAAGATAGCATTGAATATATTAACGTGTGAGGAATTATGAAAAGCTTAATGAGAGCCTTTTTGGCACCCGGTCTAGTTCTATTTACTGCCCTATCGGGCTCGGCAACACCGGAGAGTTTGAAATTAGCAAAATCGACTGCTCTATCAAAAACAGAAATACTGAAGTCTAAGGACGAAGCCGAAAAACCCGCAATAAATGGCGCCTTAATGGCGATCTTAAATCAAATTGTTGCGGCCAAAGTGGATATTAATTTCAAAATTAGTAGCAAAGGTAAAAAAGTAGATGGCGTAGACAAATCGGTATTGGCAATTAAATACTTGGATTTTGCTTTTTTGGCGGCTTTTAATGATGAAATTCTAATTAAATTTGTTGATGACAAAACAACAAATCCTCAAATTGCCAAAGTAGTTCCATCAGTTCGATTTACAACTAAAGGGATGCAAGTCATTGCTAAAATGAATATAGATAAAGGCGGAACATTTAGTGTGCGTTTTTGCCAGAGTTACTCTTTACAAAATGATTACTGTGATACTCAAGATCATACGAAAATTTTAGGAGTTTCGCTTAAAAGCCCAAGCTTTGGTATGCTTGATATTCGAATCGAAGAGTTCAAGGGTCAATTCGATGACACTATCGCTGATGGCAAAATTGGCTTTAAAGGAACCTGCACTGTTTTTAAAGACACATTTTCACCAACAAGCGCTACTGTTACTCATTTGAAAAAAGTTGATGACTGCAGCTTTGGCGGCACCTACGACTCCTCACGCCCCGTTCCTTTTGAATATGACTTTAATTTTGTTTCCAAACAATAGGATACATTTAAATGAAACTTTTGAGCTGGCTTGTTGCCGCTCTATTACTAACGCAAATCTCAAAGGCTGACCCAAGCTCTTTGCCGGATTCCTTTCAGGAAGCTGATTTGTTTTATAGAATTGTTAGTCATTTTTTTGATGTGGGCGCAAGTATTGAGAAACTGGGTGTTAAAGTGTATGCCTGTCGTCTTGAAAACGGACCTACATCGGTAAATCATAGGGAGATTGGCGCTTGTTTACTTGAGTCTGCGGATTACACGTTTAAGACTCATAGGCCGAGTACAATTTGGATTTGGGTATTGAATAGTCAGGGTCAGTATTTGCCGCCAGCTAAGATGGAATGGAGAAATACCCATTCTGGTTGGTTTAATTTTGTTTCCGAATTTTTGTATTTATCTCGTGATCATGGTGGGCAGCGAAAAAAGTACGGATTAGTTCCCAATGCGAACTCTTCATTGGAATCTGGTGACTGCGAAGCGGCCCGTTCAACTGAAACCGACCTTGGTAATTTTATTGGTGACCTAGTCATTACTGTTCCCAAGGGACGTAAGGTTTCGGAATACTTTGTATTTACGGCCCTGGATTCTATCGATGTGAATACACTAACTTTAAACGCCAAAATGCCTTTTTATCAAAATCGAAAAAAAACATATAAAATTAACGCCACCTTATTAGATCGCCAAGCCGAGACCGTTTCAGTTTCTATTTTTACGGACTTTAATTTAGTTACCCAACGTGATTACTGTGCGAATGGGACTATTACGACAACTGGTCGTCTCCCAATTTCATTGGTTAAACCATGAGAATATTTAAGTTTATAACTTTGGCAATTACCGCGGTGGTTTTTCAAAGCGAAGCGTTTGAAACCGGTTGTTCCTTGCAGCCAAAGGATTTAAATAATTACGCAACTGGTGTTACAAAAATCTTGGCGGCACGTAAAGAAGCATTGCCAAAAACAATTCCTCTTCAATCTGATTTTCAAATGTCTTCTAAAAACGGTGCCATGCAATATTACGGAACGTTTGAGGGGTTCTTTAGGCCGGAAAACGATGATTTTTTTTCAATCATACCGATTCCTATTTTGGGTTTTGACGTGACTAAAGATCGCGTCGTCTTGTACTTATGTGCTCACTATAGCAGCAATAAAGAAGATTCACATATGACTATATACTTCTTAAGAGGTTATCACATAGATCCTCCAAAATTGAGTAATTTTGTTGGCGATCTCTTTTATGATCCTCAATTAAAAGTAAAAGCGGTTCCGGCGACTCTATTGGGGATTGGCGAAATTAAAATGTTTTTTATCCAAATTTTTCGGTATATTCCATTTGTCGACGTCTATTTTGAAACATTTAGTCTGGTTCAAAGGTTTTTAGCGAACACTCTTGGTGACGTTACAGGACTTGGTGTTGAACGAATTGAGCTAACGGAAAAGTACGTGCGCGTTTCATCTGGTGTAGACTTAGAGTCGCCTCGAAACGCACGGATTAGCAAAACATTTACGCTCAATCGACCCAATCTTGGTGACGGCGCTAAAAAATCATTTCAAGCTGACGACAACAAAGTCCTATCTGATTTGAATTCTGGGAAAATTGACTACAGTGTTACCGATGAGAGTAAGCCTAGCCAAAATAGTCCATAATAATTTTGTCGCTATAATCCTAAATAGAAAATGTATCCACAATTCCACAAGGATATTCACAGTGTTATAAAAATTCGTTTTGCCAGATTTACACATGTTGATAACTTTTTTTGTTACGACGATTTCCTTAACCACTTCGGGCTTGGCCGAGCCGGTAAACCTAAAAAAATTGACTTTCCAAATAGAAAGGATAGGTAGAAGTCTAAATGGAAAATTACAAAGAAAAGATTATCGAAGTTTGCAGGCGGCTTCACCAGCGAAACTTATTGGCCGCGGCCGATGGCAATGTCAGTGTCAAAGCGGCAGACGGCACCATCTGGATTACACCGACGGGCCAAACCAAAGCATTTATGGACAATAACGAACTTGCAAATATCACGACCCAAAACACGATTCTTTCGGGACAGCCCTCAAGCGAACGAAAATTGCATTTGGCTATTTATAATCGGTGTCCCACCGCAATGGCCGTTGTTCATGCCCACCCTCCGCACGCAATCGCTTGGTCCTTGGCTTTTAGTGACATGATTGAATTGCCCTATAAAAGTTTGCCAGAAGTCATTTTGGCCACAGGTAAAATTCCGATTGTTCCTTATGCCCGCCCCGGCAGCGATTTTATGGGCGAAAGCTTGTATCCGTTTTTACCTGATCATAAAGTTTTAATAATGCAAAAGCATGGGGCCGTTTCCTGGGGCGAAAGCCTCGATGAAGCCTATCGGGGAATTGAACGCGTTGAGCACATTGCCTATATTCTTAAGCTCGCTGTAGAACTAAAAAATTTGAAACTGAATTTGGATGAAATTCCTGCGGACGAATTGAAAGAACTGTTTGAAATGCGTACCAAAATGGGGAACATCAATCTATGATTTTCCGGAACATAGATACCCTTGCCTTAAAGGTATCGTCCAAAAATTTCTTACTACTTGATCAAACATTGCTCCCCAAATCTGAAAGCTGGTTAAATATAGAAGACTTGGTTCAGATGGTAGAAGCGATTAAAATGTTACGTGTCCGGGGGGCTCCGCTCATTGGCGTTAGTGCCTGTTTGTTTTTAGCATTCAGGGCGGCCCAGGGCGTGCCTTTGGCTGACTTGAAATTGGAAGCCCAAGCTCTGCGCCAGGCACGGCCGACCGCAGTCAATTTGATGAATAACATTGACCTATTGCTTGCTCGGGCTAGCTCACAAGAATCGTTGGTAAAGGCGGCATTCGCTATTTTTGATGAAGACCAGGCTTTGTGTGATTCAATGTCTAAGCTTGGGGCTGAATTGATTAACGACGGCGATTCTTTGCTGACACATTGTAATACAGGTTCGCTTGCGACAGCCGGGGCGGGCACGGCGCTTGGAGTTATCAAACTTGCGCATAACTCAGGTAAAAAAATTCATGTCTATGTTGATGAAACTCGGCCGCTTCTTCAGGGCGCTAGACTGACCGCTTGGGAACTTTCCAAGGCAAATATCCCCTATACTTTAATTACTGATTCCATGGCTGCTTTCCTAATGAAGCAGGGCAAGGTGAAAAAAGTTTTTGTCGGTTGTGATCGAATTGCTACCAATGGCGATTTTGCGAATAAAATCGGTACCTATTCTGTCGCGGCGCTGAGCTTTTTGCATCAAATTCCTTTTTACGTGGTGGGACCCAGAACAACTGTTGATAAAAATTGTCGGCACGGGGATGAAATACCAATTGAAGAGCGGGCTCCATGCGAAGTAACTGGGTTTCACACGTCCAATGAAGATATTTCGTGGGCCCCCCCAAATTCAGAAGTGTACAATCCGTCGTTTGACGTTACCCCAAGCAAATTCGTGACGGCCTGGATATTAGATCATAAAATTGTAACTCATCAAACTCTGGAGGACTTATGCTCGGAATAATTGGCGGCTCTGGTTTCGAAAATTTTGAAGAGTTTGAATTTATCAAAGAGCTGGATCGTGAAACTCCCTTTGGAGACTGCGCCTCGGGTTTTAAAAAAGTTCGCATATCAGGACAAGACTGCTTGTTTATTTCTCGACATGGCAAAAACCACGAACACCTACCAAGTGAGGTAAACTATCGTGCAAATATTTTTGCTTTGAAGAAACACGGCGCCAAGGCCATTGTTTCGTTTTCCGCGGTAGGAAGTTTAAAAAAGGAATTCAAACCGGGAGATTTAGTAATTACGGATCAATATATTGATCGCACAAAAGGAATCCGAAAACATACCTTTCTGGGCGAAGGAATTGTGGGCCACGTATCGTTGGCTAAACCTATTTGCAGTATTATGGAACAGCAGCTCATGGCACTGCTTTCAAAATCGAAAGAGAACTATAATTTTGATTTTCATTTTTCAGGCACCTACATTTGCATTGAAGGTCCGTATTTTTCGACTCAAGCCGAATCAAAGTCCTATATTAACAGCGGCGCTGATATTATAGGCATGACCCACTTCCCAGAATTCGCCTTGGCTCGCGAAGCTGGACTGGCCTATTTGCCTTGCTGCTGGGTTACAGATTATGATTGTTGGGATGAATCAATACCTCACGTAACGGTTACAGAAGTGATTAAAGTAATGAAAAGTAATAATTTAAAAGCGTTCAGCCTATTAAAAGATATGGTTGGTATTAAATCACTCTTATGGCAAAACACTCTAGCCCCCGAAACTGGATTAAAGAGCGGTTTATTTATGCCTTTAGAGGCCGTCCCAAAAAATAAGCTAGAATGGCTTAAATTATTGATGACGTAACAATTCAATGGGATAGTTACAAAATATGAAAAAACAAATTGATTGGCCCGTCGCCTTATTTCTAACTTTGAACCCAATCATCGGTTTTACATTGTTTGGAATTTATCTCTATTTTTTTAATATCTCGCTGGCCATATGGATTTCCTTTTTAGTTTTTGCAGCCCTTACAAATTTAAGTATCACTGCCGGCTATCATCGACTATTTGCCCACCGAAGTTACGAGACCAATTCCCTTGTTAAATTTGTCCTTCTTTTATTTGGCTCATCGGCGTTCCAGGGACCTGCACTCAAATGGGCTTCAGATCACAGGCGCCATCACGGGCATATTGATACGGAAAATGACCCCTATTCTATAAAACGAGGCTTTTGGTATGCCCACATGGGTTGGTTGTTTTTTAAAGACTCGGTAGATTTAGAAATAAAAGCCCCTGATTTAGAAAAAGATAGGCTTCTACAGCATCAAAATAAACATTACTTGGTTTGGAGCATTGGTGCCGGTTTTGTTTTTCCTGTACTTTTAGGATTGGCTTTTGGAGCACCCCTGGGCGGCTTAATCATTTTGGGTTCTTTGAGGATCTTTATTACTCAGCAAAGTACGTTTTTCGTAAATTCACTTTGTCACACATTGGGCGAACAAACTTATTCGAAAGAAATTTCTGCTCGCGATAGTTTTTTTGTCTCCGTATTGACTCATGGTGAAGGCTATCACAATTTTCATCACCAATTTCAACTCGACTATCGAAATGGAATTCAATGGTATCATTGGGACCCAACTAAATGGACTATTCAATTAATGAAGCTTTTGGGTCTTGCAAAAAAATTGAAAACCATTCCTGCTCAAGAGATTTTGAAAGCACGATTAAATGCGGAAGCCAAGTGGCTAGAAGCAAAGGGCCTGTCATCGGAAAAAATTGAAACTTTGAAATTAAAAGTATTGGATACTCAAATTAGATTAAAAAAACTTAAAGAAGAATACCAAGCGGCAAGACTGGTGTGGAAAAATTCTTCACAGGATCGTTGGAACGAATTACAGTTTCAAATTGATGAATTGAAAATTAATATAAAAAAATCTAAAGCTGAATTTAACTACGCCCTGAAAGAATGGCGGCACTATTCTCAAAACTATTTGGTAGCCTAGTTTAACAACGTCGCCGTTTGAATAGTTTCTCTCAATTGTCTTATCGATTTTTTTTGCAACTCTAATAGATAAAGATAGGGGTCAACGGCATCTTGGTTTATAAGTTTGGCAAATGCTGGTTCCGTTTTTAGACCCGACGACTTAAGATTTATAATATCATTATGCCAGTTGATCGCCCCATATTTTAAAAGCTTTTCTTCAATTTGAAAATGCAAAAACCCATTCTGGGAATAAGTGGATCCTACCGAACTAAAAATTTGAAATGGAATTTCATGATGGTTAAACCGACAAAGACTGTAGTCAGCGCCATTTGCATGGCCTTGTGACATTTCGAATCCGGGAAGGCCGCCAAATAATTCCGTGCATTTAGATTTAAAATCAAAACCGTTTTGATACGAAACTAGAAAATCGATTTCGCTCCCTGATACATCAATAGCTAGGGGAATGGATCCGGCAATAAATGGATTTTTATCTTTGAAAATTTCAAAAAGATTCAGCTCTGTTACCAGCATGGCAAATTTTGGTCTAAGTTCGAAATTGATAACAGATTTCAAAGAAATATTGTGAAATTTAATTGCACTGTCACCAACTGGGAGTTCCAATTCAGAATTAAAAAGCTTGATGAGTCCAGATTTATCCCATTTAAATTTGGGATACTCATCCGCTAACGACAACAGTGGTTTGTCCACCACGATTTCAATATGCTCAAACCCCGTTTTACACATTTTCCCTTTTTTAGGTGCTGGTAGCTCGATTATTCGGATGATCCAATTTTGAAAGCGAATAGGATAATTCAGTTCAAAAGTGGCAATCGGACGACCATTTACATGGCTTTCCGTCAAAAGGGTGCCTAAATTTGCTAAGGTTTCTTTGTAGAGCTCATAAGCATCCAAGGTGTCCACGCGAAAACAAAGATGATCAATATCCCAATGGGGTTCTAATTTTAAACCTAGGTCGGCACTATCACTAAAGAGCTCGCTTAGAAATAGGTCCGCTTTCTTCTGAAGGTCTTCAGACGACAGATTGATTGATTTCAAACACCATATCCTTTGTTTTATGAAATTTTAAACAGAACACGGATTGGGAATCAAACTTATTCTTTGCCCATATAAACTGAAACCTTTTTAACCCTGGCACGCACACTTTAGAGTGCGTCGATTCAAGTCGCATATATTTGCTATAGTCATTTATATTGTAAAATAATCAAGGGCGTCTCTGAATTCAACGGAGAATTGTTTCTGTACAACTTCCATACAGTATCATTTACGTAAAGACACAGTACTATCAGCTCCAATGTTTCAGAAAATTAAGGTCCTTTTACTATTTACGTTTGTATTTCATATCACTGGCACATGGGCCGCTGATGCAGAGCTGCTAGAGACAATTCAGTCGATAGAAACTAAATTGAATCAAACAACGGGAAATCATCAAAAACTTGATGAAACTTTAGATCAAATACAATCGCAACTTTTTTCCTTGAACACATTAGATTTTAAAAACTCATTGGACTTGCCGAAAGTCCACGTGGCCATTGGGCAATTATTTGAAATTAAAAAATCTCTTCGAGCGTCCTTAGAAACTCTACCCGCGAATTTCCCCAATCGCTTTTCCTTATCAGCAAATGTAAAGGTTCTTCTTTCAGGAATTCGGTATTTTGAGGATTATTTATTTGAGTATTTAAAAAGCAATACTGTTGGCAAGACCTCTAAAAAGAAAATCTATCCTTTTTCTGGAGACGATAGTTTTGTTCAAAGAAAAGCGTCTTTTAAAAACGATTTATCGTCACTTAAAACTGGCGATGTTATTTTGATGCGTGCTGTGGTTTTTGCAAGCGCACTGATCGCGCGTATCAGCGAAGCTCCACAAACTTATTCTCATATGGCCATGATTTGGGTAGAACCCTCAACCAATAAACGATTCCTAATTGAAGGCACCCTCAACACAGGTTTTGTAAAAACAGAGCTGACACTTGAAAAATTCAACGGACAAGCACGGGCTGCCGTTTACCGGGCCAAAGATGAAAGAGTAGCAAAACTCGCCGGTGAGTTTGGAAATGATAGGTATGAAGATGGAATTAAAACTGGCAAACCATTGAAATATGATTTGGAACTTGGTCTTGAGGAAAACTGCAAATACTATTGCTCAAAATTTGTTTCTTGGTCCTACAATAGCGTCACAAAAAAGGATACCCTTCCCGAGCATCCAAGCCGACTTAGAGTCAATAATCCTGATTATGTGTCAAGTTTGGGGATGCCTGAAAAAAGCAAATTGACCTACGCCCCATCGGACATAGATTTAGATTCTACCTTTGATTTAGTTTACGAATATAGAAATCCAGATTTAACTCCGTCAGCTCGATTGGATGACCTAATTACCGATAAGTTGCTTTATTGGCAACGAACTGAAAATTTGGATTTAGTACCAGGCCCGTTCTACGATAAAGCAGCTGGAATTATTACGGATTTAGTTGAAAAGCCCTGGATACGTCGAATATTAAATCAATTGCATATTCATATCAGCCCTGAAATCGAACCAAAGAATTTATCGGTTTTGGGAGCCTCTACAATAATTGTAATGAAACTTAAATTGGCGATATTGCCTGAATACAAAGCCTATTTGGAAAAAAATGGGGTACCCATGTCGCCCAAGGAAATTTACTCTCTAATTGATCGTAAGCGCCTAGAAAAACCCTCAATTACAAAACAACTTGTTCCACGAGTTAAAAAAATGAACCAGTGCTTTCGATTTTACGCCGGGTCGTAAGCCTTTTAGCCTTCGCTTCAAGTTTTGTCCTCTGGCAGATCTACTTCTTTAACGACTATATCTCTGGCTGATTTCATTTTTCTTTTAAAGAGCTGCTGATCGACAAAGGCTTTACCGCTGGAATAAACGGCCAGCCCATTGGACTGAACACCTTTCCATAAATCTTTAAAAAACAATTGAACTTCAGGTTTATCAAAAATATTTGCTTTAATTAGGAAACTAATCTGAACCAGTATTCCTAAAGCCTCAAGGGTATCTTCAATAATTCTTGCCTTGCGCCTATTCACAAACTTAGCCCCAACCTTAAGTGCCAAAAAGGCCATGTCCTTGAAGCTGTCCATTTTATTATCGACATCAGGTTTGTATTTATTTTTGAGCTGATCGATAGCTGATTTAATTTTCGGATCTTGGCTAAGATCCGAAAGTAATTTTAGAATTTTTTTTGATTTAGTTTCCATATTCTAAATCTATACTTACTAAGCAGCCGAAGATAGTGGATCCGTTAGTTTTTTCCAAAGTGCAACAGCGTAACGATCAGTCATTCCTGAAATGTAGTCTAGTAGTGCACGATTCAAAGAGTACCCTTGTTCGTTCTGGGATGCCGCAATGAAAAGACCTTTTTGAGTAGGGGACAAAATTTTGAATACATCCGATGAAGCAAATTCCTGAGTAGTTAATGGTTTAAGCAGCGGCCATAGTTCTTCTACCACTTTTTTGGCCAAAATGTCTTGATGGCCGATTTGCGATTGGTCCAAAACCTGATCATAAAGATCACTCTTGAATTTTCTAATCATACCACCGCGATCGTCACCGTCTAGATTATTAAAATAGAGCGGACTTTGTTCGCCTGAAAAACCATTTTTATTTGCGTATTCTGTAAGTGCACGGGGAATATCATCGATATTTTTAATGGTTTGTTGCTGAAAAAATCGGTCTATCTGTTTGCAGGTATAATACAGCAACGAACGAACAACCATCCCAACCGCCATTTGATAGCGCTCTTCGCCGTCGTCTTTTAGATGACTGAGCAATACTTGATCAAGCCGACCGACCGGCTTGTAGTTTTCATCCAAAGCTGTCAAATCACCAATGTTAAAGTTTTTGACCAGTTCTTTTGGGGATACTTTGGAAAAATAACGAAGGTAATCTTCTAAATCTGCAGCCATCGAAGCAATATCATCAGCGGCTTCAACTAACAGACTGGCTGGGTGACGATGCTCTTTTAAATTCAATGCCTCTAGAAGCTGTGAAATTAGTTTTGTATCTTCTGAATAACCGATGTCTTTCAATTTTGTAGTTTTAAAAGTCGCAGCCACTAGGGGGGCACTCAAGTCTATATCTTCATAAAGAACTGGTGATATAAGTACATGTGCCATTTGCTTGTCATTATCAAATTCACTATTTACTTCTTTTGCATAGATTTCCAAAAGTGATGTTCCTTTTTGTCCAAACGGGGGGTGTCCAATGTCGTGGGCCAAACAAGCGCTCATTGTCAAAAATTTGAGGTCATCGCTAATGGATACATCGTCGTTTTTGATTAATTTCATTTCGCTCATTTTTTTTGAAAAATAGCCAGCTAGCTGGGCCCCCACTTGGGATACTTCGATAGAATGGGTCAGGCGCGTACGCGTGTGATCACTTTTACTCATCGAATAGATTTGGGTCTTATGTGATAGGCGTCTGAAAACTGTTGAGTGAGTTAGAAAACCATAATCCCTTAAAAATACGCTTCGTGAAAATAAAGTTCCATCAGGACAATTTTCCTCAACAGCACGCGCTCTTTTTTTTGACATCCACTGTGCACCCATTGTGACCCCGAAGTTTTAGAGTTTGGTATTTAATCGGAATAACTCAGAAATTATTAATACGGACCAGCCGCTTCTTGAACAAAAAAAATGCTATCAAAACGAGAATTTAAGTTTGAAACTTTCTTAAATAAAACGATCAATTAACCACTTAAATTCAGCTCCAAGAATCTAGTCTCGACAAAAGGCCGGCATTAGAACTCGCTGCAATTTGACCTAAAATTACTTTGACCGCTTAGTGACCGAAGATGAACATGTAAATATGCCTATTAAAACAACAAGTGCACTTGTTTTCCTATTCCTTCTGTTATTTTCTTTTTCTTGTAAAAAGAATCAACCAAAAACAGATGCCGCTGTGGCAACGAACCGATGTTCAGGAATGGCACTCGGAGACGGAGCCGATTTGGGAACATCAAAGTTTTTTTCAGACGATGATGTTTGGAATCTTGATATTTCAAGCGCAACTGTAGATGCGGGATCAACCGCCATGATAGCAGCCATCGGCAATACGGCACAAATTCACCCAAATTTTGGTACGACTTACAATTCAACACCAATAGGCTTTCAATACACAGTTGTTCCGGGTACCCAAGCTGTGGTTCCTATGGTTTTTACTTGGACAAATATTAGTGACGTGCAAAGTTACCCGTTCCCGGCAACTGCGCCGATTCAAGGTGGATCAGCCTCAACAGGTGATAGACATGTGATGGTGATCGATAAAGACAATTGTATTTTATACGAAACCTTTGGATCGTATCCTTTAAATGGCGGAGCCAACTGGCATGTCAATTCGTCTGGAATATTTGATCTTAATGCAAATTCGCAACTTCGAACAAAACCTGGTTCACCCAATGCTGCAGGCACTGCGGACCTTGCTGGTGTGGTTAGATACGAAGAAGTTTACACATTGAAAACAATAAATCATGCTTTGGAATTTGCCACCATAAATACACGAACGGCTTATTTGGCCCCGGCTAATAACTGCGCTTCAAATTCTACAACCCCCACTGATCCAACACTTTTGCCAATGGGTGCTAAATTGCGTTTAAAAGCAAGTTTTGATATTTCGACTTATTCCACTGCGAATCAAGTAGTTTTAACTTCACTTAAAAAATATGGAATGATCCTTACCGATAATTCGGGAACATTACCGCTGCAATTGAATGGCGTTTATGATGCACGCTGGAATGACACTGACATTGCTTTTCTAAGAAACGTAACAGCACAAAATTTTGAAGTCGTTTCTATTGGAACAGTAGGAACTAGTTGCCCTCGATAGATTTTTAAAAAATTTAATTTTCTAAAAAAACAAAGTCCCCGTTAACGAAAACTCTTCCAATAGATAGTAATTGTAAAACGTCCCCGCCATGAAACTTTTTGTAAATCGATATTGGACTCCGCCAAAGTAGCCTTTTTTAATTTGTTTTGTCACAAGTGATAGCGTTTCTGGATTGTACCAGGGTCTAGCGCTATCTTCTGTTCGAGCGGCCAAATTGAAAATAAAATTTTGCGTAAGTAGGCTGGCCATCATTACCGTCACGCTCGACTTGCTCGTGCTATTTTCTGGAGCCATTAGTAAATTTGAATAGTTTAAGACAAACGAAGTTAAATAAAAGCCAACGTTGTACGTCTGAACGCTGTAGCGAACAGGTGGAGGGCGCATACTGGGGTCAAGCTGTGCATCGAGCTGAGTTTCATCCAGATAATAAGAAATTCCAAACAACAACGGGCCCAACGATCCAGTCAGGCCACCGCCAGGAGTAAGTCGCGATGTATATTTATTATATTTTATCATGGCTCCAAAACTTAAATTGAACCGAGTTAAACCAGAGCCTGATTTATCAAAAATTTTAATCGCTGAAGCTAAAGTGTATTTTTGGCTTTCGTATTTTTTAGCCGCAATATAACGAGCTAAATAGTCAGTGGAGTATTCTATGGACGGAGGCCCAAAAAAAGTCTCTTCGCTATTTGCCGGAGATATCGCAGCTCCCGCCCAACCCAATCCTTGAACCAAGGACCACTCGGCAGTCGAATAGTTTATCGCCTCGATTCCAAATCCTTTTTCGGTAGGCACGGCTGCTGGATTTAGGCGAATTTCATTACCTGCAGATGGATTCGGAGACGATCCTCCGCCAATACGATGACCACAATCGCCTCTGATGTAGCATTCAAGATCAAATTCGGCTGATGATTTTTGTGACCACAAGACTGTGCAAAAAAATGTTAACAGGAAACTGAAAAATAATTTTCGAGAAATAACCCCGCAAACCGTTGGCATACTTTAAAACTATCGCTTGTTATTCAGAAAATAAATCTGAGTTGGATAACAAATTGGCTCAGGAGGAGGGACTCGAACCCCCGACCAAGCGGTTAACAGCCGCTTGCTCTACCAGCTGAGCTACTCCTGAACACTGGAAGTCTGAAAT
>JAYVPD010000131.1:0-23783 GCA_043757515.1 Pseudobdellovibrionaceae bacterium
TAAATGGCCAAGGTGGACTTCACCATTGGCATAGGGTAGGGCTGCTGTGGCCAAGATTTTTTTGGGGCTCATTGTAATACCTTTTTGTATCGGTCTCTAACTTTGAAAATGGCGATGGTTTCGTCATTTCACTTAGAGAGTGAATCCAATTACTTGCTCCACTCCACGGTTCCCGATTTCAGATTGTATAGTGCAGTTTCGACTCGAAGTGAACCTGATTTTGCAGCGTCGCGGATGATCTTAGATTTTTCTAAAAGCTTTTGTGAAATTCCACGGGCATTGTCCCAGCCCTCTACGACCAGGCCTTCAGAAGGGGCCCCTTTCATACGCTCAGCAATGCGCGGCTGAATATCGGCGACTAGAGCATTAATATAGGGACTTCCGGTGTCGGAACCAGCGGCCGTTTCAAAAGATGCTTTTACGGCGCCGCATGAGGAATGCCCCATGACCACAATTAAATTCGCACCTAAATGTTCTACTGCGTATTCTATGCTCGCCAAAGCAAAGGTATCGACCGTTTCACCGGCCGTTCTGACAACAAATATTTCACCTAGTTTTTGATCAAATACAACTTCAGGTGGTACCCGGGAATCACTGCAGGACAAAATGACAGAATGCGGAGACTGCCCAGTCGACAAACGTGCGATATCTTTTTTTGAAGCGCCATCTTTTCTAAAATAGCCTTTTAGAAATCTGGAATTTCCATTTTTAAGCCAACTGAGTGCTTTTTCCGCCGGCACTCCCTTTTTTTCAGTGACTGTTTTTACGTTAACTTTTTCAGACTCTTTTAATTCGACGGCACCAGGTTCACTTTTTGAAGCGTCAGGAGTTTCATTTTTTACAATCGCTTCTGCTTTTTTAAGTGAAACTTTTAAATCATCGAGTTCTTTAGACGATGTTTCTTTTTTTTCTTCAGCTGGCGGAGTTGCAGGGGCTGCTGGTTTAGCAGGTTCAACCACAGCAGGGGCTGTCAGAGGGGTCGGTTTTGTAGGTTCTGTCTTTTTGGCAGAGGACGAACATTGAATTAAGGTTATAGACAAAAGTCCAAGCAGGGTGGATTTAATTAAGTTCATAGAGGTCTCCTAGTAAATCAAAAAAAGTGGTTATAGATAAGTTTGTCTTTGGATGCATTTAAGGTCAATGACAATTGGCCGGACCGATCGATGTTTACTTGAAAAGTCGAGAGACTAACGTAGATTGTTAAATATGGTAACAGAGACCCGCGGAAAAACTTATTTTAGTTTTTTTTCTACGTTCGATGGAGCAACTACGGTCGATCCAAAACAAATGATGATCCCGATTGACGATCATGGGTTTCATCGTGGAGATGGCGTCTTTGAAGCCGTCAAATGGATTGGCAAAAAAATTTGGTTGCTTGATCCCCATCTAGATCGACTGCAAACTAGTTGTCATCGCATTGGACTGGCTATTCCGATGGCTCGAGCGGCTCTTGTTGAAAAAATTGAAAATCTCGTTTCGATGGCTAATCAACACAAAGGTTTAATTCGCATTTTTGTTACACGTGGGCCCGGCAGTTTTGGGGTAAGTCCCTACGAAAGTACTGGGCCACAAATGTATATTGTGACAACAGAACTTAAAGAATGGACACCGGAACGGGTGCAAAAAGGTGCTTCGATTATGCGATCCTCGTTGATCGCAAAAAAAGGATTATTTGCACAGGTAAAATCATTAAATTATTTGCCCAATGTGTTGATGAAAAAAGAAGCGATCGATGCTGGTTTTGATTTTTCATTCGGAGTCTCTGAATCTGGCGACGTGTTGGAAAGCTCAACCGAGAATTTGGGATTTATCAAAGGCAGGAAACTTATCACGCCATTGTTTGATTCCACTCTGCGTGGAACCTCTTTGATTCGATTGACTGAATTACTGCCGTCTAGGACGGATTTAATTTGGGAGCCTCGGACTTTTTCTTTAGAAGAGTTACTTCAAGCAGACAGTATTTTTCTAGTAGGGACTACAATTGATGTTTTGCCTGTGACTCGTATTGAAAACACTAACAAAGAACCGGACACTGCCCTAAAGCTGCGAGGCCTATTGCACGCAGATCAGCAGTAGTCCTTCGGGTTCCTGAGTTTTCCTAGTTGGCTACACCAAATTTGTAGGATCGGCGCGCCTTAGACCATACGTCTTCAATGGTATACCAAACGTAACCATCGTTTCCATAGTCCTTGCCCCAGCTGTTCATTACTTTGACTCTGACAATTTGATTCCCAACAGCTTCGTAGCCAACTACTAACATCGAGTGGCCTTCGTTTTCGCCCCAATTGAAATCAAAAATGACTGGCTGTCCAGCTTCAATAAATCTCATTGTGTTATTTATGATTGAGTTGAAGTCCCCAACTTGATATTTCCAAGTGCCGCCATGGTTCACCATCGCTTCGTCCAATACTGTTTTTGCATTTTCTGGCAAGCTGTAGCCGTCTTTGTTATCGATTGCCAGTATTTTTCCAGGTTGAATCCCAGCTATTTTTTCGAAATCGATAGTCGTATACGATTGCTCTTTATATATGAAATTTTTTGGCAGAGGCCCTGTTAGATCCAAAATAATTTTACCTAACTGCTGATTAGCTTCTGTTTCAGCGGCGCGAACTTCCGGCGCATCGTAATTTCCATATTTTTGGGCCAAGCCGCGAATATAATTATTCCACTCTGGTACTTTTGTTTCCAAAATAGAATAGACTCGAGTCATATCCCAATTTTCAAAAGGAGTCGTCGGCGTCCAAACATCTTTTGGAACTAGGCCCACCAGACGTGTCAGATGTACCGCTTCATAAGCAAATCCGCCGCGTAAATTATGAATGACCTTAGGATCATTTGGTCCATACCAAACACCTTCACGAATATGTTGCAAAAATTTATGCGCGACTAAAAAAGGCTCGGAAACCATCATTCCCGATTGGCCACCGTACATGTTCTTCACATTTATAAAATTAATTGTTGAAAATAAATAGCATTCCGAAGTTTGACATTGATTGGTAAGCTGAGACTCTTTAAGTTCTACGATTCGACCCGTGGGTGTGTAGCGAACCTCTTTAAAATCGCCAATGGCTCGGGGTTCTCGTGACCAGGCATCTCTAGCGTCCGAGGATAGCGATTTGTAGTAACGTAAACACGAAAGACTATTTGCTGATTTGGCTTGGGCACCAGAATAATCTAGTTGCAAAAAATAGAGTAAAAATAGAAAACTACGCCCTATAGATTTTAAAAATAGATTTATTCGCAAAAGAATCTCCTGAAAACGGGTTCGGGTTGCTACTTCAGTACTTCGTTTTCCCTTTGACTAACAGTGACTAAATTTTAGGCAAGACTTCTTTCAATACATTGATTTTAAGATATGGCCTGAATTATCCGCTCTAAATGTACTCGTGGTCTCGGCGAGAGACAAAAATCGTCTTAGTGACTAAATATAAAACAATATAAAAATCAGAATTGTTGATAGAGAGATCTACTGTATGCTTCGCACCAGTCTTCTAAAACTCAAAAACCCAGGTAGAAATTAATGAGTTTTTGAGTTGTCCCTTAATCCCACGCCATGTTATTTTATGTCTAAGTTATTTATGACAGTATACTTTTGTTCAAAAAAATATTGGCTATTGTTTGTCTTAATGCTGGGATGTCCAATTCAAGCTTCCGTAGATTTGCATATGCATCTTACTATGGAAGTTCCTTTATCGCCTTTTTTCACTGGAAGTCTTTTAGAAAAGGCAAAAGCCACAAGTTGGCAATCACGTTTGGAATCCAGAGCTGATGCTGCGTCCTTGAACGAATCTGGCGTTGATCTTGTGGTTACGTCATTCATTGCCAACCCACTTTGGGGAGATCCTGAAGTACAGCTTGAACAACAAATGAATTTACTTAACGAGTTTATTGCTAGAAATCCGCAGTGGAAAATTGCAACAGAACCCGATCAAGTTAAAAACCTCCTGGCCGAAAAAAACAAAGTTATCATTCTTTCTATGGAAGGTGCTTTTATTTACAAAAATCGAATATTTTTTGAAAAGGTACTGGATAAATATTCCATTCGAATAGTGACACCGATGCATTTTACTGATGTAACAGAAGTGATTGGCAAGCCGGCAAAACAAGCAGGTTTTTTAGGACACCTTCAAGATTTTTTCTCTTTCTTTTTTGGGCACCAAACACTTGTCAGTAAAGAGGGTGAAGAGCTGATTAATTTACTTTTTGAAAAGAAAATCTGGATAGATTTAAGCCATTCTTCAGAAAATTTGATAGAGTCTTTTTTAAAAATGCGGCCGCCTGGCTATCCGATTCTTATCACCCATTCAGTATTGCAAAAATACTATGGTACAGATAGGGGAACCAATACAAAAATACTCGATCTGATTGAAAAAGAAGGTGGAATTTTGGGTCTCCTTCCGTCCGCAGACATGTTAATGAGAACGCCGGTTAACCAGGAAACGTGCGGACAAAATAGTGAATTTTTAGTTCAGTGGAATGAAATTAAGAGCCAAATTGGAATTGAAAAATTATTTGTGGGTTCAGATTTGAATTCACCAATTCCATCGCTACCCCCCACGCCACTTATCTGTCCAGAATATCCAGTCAGCAAAGGCTGGTCAACCGCAGCGGACTTAAAATCATTTTATGATTTAGAATCCACCACCGCTGCCGAGGTATTTGTTAACACGTGGAAAAAAGTACGAAACGTTAAATAATCTTAAATTTATTTGCTGTGTCTTTCTGCGGATCATTCGTATCTGGTGTCCCTAAGAGATACGCAGCAGCTCGTTCGGCAAATGCTGAAATGGTCAGAGACGGGTTGGCACCAACTGCCGTCGGCAAGGCCGCACCGCAAGTGACATAAAGTCCTGGATACACTTTATTAGGATCATTGGGATCGTTTTGGAATACTTGTCCAGCGGTATTGACAACACCATCGGTACTGTTTGTTCCCATGGCACAGCCACCTAACGGATGAACTGATACGGGAGTTCCCTTCCTTTCGGTGGACTCTACACCATCAACGCTGCTACGTGGATTTTGAATCAACTTAGCTTGCCGTGCCTGGGCGGTTTCATTTAAAATCTTTCTAGCTTTCATGTGAGCACTTTCGTTATTTAAACCTTTGAATTCAATCTGTGGTCGGTCATGCATAGTTAAAGATATTTTTCCTTCCGAACTGTCATAGCCAATATTCAAGATCGCTAAGGACTGGCTGATCAAATTTTTAAAAAAGCTAATTCCCTCGATCGGACTGGGAGCGCCGGAATCTTGGAACATAAATCCATGGGTAGAACGCATGTCCACTTTAGTAGTTAAGCAAGGACCCGCCAACTGGCCCGCAGGTGCGGCCACGTTGGACTCGACAAATGGTTCTGGGGTCGTACCGAAACCGAAATTGTTGTATTTAAAGTCTTCTTTTCTCAACGAATATATTGCATCACCGTTTCCAGAAAATCGTTCACCCAATCTAGGACTAAACTGAAATCCTCCGGGCACTTGGGAACGAAGTAACAATCGCGTACTTCCGATAGAACCTGCCGCCACAACGAGTATATCGGTGTCGACAAACCCTTCACGTTCATTGGGCAGAAATCCAAACAAAGTCGATCGAGCCGTATAGTGGACTCGATACTTAGGCCCTTTTGCACTGCCCAAATTTTCAATTGAATTCACTTCAACCTGAGTAAAAATTTGTGCCCCCATATTTCTAGCGTGGGGAAGATAATTCATTATTAAAGTATTTTTAGCACCCACATTGCATCCAGACACACAATCACCGCAACTATTGCACAGACGCTGCGGAACTTTCACTTGATTGTAAATTCCGTTGAGTCCGGTATCGGTAGTTGAGAGGTTCACAGCAATAGGCAGCTGATCCAAATCCCGATCCAGCTGCGAATTGATATCATCCATTTTATCGGTTTTTTTTGTGGCATATTTATCAAACCATGAATGCAATTCTTCGGATCGATTGCTTTTGGGAAAAACAGCGTCTTGAGTTTTTTGATCTAAAATTCCGAGTTTTGCCAAATTGTCACGCCATCGGGAGTTTTCTTTTGAATCCAAGTCCCAATGTCCACCATTTTCATCATCGATCCAAGTTCCTTGGCGATATCGTTCCACCCGCAACATGCTTCGAACTTTTTTGTAGTACGGTCTAAAATCACTGAGCTGCAAAGGCCAACGTTTTTCAGGACCACCTTTATTTATTTCGGGCACTTTTCCTTCAAACACTTCGGGTAGCGGTTCTAAAATAACAGAGGCATTGATGTTGGAACCCCCGCCCAATCCATTTCCACTGACGATGTCTAGTCCGCCAGTCATTGTGACATTGTAGAGCCCCATTGGATTGGTAACTTGCTCATGCATCAAATGCGTTTCCAGTCGAAAATTAGACAGTGCTGCGCTGAAGGTGGTTGGATAATCACCAGGCTGAAATTCTTTTCCCCGTTCAAGAATACAAACATCGGTGCCATATTTTTCGGCCAGGCGCGCGGCCATGACCGAAGCTCCATATCCAGATCCAATAACTACCACTTTGTATATTGGTTTCAACATTTCAAAATCAGTCGTCGATAAACGATTCCATTTTAACGGTTCATTTTGCTTTCGTTGTTCAGATTGAACCGATTGCGCCGGACCTCGAGACAAACGCAAGGATTCAAGTACTGCCGATTCCTGTTTGGCTTCTTTGGGCAGTTTGTAGTTTGCAACTACAGCGGCACCCCCGAAAAGGGCCGCAATTTTGAAAAAGTGACGTCTAAGTAGTTTCATCTTTCGCTCCACTTTAAATGTTACGATATTTTAAAAGGCGGGTCTACTCGGCTTAGGTTAGGTGTATAGGTGCCCTGGACTGGTTTTTAGGGAACTAGTCAGCTGCGGGCGGCGAAAACCGTCTCTTTGACTAAATGTAAAACAACATAAAGCGCTATAATGTCAAAATTTCTTTATAGGAGTTGGTAAACATATTGTATAAGACCCAATCGTTGGTAAGCAATTGAACGTAATTAGGAGCTTTTATGAGTAGAACGTATGCTGTTTTTTTATTATTTTTATTAGTGATTGGTCTTAGTCAGTCCGAAGCTATATCTCTTAGATTTAAATCTAAGATTTTTTCAAGTGGACCTGATATTTATGCTTGCAATGCAGGCGTTGCGTCTGCATTTTTAGCAAATTCCGTGTGCTATTTTAAGGGGACAAAAAACTTTTGCACCCCAACATCTTGTAGTAACGCCAAAGAGAATTGTAATACCAATTGCAAATGTATCGACAAGGGCGGCCAGGGCGAGGCTTACATTAATAAGCTTCTCTTAAAGTTCCGTGGCTACAATACGACTACACCCCCAGTTGCCATACCAGATAAAGTGGCAATGGGACCAAAATTTGAGAGCGTATTTTCTTCTTTAGATTCATGGGACAAGGAAATTAACGACGTAAATACTAAATTTATGACGGAAGCCTACACCGGCGCGTATTTTATTGATATTTGTTTTCGTGGTACACAGATACCAGATGGTGGCGGCACCTTTGTGTTTTCAACAGAAGCCTCGGCAATACCTTTTGTAGTTAAAGATGTCTCTGGGTACACTGCTCTTGACAACGATCGAACAGGACTTGATTTTGATATGTTGGGTCAGATCTACACAGAAAAAGCCAATTTAACAGTTGAACGTTTTGTAGTTTGTGGACCAACCAAAGCTGCTTCTGATTTTGTTCTAAATGGAACAACGGGTGTGCCGTCTGGACCTGCTTCTGGGTATTCATTCTGGAGTCCCTCAGCAGAAGCGTCCCTGCGAGCGTCTTCGCAAACGGTTTCTCATGGATTAACGATTGATCCCAAGTTTTGTAAAGTTCGTTATATTTTCCGTGAGACAAATTGGAAAGATGCGACGCCGTCGCAACGGGACAATCAAGGAGAAGGCGCTGAAGTTTGTACATATACAAAGATTAGCGATCCAAACAATCAGTAATCAATTAAATAAAATGAGTTTTGAGAATGGAAACACCAGCAGGCCTACTAAGAATATTAGCAATTTGGATCTTAGTAAGTGGGTGTTTCCATTCATTTTCAGCACGTTCCTGCCAGGTCGATGGTGAAAATAAAAAAAACGCGAAATTATTCGTTTCTTATAGCGAGCGGATTACCAAGTACAACCTAAATAGCTATGAACTTAAAGGCTGCCTTCAGGACGTATTGCTTACTAGAACCGTCGAATTGCCCTCGCCTCAGAATTTTTCTACGGAATCCTGGATGTTTCAGACTGCGACGGCCAATCGTCACTGCGAAATTGATTCGACCACAAGTCCGCTTTTAAAAGTATTCAAGGATACAAGCTCTGAAGCGAAAAAATTAGTGCTAGCCAGTGATGACTGCCTAGGGCTTAACGTGCAAGAAACCCAGCAAAAACCAATATCCATAAGTCTTTCCAAAAATTGCCAAATACTTTCGAAGAAATCGGAATCAAACCTATTGCTGAAAGGTGAGAATTGTCGGGTATCGAGTGCGGGCATAATGAATTTGAAAATTGACTGGGTTATTTTGAATTCTTGCAAATCGAAATCGGAACCAAAAAGCGATATTAATTTACGACTTAGGACTGCCGAAATATCGCGGGCTAAAAATAGTTTCTTGCAACCCGATGTTCTTTTGGAAAAAAAATTGGAAATCGTATTTGAAAATGGAATGGAAGAGGACCCTCGCTATAAAATGGGTGACAGGCTTTTTACTGTAAAAAAATCTGGCAAATATGAAATCGATTTTGATTTTATGAGCCTATCTCTGTTTGGATCCAAATACACTCAGCTACGAGCAAAATCCGAGTATCTGGTTCAAAACATGTCTATGCAAAAAAGTCCATTTGTCTTGAATCATACTCTTTACCTAATAAAAGATGGAAAATATGGATCTCCCATTCAATTGAGCCACTGGCTGTCGGGGGCCTATTTACCACCTAATTGGATGGGGATGGACGGGCTTTCTGAGACATTTAATTTCGGATCGTCGTTTGAATCGTTTCCTCTAAATGAAAGCGCTTTGTCTATTCAAGTCGGCGACCTGTTGGTTTTAAAAACTGAAATGTCTTTTCCAAACCGAGGACCTCAGAAATTTGTAGATTTTTATACTGAAGAGCTTAAGAAATATCAAAAGAAGAATCCCAATCGTGAAAATAAATCAGCAATAAGCACCAAAGATGATATAATTCCAGAAATTAAACCCATCGCTGGAATAGGCGAATTAAAGGCGATTCCAGAGTTGGATCAAACCTGGAGCGACCCAAAAGTTGCAGCCTTTGCTATGACCCCATTGAATCCCATTCAGTATAGCTCGTATTGTCTAGATGGAGAATGCATTCGTTTTGACGAAATAGAATCGATGCCTGAAATTCGAGTTTCCTTTTTGGTGGAAGAATCAGAAATTGGAATCAAATTCAAGCCTGTAAAGATAATGAAACGAAATTTTAAAAATCAAATTAAAACGTCGGATATCAATGAAATGAGCCGCGTGAAATGTTTATAATTAGGAGATATTTATGAAAGCGTTATTTGTTTTGTTACTGTCGTTCAGCGCCTTTGCACAAACGGGAATCGAAGCCTTGGGAACTGATACGTTAAATGAAAGCCAGGCTCAGCCGACAACCTTGGGCACGATTGCTAAAATCGAGCAAAAAATAATTGAAGGCGTAAAAATGAAATGTGACCCCAAAATAGGCTGTGCCTTTTTTGTGGATGAAGGCAAGGGCTTTGAAATAAAATTGACTGTATCATTTGGCGAAGGTCCTAATTATTCGTCGGGTAGCAGCAGTGGAATTAATATTTATGGCTCCAATAGTTCCGATAAATACAGTGGAATCGCGATCACTGGAGTGTATTCTAACTTTCGTTGTACTCGCTATGTTCCCGAAGCCACTTTCGTTCTGATTGAAGAGTATCAGCGATTGATGTCTTCCAATGAATACGTATCGCGCGTTTTTGCTGCCTGGAAAAAAGGTGAAGATATGCCAACTCCGGACGCTGTAAAAACTGCGTTAAGCGTTTTGGCAACTATTAAGCCGTCTCAAGCTAACTGTGGACAACGATCAAATCCTTAAATTTCTTTTGATCTCTCAACCAGAAAGGAGGGAGTGTGAAATCCGTTTTAATTTTCATTCTCATTCCTTTTTTTCTGTTTGCTGAGGATGTATTTCATTTTTCTAGTCCGAACTTGTGTGCAAGGCAGTCGACACTACCGGCTAAAAGCATTTACCTTTTTGTCGATGGCTTTGGGCCGGGGAGGGCCGCTACCAAGTGGGCTCGGGACGCGAACCTAGACAAAGTAGAGCTGGTAAACAAAACTTGGCAGCAACTGCATGCGCGAAGCTTTTTCTTAGCCAAGCGAGTCATGTCTTTGCTGCTTTCGAAGGACTTGCCAATAATTTCCGAAGATTTTTTGAAACGGTGTGGGTCTTCCTTGAATTGTCCAGACTATAAAAGGCTGGTTCAAGAGAACTTAAATAAATTGATCAACAATTCAATGGAGCAAAAAAAAACAGTTCAGTGCGCTTGGATTAAAAAATCATTGCCGCTATTTTATTCTACAAAACCCCCTGCAAAGACGGATCTTGAAGATATGGCGGTCGCCTATTTGGATAAAGCAAACTTCATAGATTCTTGCGAGAAAATATTTTCCGGCGACACCAAAAACAATTCTGAATTAGTTTTAAAGTTTGATTTAGCTAGCCAGAATAACTGGGATAAAACAGGATTTGAATTTTGGCGATCGTTCAAAATCTATCTAAGTCTCTTTTGGGGTCAGAAATTGAATCACCCGGCCATGAAAGACCAAGAAATCGTTCGAAGTTTTGCTGTGGATGAAGTGCTGACCTTAATGGCGGATGGATGCTATTCCTTAAGCCGGCCTGAATGTAACACGGACTTTCTAAATGTCTCGCAATTAAAAAATACTATCAAAAAAGGTGGTTTTTCAGATTCCTTGTTAATGGCTAATGAAGTGATGAAAAAACAAATGAGTGGTTTTGATTCGCGAATGCAAGGGCAGAATCAGAACAACTCTCCTGCAATCGATATCAGATCCGATATGCTGTCATTAATGAAAATGAGGCATCAATCTAGTTATCAATTGTATAAATCGGTTCGAAATCTAAGTTTAATATTCAATCAAAAATCGTCTACTGATCTAGTGGCAACCCTTACGCCGTTATTGATGGACCCGAAAGCGTCTTCTGAAATGTACACGTTATGCGCGGAAGTTAATAAATTAATTAGGACCGATATGAGTCCGTTTGCTAAAGAACTTTCAATTTCCCAGAATAAAGTAGGGTCATTGAATGCTCTGCCTAACTTTAGCAAACGGCCGGAAGATCTATTTTTTTTAGGTATGCAATACCTTGAAGCACTGAAGCCTGCATGCGAATCGTTAGAGCGAACGCTGAAGGTAAAAATGCTTTCTTCAAATTTACAGGATATAGATAAAGTAGTTCCTAGCAGAAAGTGGTTCCAGACCATTACCCAATACACACTGCCAATAGAATTATCGGCCTCCTCGCCGGTTACAATTGAAAGTAATTTGAATATTAAGGATGCCTATGTTCGCGTAAAAGACGAAGTGGTTTGTGCCACGATTACCGGCTGCACGCGGGATATTGTTGAAGGCCTAGTTAATATTTATCATGTAGCTTTGTATCACGGAGTCACTGGGAATGTTTTGGCCAATGAAGTCATGGGTGAGCGCCATTTAGGTGCGGATGTAGCGTGTGGGCTGTTTGATCCATGGGAGCAAAGCCAGTTAAGGAAACGGAATTTGATTTCAGATTTGGTCAGCTCCGTTATTTCTGGGGTTTCTATGTTGCCCATTTATCTGGATTTGGATTTTGACACTAAAAAGCTAGTTAGTTTTAGCCAGCTTTATGAAAATGGGAAAATTAAATTTGATCCGTTATTTGATGATAAAACAACTCGAACGACACTTTTTTTAGATTTGGGACCGTTGGCGAAGGCGCCATGCTATATTAATATTTCTGACTCAAGCCGAATTAAAAATCCAAACAGAGCATTGCTGTTTCAAGGGATTTCTTTTCAAGGCTGTATTCAGACTACCGATGGTCAAATGGCTTCTGATAATCTCAATCTAACTATAAATCGCAGCGATAGCCTATCGGCATGTGGTGCGTGCCAAATAAATTTTGAAGAAGTGGCCGTGGCATCGGCAGCTAGCCACTACAGTATTTTTCGCTTTGGAATTCGATTTGTTTCCGCCTGGGTGTCCTATTTTAAAGAAAGTGAAAGTCCGGTTTCACAACCGATTGAATTTGAGGTTAATCCAGAATTTGTAAAAGAGACTTATTTGAAATACAATTCGATACCGGATTCTTGTATGTACGAGCTTGTAAACGGCGCAAGGTGTATGGAAAATATATGTCTATCCTCGACAATTTCTCAAGTCGAAAAATTATGGTCTATAAAAGTAAAAGACGGAAGCCTTTGGAATTCAAGGGACAACGAAGGCGGTTTTACTGATGGCGTCTATACCGACGCCTGGATTAAGCTAGAGGGCTGTGATCGCGAGACAAGAATTCCAATAAATTGCAGCCAAGGAAAAAAACCTGATTCGGTTTTAATTTCAAAGTCGCCTCCTGCTTGTGCACGGCGGGCTCCATGAAATTTTTATTCTTACTAATATTAGTTTTTTCCGAGCACGGAATGGCGCTAAAAATGGAATCTGAACTCATTTGGGGTTCTTCCAAGTTGTTCAAAAAAGCCTATACTGAAAACGGTGAATTGAATATGGGCTATTTTGTGACCTGCCAAGGATCTTCACTTCAGACCTGTCAGGATCTCTGCTCGGCATCGACCTGTTTGTTGAGTTTGGATTCTTGCGAGTCGTGCATCACTTCTAGAAATCTGAATATCTTTGCTTTGTATCGAGATTTTTCTAAGTTATTTGTTTTTCAACCTGGCGCTGTGGATATGGCTTCGGTTTTTAGAAAACTACGCGCGGGGGAATTAAGGATCATTGATGAAAATGCCATAGTGAATCTTTTCGATGACACCCAGTCTGATGAAAAGTATGAAATAGCCAAACGAAACTTTGCCTCAAGCTGTCCTACAGGGACAGAGGCAGCCTTTTTGGCAATTGACCCGGATTTTATTGCTCGGTTTTACATTTGCCAGGGCAGTTTTGGCCAGAAAGTGTACCAAACAAGATTTAATCCCGAGTTTTCAAAATGAAGGTTTTCGGGTTTCTAATTTTTTTAGGTATCTATTTAAACGCTTCTGTTTGGACTGTCTCGGGACAATGGACTGACGAAAGCGAAAAGAAATACTCAAATTGGGTAAACGAGAAATGGACTAATGATATTTTCAAAAATCCAGATAGTGAGTTGGTGGGGCTAAGGACTGACTGCGCTGATGCCACCTACACCATGCGTGCCTATTTTTCGTATCTCAACCACTTGCCGTTTTCTTTTCATCGTTTTGATGGCACGATCGTCAATCAAAGCACATCGCTATTTGATAAAGTTACTGATCCTCTTGGACGCTTTCGCGCATTTTTAAACGCGATGTATGATTGGACCAGCACCTACACGTTAAGCATGGACACCTATCCAATACCAATCTCTCGTGAATACTTGGTACCCGGAACTATTTATCTTAGCCCAGGAATCCATTCTTATCAAATTGTCGGTCTTGATGAATATGGAATTCCCGACACATTAAGTTCTACGGTACCTAAAGCCGACCGAATTCTTTTTAACCACTATGGCTTTCCGTTTTACTTGCCACAAGAATTTCAAAAAAAGAGTGATGGATACCGGTCATTTAGAAAAATCGATAATTCAAATTCTGGCGAGCAGTATGAGTTATCTAAAAAATCCAATGGCGACTTTATTGAATTTCAAAAGCTTATGATTAAAAAATTGGCGTTCAAATCTGAACCGTTTGAACGGCGCATAAAACGGATAAAAGGAAATCTTTGTTTTTTTTCACGCGAAAGGGCCGTTCTCGTGGCTGACGCCTACGTAAGACATTTTGCTAAAAACAATAAGTGTTTTGGTCCTGCTGAATTTGATGATTACAGCACCTATATTCGAGATAAAAAATTGAAAAACTATTTTGTCGAGTATAAAAAAATGACCCACGAAACAGAATGGCAAAACACCAAAACTGAATCAAAAAAAATTCTGCTTTCATCCTTTTTGCACGAGATTCCCGATTCTGATTGCACTATTGAAACTAGTTTACCTCGCAAGCCGGTTTTGTCTTTATCCGATATCTATGAGGCCCTGGAGGCAGGGACGCTCGTATCGGATCCAAATGCCACAATGGCCCAACGGTGGGGAATTGATCCTTACAAGCCTCAGTGCCCAATTTATTGAATTTTGGGTCGTTTTCAATAACACTGCTTTTCTATTAGTTGAAATTATTACGCTCAAATTTTTTTGTTTTTCTATTGCGATGATTGTGATGATACACAATTCTAAATTATTAACTTAGACAGTCGTCTAAGATCAATTTAGGAGATGTTTTCATGAGATCAGTTTTGACTCAATTTGTGGGATTTGTTGCCGTATTTATATTGACTGGGTGTAATCAAAACAATTCGAAATTATTGGGGCTTGGTGATTCAGCTTCGTTACTATCGCCGCCCAAAGCGGGGACAACGCCTTTGCGGGCTGATTTGACTCGGTTTCGGGGTCAGACTTCGTTTTTGACGACTCAAGCAAGTTACGGATACCGTGGTGGCCCGATGCCTATGATGGCGGCGGCGTCTCCGGCTGGTGGCGGGGCGCCTCGTGCAGAACAGGAAGCTGATGTTTTCAAAGTGGGAAAACCCGGAAGTAAACTTCTTTATTTGCTGAATAATTACCGCGGTCTTCAAGTGGTTTCTTTTGCCAAGGGTGATGAGTCGCCTGAATTGCTTGGTCGAGCCGAGCCTACTGGTAACTATCCGTCGGATATGTACCTAGATCCTAATAAGGATAGATTGTTTGTGTTAGAGCGCGTTTGGTTTAGTTCACAAGGATCTGCTTACAATGAAAATCAAAGTCGTATTTTAGTTTACGATGTTTCAACTGCGGATGCTCCAAAGATTGTGGATCAGCTGGATATCAAAGGTGAGATTGCCGATTCACGAGTGGTCGGTCAGGTTTTGTATGTAGTTTCGACTTTACGACCAAATAGCAATTCCTACAGTTATGGTCCTCAGAAAGATCAGACGGGGATTGTAACGTCTTATGATTTAAGTGGTTCTAAAGTGAATCAAATAGAGCAGATGACGTTGTCCCTGCCAGCCGTTTACGGGAATAATTTGCGTGTGGTAACGGTGGCTGAAAATAACAGCTACAAATATTATTTAGTCGCGCATCTTAGTCAAAATGGTTGGGGCTGGTGGGATAATCAGAGCATGGTTCAGGTTGTAGATATTTCTGATGAACATGGTAAGATTACGAATGTAATGAGTGTCTCTGTTAAAGGATCCATTCAGCGTCCTCAGCAAATGCAAATTAAGAATAATACGTTGATCGCTGTTAGTAATTACCGCATTTCAGCGCCGGTGGCGAATAATGCTAATAATCAAATTTCTCGGATTGCCGTTGAAGCCTTTAAATTTCCCGTTGCCGATTCTGAACTAGTTTCAGAAGACGAAGCGCAATTGCGACGTCTATATATTGAAAAACAAGTAAAGCTGGCAACGGATCAAGGCGCTGACAAAGATGATGCCCGCAAAAAATGGATGAATGATCCCACTTGGGGTATGCAAGGTCGATTTATTAAAACCGACACGGAACTTAAAAAATTAGCGCCTGATAGTGTCGTTACAACTGGTGACACCACTGGCTTAAGCGCAAATTTACAAGATGTGCGTGTTCAAAACGGACTACTCTATGCTTTTTGGGTTCCTGCCAATCAAGTGGATCCGTTAGATGTCTTTGATATTTCATCTCCTGAAACAGGTGTTAAATTTTTAAAACGGTTGTCTTTTGATGGTTGGATATCTCGTGCCGAGCCTATTTCTTACAAAGGACATAACTATATCATTGGACTAGGTTGGATTGTTCCCGCTGAAAATAATGAAAACAACAAACGATTTGCTCAAGTAAAATTATTTGAAGTGACTTCGAATTCAAAGGTCACTCAAGCGGCCGAAATCGAATCGTTAGTGCTTAATAAATCTCAATTCTGGGCTAACTTTACTGGCCAGGATAAATTTATTGAATTTAAAATGACAGGTGATGGTCAGGGCGAGATTCTTTTTGAAGGCTCTCGTTATCAGCAATCCAGTGCCGGTATTTCATCGTATCAAGATGGCGGGCAGTTGATTTCTTTTGATTTAGCTCATGCCACTGGATCGGGCGACGCTTTAAAAGAGGGATCGTTTCTTGCCGGTGAATCCACTTGGCTTAAACGAATTTTTACGAATTCTGAAATCGATCGCGTCAATAGTTTTTCTGATGCGTCGCTTGTGACCTTTTCTAAAATGAACAAAGCTTCGGTGACAGGGACTGTATCTGCCGCCCATATTTTAGAATTGGCTCGAAATATTCGTGGTTATGCGTTTGTTGCGGGACAAGGGGTTCAGATCGTTTGTGAATCAAACTACTGGGGCAGCACTGCTAAACCAGTGACCTCGCTTCGACTAGTTTCTAAAACAAATGTCGATGTTGAGAAAAACAAAGTATCCGATGAAATCACTTTACCTGGCACTTATATTCAACATGTCATCGATCCGTCGTCGCAGTCGTTAGTTGTATTAACTAGTCAGTCGACTTCGACCAATAAATCCTATTCGAATAGTTTTCAAATTCACCGGGTTCATATTGGATCAGGGCAAAAAGCGGTGGCTGTATCCTCGCAGAGTTGGACACCTTCTGAATCATCAGGAAGTTCAAACGGCCCGATGGTAGGTATCTCAAGTCTAGTGCCTCGGTACTATGGCTACAGTCAGGCCAATATGGTGAAACTACCAAGCGGTGATATTTTAATCAGTTCAGGCAAGGAAATGAAAATCCTGAGCGCGCTTAATATGGCAACAAAAAGTGTGGCACTTCAAGGTTTCACGTTTGATAAATGTCAGCTGGATGCAGACATGCAGGTTGAAATTAAGATTTTAGATGGCAAGACATTTTTATCCACTAAAAAACCAGTCGATCTTAAAGGTGAATTTAAAACGTATTCGCAGTCGTATCGAAATCAATTGGTTTCTTTAACTATCGATAAAACGGTAGCGACATGCGGAAAGGCAATCAATGTTCCTGGTTCAGTTCTATCTTTTGATGGACAACGTATGGTTGTTAGCGATACTTGGGTGGATGACATTTATCAGAACAAAGAAGCCAAACAGGATGTTTTGAACACAACGAATTCCTTAACATCATTGAAGCTTAGCCAAGACGGCACAAAATTAGAACTTGTTGATATGATTGATTCTAGCAAGGGAACAAGTGACTTTATGGTTCTAGGATCTGGACAAAACCAATCTTTAGTTCGCTACGTAAGTCAGTCAACAGAGCGTTATACAACAACAGTCGCGACTATGGAATTTGTTAAAACAGACGCCAATGCATTTTTAGTTCAAGAAACTTACCATTTGCCAGAATCCGCTTTGAACTACGCAAGCCTAAGCAAAGTTCTTGTGGAAGATGCCAAGACGGGAACGTATCTTGGCGTAATCAAATCTTGGAGACAAATGCAGGTCGTCCGTTGGTCAGCAAAAGACAATCGTCCAGAAGTAGTACAAATATCTGCTGTCGATAAAGATAACAAACGCAAGCCCTTGGCGAATTTAGTTTCCGTGCTTGAAGGCTATAGCTCGGCCGATGCTCTGAATTATACTCCAGAGCTGAAAAGTCTTGAAGTGAGTTCAGGGGAATATGGCTTGATGCAATTTTTCATGAAATAAACTTAAATTCAGAGCGTATTTTTTGAATACGCTCTGGGAACCTCGGCATTTGTCCAGATCTGGGCAATACGAATCCCCCGCTTTTACTAATTAAAAAAAAATGTTAGAATTTAGAAATGAGACGGGGGCCTATTGTCGTTTTATCTAAATTTCTGCCGTTTTATAGTTTTTGTTAGCTTGGTTTCATCGTTTGGGTTTGCAAAAGAATCCTGTATACCAGCAAAGGAAATGATTCCTTATCCCGATGGATTTGAATTGGGAAATTACCAGCGCGTTCACCCTAATGGCACGTACGTTTTGCATTCTAGTATGTCTGAAAAGGTCAATGTCGTACTGATGGATCTCACAGCACGCGACACCGACGGTAAAAAATTAGCCCGGCCTTTGGCAACCCCGATGAATGACGAAGTGTATCCGGCAACAAATGATTGGTCACTATTTGCCTCACCCAATCATCCTGGAAAAATAATGCATTATTATGGCTTAAGCGGATTGTTAAAAAATGGAATATTCGACAAACCCATATTTTCAGATTCTAAGCATAATAAATACTATCAATCGGTAGGCGAACTTCCAGGTTCTACAAAAGAAAAAAAACGAATTCGCGTAACGCTGTATTCTGACCGAAGAACAAAAGAATATGATTTAAATATGAGTAAAGGCAATGTGGTAAGTGGGACGCCTGGAAAGTCTGGAGTTATTTGTGAGAACATTATAAAGGATCCAAGCAAAAAACTTGATCCAACGATTGTTGCAAATGGCAAAGCACGAATAGCTATTTTGAAAAAGAAAATCAATAGTCTTTACAGAGAAGTCAATTTAGAAGACGATTTAGATAAAACGCAAGAAATGGAACGACAAATTGATGTTTTACAAAATGAAAAAGATGAAATCCAAAGAACTGTTATTGATCCCGAAATACTTGGCACAATTTCTGCGCCCGTACTTTCGCCAAACGGTATGGAAATAGCCTTCAACTTTGAGAAAAGAGTCGATGGAAAAATGACTCCGCCGGTTCAGCAAATATATAAAATAAATTCTGATTACTCATGCGATTTTATGGAGGACCTGGGTTATGAGACTGGAAAAGTTCAATTTTCCTATCCTCAAAATGGTAAAAAGGGGAGCCTAGTCTTTCAAGGTTCCGCTACAATTGAAGGAAAAAAGTTCGTAAATGCAATTGTTGTTCATGACCGAGATCAAAATAAAACTAGAATGTTGTTTAGTGGTCAAGGGTCGATTGGTTACCCCGGGTTTACCAAAGATGGACGTGTTATTTTTCCAACCTGCGCCGAAACTAGTGAAATGAGTACCGCACGGGAAGACGATGGTGATGCCGCTGATTTACATGCTGACCATAGCAGCCTTAGGCAAGCTGAAAGAGATAGTTACAGCATCGACGACAATAATGGCGGCCCGATAAATGATACAAATAGAACCACAAAAAAAGGTCCCGACGGGATTGCTCCACCTAAAACAAGCCCGGCTTTTCCTATTTTGAATAGTGATGGCGTGGTTATTTCCGAAAACCAAAATGAAAGTGACCCAACCGAGAAAGTAAAAGGCAAAATGGTTACAGATCGCCTGGTGCCTTTGGAGGCCAGAAGCTTTTGGGGAATTGGGCCTTTTGGAAATGGTGGATTTGGCGGGCTCGGCAGTTTGCAAATACAGTCAAAAGTTTTGAAGCGAAATGTCAAATTGAAATGCGGAGCCGTTATCATCGATCCCAATCAAATCAATGATGATGGAACAATTAATGAAACTCCTCTGAGCTGTATTTCAAAAAGTGGAAAATTAATTAGTAAATCAGGCCGTTCGGGCCAAAATCTAAAAGTTAAACCTGCAGAAAAGGCTGTTAAATAGTTGGAGGAAAGAGAATGATTTTAGAAAAAGCTTTTATTGCACTTATCTTTTTTTCATCCCTGAGTTGGTCAGCGGGTCGAAAACCAGACAATTATATTACTGCCTGTGAAGCGCAGATTGATGAAAAGTTGAAAGAACTAAATTCCAAAAATGATTGGACTCGAGTTGTCGATTCTAAACCGAATCACAAAACGTATAGGTCACCGACAAATAATGTCGGCGAATGGGTGGAAATCGTCGCCGGAGAGATGCCATCGGTCTATCAGGTAACGCCTAGGGGTATTCGTGAGTTCGGTTGGAATCTAAAAACCTGTGAGCTAAACAAAGCCACTGCTTTTGAAATAGAAAGCACCTTTATCAATATTTCAGGACCGACTTTTAAGGATTCGGATTTAAAAAGAATCATCGAACAAAAGGATCGGGCTATAATATACACGTTTTCACCCAGAATGGTTTATTCAATAAAATATATGGATGAAATGTCTGACATGGCTGAATCTTTAGGATATAAATTTATTCCTGTCTTAGAGCCTACCTACAAAATTGGAAATTTAGGTAGAAAATTTCCTAACGTAAAGAATTTCAAAATTCAAAAAGCGGCCTCGGTAGAAATAGTAATGAGGCAAATGCTGACTCATTTACCCTCAAGTTTGGTGATTTCCAATGGTCATATAATGGATCCCATAATAATTGGGGTTAAATCAAAAGACGAATACGAGTCTGAAATAAGTAGAAGATCAGTAACTGCAAACAAGAAATAAATTTTTGATGGGGATATGAGATTAAGTTTAATAGGTTTTTCAATTTTTTACTTTACTTTCATTGCGAAAAGCATAGAGAAGTCGAGCCAGTGCCCTACCTCGGCAAGTGAGTCCATTTCTGCCTGGAAAGACACTCTCTTTACAAGTGTCATCCAAGGACATTACCAAGATGTGCGGCAAGCTTTCAAAACGTGTTTTGGAAGCGCTGAAAATGTTCCTCTTTGCCTATCTGACCTACAATATTACAATGACTACAAAAGCTCTCCGAAGCTAGGTAAACAAGAAGTGGATGAATTGTATGATAAAGCGCTCACTTTGCGTAACGAAGATAGCTTGCCAAAAGAGTTTTGGGCAAAGGGGAACGATCAAAATCGACGGCCGGGATTTATTTCTATTCCCGCCAATTTGTTTGAACTATCGAAAGAAAAAGGCTGGAAAGTAAGTACATTTAAAACTCGAGATCGCGGTGGCTTTGATAAGTCTCACAATTTATTGATCATTGCGATTCCCGGAAAAGACCAAGATATATTTATGCAAACGAGCATTGATCCTGACGAAGACCCAGTTGAACAAATATATGATCCTGAAATTCGTTCGACTAGTGGAAACCTGACCAAAGGATCCCGATTTATGACGATGATAACTGTTGATAAAACTCAAAAACCGCCAGTAGGACAGCTTAGAAAATTGACTCAGGACATGATAACGGGACAGTACAAGTGGTCAAATAGCTTGGCCCAACACGACCAGTATGGAACAGAAACGTGTATTCAGTGCCATACCACACCGCTGCGACCTGTGAGTCCTGTTGGGTATTTGGCCGTCAATGGAAAAGAGAAGCTTATGTCACCAGCACATACTCATGAAATAGACGGGATCAATGATATGTTATCAATGCCTGGAGTTTCTTGGGGAAAAACTATGCATAAAGGAAAAGAATTTCGATTTGGTGCACCGATAGATAGCCAACCTTGGGGCTGGGCACCAGAGGGATCGGTGACTAGAAAGCAAGAGTTTATTGAAAACTGCGCTGCTAAAAGGCAAGCCGTATTTCACAGATCTCGCGATGAAGAATTTTACCAATATGATTCGATTCCAAAACCACATGCCAAGATGGATTGGAGAAAAATTTCAAGATCAATGAACTGCGTGGGCTGCCATAACGGAAAAGACCGCGGTGTTTTGCCAAGTGAATTTCAAGAAAAAGCGATCGCATTCAAAGTTGTAGTTACCAGGGAAATGCCGCATTTTGACGATCCAGACGTTCCCATTCCTCCAGACTTAAATGAGGATGAACGGTTGGCATTGCTAACGTGCCTAAAAGCAGAAAGAGAAGCTGTTCGAAGTGACTGGGAAAAAAGTGGATGGTGGATAAAACGGAACAATTGTGAAATTATAAAATCAGAAGTAAAAGGAAAAAAAATGCTTGTTCCTGCTGCGACTGAAAGTGGTCCGAGGATTACAAAATAGTCCGATTGGCCTTGCGGCGGACTACAATTCCAGCTGGATTTTTTCTAGCAAAGTCGGATCGTTTAGAACTTTTTCCCCGCCATTAGCAATCGCGACTAGAGGTGAATCTGCGATATTCACTGGAAGCCTGATTTCATTTTGAATACGTAAGTTGAAATCGCGGATCAAAGCGCCGCCCCCAGCTAGCCAAATTCCATTATCAATAATATCAGATACGAGTTCAGGCGGGGTATTTTCAAGCGCCTTGTGAATGGCATTGATAATTTCCTGCAAGGAATCGTTCATAGCTAAGCCCACTTGCTCGGAGGTGATTTCAATAGAGACCGGCAAGCCGCTTTCTAGATCGCGGCCATTTATCATCGCTGTTTGAATATCTTTTTTAGGTACAGCTGTTCCGATGGAAATTTTTAAAAACTCGGCCTGACTTTCTGACACAACTATTTTTTTATACTTTTTAAAATATTGTACTATGTCTGCATCGATTTTGTGTCCACCAACACGAATGGCTTCACAATAGACTATGTCCGCAAGGGCAATAACAGCTACTTCCGTAGTGCCGCCGCCAATATCGACAATCATACAACCCACTGGGGACTTAATTTTCAAACCGGCACCAATAGCTGCAGCCATGGGCTCATCAATCAGGAAAACTTTTTTAGCGCCGGCTTTTTTACAGGCGGTAACAACGGCTTTTTTCTCAACTTCAGTAACGCCAAAGGGAAGTGATATGATCACCCGCGGATTGGTGTAATGCATTTTTACTTTTGGATGATTTAGAAAATATTTTAATAAATATTCGGCTGAATCAAAATCAGCAATTACGCCGTCTTTGATCGGCTTTTGAATGATAATGTTTCCGGTTTGTTTATCAGCGATCGCTTTGGCTTCTTTGCCCACAGCTATAATTTTCATTTTCTTTTGGTTGCTTGTCACAACTTGCGCGACTATGCTGGGTTCATTCACGACAACGCCTTTTCCACGTGCACTGATCACGGTATTGGCGGTCCCTAAATCAATGTAGATATCGGCAGCTGTCGAATCATCCTTAAACCAACCGAACATGAAAACTCCTATTTTGCTCGTTTTTTAAAGCCAGATTTGTTGTCAAACGGAATACTTACAAAAACATTTACGGCCGATTCCGACTTGTTCAAATCAAGTGCTATTTCTGCCGCAAAAAAAACATCGCGCCAGTCCGGATTTTCATATTCAGCCCCAAAAGTAAACTGCGTGCCCGTTTCACTTTTGTTTTTAAGAAAAACAAAATTCAAAGGAACGGCCACGTAGCTGGTTAATTTGCCTTTTTTTATATCGATTTTTTTACTCGCTAAAGGTGCCACTTGCAGAACAGTCACGCTGGTATCATCGATTCGGGTTAACCAAAATGCTGTGCGAACGCCCAATGCCGGTTGATTGTCGACATCAGGAAACGGCACATATTTTAAACTAGCCCCCATGTGAAAATCAACAGCACCGACACCAAACAAAAACCGACTGGTTAAATCGTCCCGCCAGCCAGTGTCTAAAAATCCACCAACGTTGAGTCCGCCTTTGCCAGCTGATGAGGATTGAAGCGAGCCACCGATTCTATAGCTGTCTGGATTTATAGTTTCACCTGATTCACCAATCGAAAGGTAATTGGCAAACGTAATTAGAGGAAAAAAAAGCGCAATCAGTAACTTCATAACATGACTCCAAGGGGCACTATGAGAACCCTCAATAGAATAAATAGCTGGCCCCGCATTTGACAAGCTGAATAACTGTTGAGACAGTGAAGTCATGTCAGCCGCTAAGTTGCCATTGAGTTT
>JAYVPD010000132.1:0-6285 GCA_043757515.1 Pseudobdellovibrionaceae bacterium
TAGAAATCAGAATTTGGATAGGGAAAAAAGTTTGATAAGAATACGAGTCGTCATTGCTTTAGTTGTTGTATCCGTACTGTTTTTATCAATTGTGTACAACAAATTCGAGCAGTCATTATTTTCAGATAAAGTAGAGAATGTGGAGCTTCAAATGAAGAACCAAATATCTACTATGGTTTCTGCCTTTGAGGCGGATTCTAAATTTCTTTTGAAATGGGCCCATTCTTTGAATAATGAAGGCACTAGGCGGATTAATTGGAACGCAATGGCGCCTTTTTTTGCTGTGGCCCAGCTCAATGCTAAATATCAAGTTGTAGAATGGTCCTTTCGGGAAAACTCGCCCGTGTCCTCACTTACTAAAGAATCTTTGGCGGCACTGGTTTATAGTTTCCATGTCAATCCCGAAAATACTCAGATTTCATTTCAGTTTTATCAAGATCAAGATAAAAAGAAAGTTCTACTAACTTTAGTTCCCGTCAAAGAAAAACTTTGGGTTTTTGCAAGTCTTGGCGAAAACCTACAAAATTTGATGGACGGGCAGAAAACGTTAAGCTCTTCTTTGGCATTGGTAAACAAAGACCTAATAAGCCTAGCTCACGTTAAACCCGAGTATGTAGGACAAAAGATATTTGAAAATGCGGTAATCAAGGATTTAAAAGAAAATAATAAGACGTCGTCCTCTGGATCTTTTAGTATAACAAGCGGCGAAGAATTTTTTGCCGTTATGGAAAAAGTACCTAATATGGAAATGTACTTGTATTCACAATCCTCCCTGTCCGACATCATTCGCAGCAAAGAAGAATTTAGACGGCAGTTCGCGTTCTTTTCCTTTGGATTTATTTTTATCCTGGCTGGCCTTTCCTTTTTATTAGTTCCTGAAACAAAGAAAGTTTTACCGACCCCGGCTGTCGTTGCACCGCCGGCCCCTGTCCCAGCCCCAAAGTTAGATTTGCCTAAAACGGCTGGGGCCATTGCTTCGGAAGAGGCTAAAAATGCCGGTGATTTTGCCAAAGAAAGATTGCAAAATAATATGAAAGTAGCGTCGGCTCTTGGGCATGAGATGAAAGCGCCACTCGTTAAAATTTTATCACTTGTTCAAATGGGTAATTTTGCGGCTTCAAAGGAAGAGGTTGCAAAAGTTTTAAACAAAGTTCAGTGGGAAGCCCGTTCTGCCAATGAAATAATTGATAAATTACTTTTGTTCGCCGGTGAAAAAGACCAAAATAAAATTAATACTAAAATAGACACGCCATTGCTTAGAGCGATCAAAAACATGGAAGCACTTTGCTATCAGAAGGTTGTTAAAATCACCAAAGAGATAGGTCTAACGGACGCCTTTGATATGGATGTTAATCAGTTGATTACTGTTTTTGAAAATCTAATCAAAAATTCAGTGCAAGCCATGGATCGAAAAAGCAATAAAGAAATTAGAATTAAAACCTCAATGAAAAATAGCAAAGTTGTTGTTTTAATAGAAGACAATGGCGAAGGTGTTCCTAAGGAAATTGGCGAAAAAATATTTGATCCATTTTTTACTTCAATGAATATTGGCCAACATATGGGTTTGGGGCTAACGGTAGCATTGGGGATTGCCAAACAACATAACGGAAATGTTTTGGTAGATTCAGAAAGAGGCCAAGGAGCGCGCGTGTCAGTAGAATTTGAAATAAACCATGCCGGAACAGAAGAAACAGCGACAACTAGTGAAAAAATCCCATCAGTCGTTGCCGCGCCAAAGTCACCTACGTTGCCCAATATAATTGCGGCTCCGATAAGCAATGAACCAGATGTATTTATCATTGATGAATCACCTGACATTCAGGCGCCAGTGTCTTTGGCGCCGCCTATAGCCAAAGATAGAGGCAAGCTGAATATTCCAGTCGTTAGCGAAGAAGTTGTGCTGAGCATTGATGAGGACAAATTACCAGCTTTTGGAATGCCACAAGACCATCGTGATCATTCAACCAAGCCCGTTGAGGCTGATTCTGGAAACGAATTGTTTGATGAACTAAACGTATCGACAAAACCAATTAGCATGAAACCTGTAGATCTTAATGTAGACGTTGATAAATTATTTGAAATCCCAAACGAGACTCCCGTTAAGCCAACGGCGACCGTTGCAGAAAAAGTGGCCACCACGGTTGCTGCAGCTCCGATTGTTTCCCAAGCACCTAAAGTGAGCTTTATCAGTGGGCCAAAGGAATCAGCGCCTCATGTGACTCGCACCCGGGCTAGTGACGAATTTAAAGTGACGATTCGAAAACCTGGGAGGCCCGTTTGAATATTCGAGAATTGGCGCCTCAGTTTCAAATTTTGATTTTTTCTTCAAACTTGGATCTAGGCTCTGCTGTTAAAGTGCAAATCTCACAAGCAGGGTACGAGTCATTTTTTATAGAACAAGAGGCCTCCTTTTGGGATCGGCTCAATCAAGTTTCACCCCATGTGGTAATTTTAGATTTAGGCTCTCTGACCCAGCCTTTGAGTGAATATGTCGATAAAATTAATAAATTTAGCCAAGATGTTTTTATAATTTTTCTGACAGAGGAAGATAATTTCCAGGTTTTTGTGAATTATTCAAACTACAATGTTCGTGAGGTCATTTACACCAAGCTTCCGTATTTGAAAGAGCGTGTATTATGGGCGGTGAATAGAACATGTGAAACTATTTATTTGATAATGAAAAACGAGCAACTTTTTTCTGATTTAAAAGTAAACAAAAAAGAAGACGAAACCGAGCTCCTGGAAAATACTGCCAAAGTTGAAATTCCAATTTTAAAATCTATTTCCGAAGTCATAAATGATTTTCGGGTTGCAGAAAGCAAAGAAGACATTATTCGAATTCTTTTTCAAAACTTACAAAATATTCCCGTATTGTTTTTTAAATTTTTACCTAGCATGAATTCCTTCGTCCTATCCCAAGCCTCGATGATCAATCATCAGTCCCAGGAAGGATTGGGAAGCGCCCTTAATCCCGAAGAAACCAAAGACCTTGTTCGGCAAATTGTTTTGAATATTGTGCCGCCGTCTTTCAATCAACTTATTCTGAATATGTTTGGCTTTCAGCGGCCGTCAATGATTCCTTTGTTTGATAAAGATAACTTAGAAGGCGTCTTTGTTTATGATCATGAATCCAGTGTGGAGTTGATTCAGCAGATGCAAGACTACATTGGATCGACGAGTCTTTTTTATTCACTCTATTGTATTGAAAAGCGCCTTAATCAGCTCGAAGTTCAGGACCCGGTTACTGAACTCTTTAACAAGAAACATTATAGTGAAAAACTTCGTGATGAATTTGAAAGAGCAAAGCGGTTAAAGCTGCCTGTTTCTGTGATTAAACTTTCGATTGACGATTTTGAAGAAATTGAACGAACGATGGGTGAACCCACCCGTGATTTGATCTTAAAATCAGTCGCTAGTGTCATGTTTAAAACCGGCAGAGCCAACGACGTCACCTGCAGAACCGGCGTCAATGAGTTCTCGATTGTGCTTCCCCATTGTAGTAAAAAAGGGGCCTCGCTTCGCGCCGAGCGATTGCGTAGATTGATCGAAAGTCATACGCTAATGGACAGTGGATTAAAAGTGACAGTCAGCTTGGGTGCTTCTGAATACCCAACTTTGTGCAGAGATCATGCTTCGCTAGATGATTCGGCCGGGAAATCAATGCGATTTATCGCTTCTAAGGGTGGAAATCGTATTTGTTTGTACAAGGCGCCTGATAGTTTTGTTCCAGACTATGGTATCGACGAAAATGATTTATGACAGCACTTTTTAGAAAAACCTATGCGGAAATAAATTTAACTCTTTTAAAAAATAACATCGCGTGGATTCGATCCCAGTTTTCTAAGGATGTTTTTATGTGCCCTATGGTAAAAGCCAACGGGTACGGGCACGGCGATGTCATTGTCGCAAAATGCCTTGAAAGCGAAAATGTTTCCCACATGGGAGTTTGCTTGATTGAAGAAGGTCTTTGGTTGCTTCAGGCGGGTATCAAAGCCAACATTCTTGTGTTTCGCGGCTTTGATAAACAGGGCGCCGAAGAGATCGTCGCGCGTGGTTTTATCCCTGTTGTCAGCCAGTGGGATCATTTGGAGTTTTTAACTCAAGCCAATCGAGGCAAAGCTATTCCTATACACATAAAGTTTGATACAGGAATGAATCGCTTGGGTTTTCCAGTAAAAGAAGCTGCTAAATTAGAATCCTTTTTGTGGCAAAATAAACAGTTTCGAGTCAAAGGCCTCTTAACCCATTTGCATAGTGGTGAAGACGGCTTGGACGACGAGGGGAAAACAGCGGAACAGCTAAGACTTTTTGGCGAAGTAAGTCCACAATTTAAAAAATACAAGCCCATTGTCCATGTTTTAAATTCAGCTGGAATTTTGTCTCGGGTGGCAAAAAAGAAAATGCTCGGAAAAAAAGAGGATCTGCTTTACGACAATTCCTTGGGAATTAGACCGGGCTTGTTGCTGTATGGATATGCTCCAAAAATGAATTTTAAAAATGATTTTCAACAGCACGTGAAGCCGGTCATGTCATTGAAATCGCATTTGAGTGATATTCGCTTTGTTTCTAAAGGTGGAGGTGTTTCCTATTCACACACATGGATTGCTAAAAAAGATTCAGTTATTGGTATTGTGCCGATTGGGTACGCCGATGGGGTTCATCGGGGCCTCTCTAACAAAGGTCTTGTCAGCGTTCATGGAAAGCTAGTTCCTATTGTGGGCAATATTTGCATGGACTATTTAATGATTGATTTGACGACTGTTATGAATTTGAAAATTGAAAAAAATGACGAAGTAACCCTCTTTGGTTACTCGAATATATTGGGCTATAAACAAACGGCCAATGAATACGCGTCTCTAATCGGGACAATCCCCTGGGAAATTTTGACCAGCATGAGCATTAGAGTACCCCGGGTTATTGTCGAGTCCAGCACCTAGAAAAAGGAATTTAATTTTCTACCCTCTGCCTGTTACAATAAGGACGAGGTTAATTTTGGAAATGCCGCGTTTACTAGAGAGGTTTCATTTGAATTACATCATTAAATTATTTGTTAGTTTTTGTTTGATGACCCAGTTTTGTTACGGTGAACAGAAATTGGCATATCAGACAGGTGGATTTCAGGCGATGACCACGTTTCTTCAGACCCAGCCTACATTGGACGAAACAGCAAAGATGCTGGCATTGAGTAGAATGGATGCCGACTTACTAAAGACAATGCGTCGAATTATGAAAGAGCATAACTTGGCTAGAACGACCCTCACTGCTGCAATCGAAGTTAAAGGAAACAAGCTTTCTATAGAAGGACTAAAAAAGCCAATTTTTATAGGGAATTCAAAAACGATTGAATTTTCCTATGACGGCGAAAAAATTGCGCTTAGTAATCCTCAAGATTTTGAGCAGACATATAAAGATCTAGAAGTTTTTTTTAAAAATAAAAAAATAGAAACCGTATTGAACGACAAGCCCGAGATACTTCCAATTTCCAGTTTTTTGTTAAAAAAATTGTTTGTTGGTGAACAGGCAAGGGCTGTTATCGATCCACTTTCTATCATTTTATGGATGCTTGCCATTGGGGCAGTTAGTGCGCTTATCGGGTACACTATGAACATGTTTATTCCCAAAAAGGATGAGTCTTGGAAGCTCAAATGGCCTTTTAGTCTTGATAGTTTGGGTAAGAATCTTGATATAAAATGTCAGGACGGAAAATTTAGCATTATCAATGGCAAAGAGACAATAAATTTTTTATATGAAGAGAATGCTGTTGCAAATGGCCGAATGGCGGCTAATGGAGAAAATCTTTCTTTGTTTCCCGGCTACACGATCAGTTATTCAAATTCTAAGGATAAAACATTTGGCAAATTTTCTTATGATTTGAATACCCAAGAAGTTGTAGCTCCCAATGGTCGATTTACTGACCCGTTTTATACTCAGGATAGAAAAGATACTCTTATTGAGATAGCCAAAGGAGTTCTTGGCGCAGACGGAAAGCGAAAACTGTGTCAAGGAGATGAATTCGTAGGCGGAAATAAGGATACGTTCAAAGAACTAGTCGGTTATCACAACAAGCTTCGCAATGACCAAGATAAACTACTTTCGGACCATTTTCGAAAAATGGACTCACTTCAAAAAAGCGATCGAGTTAAATAAGCCAATATTATTACGTCACAGACTTTGTAAAACAGAGTCTAACGTACAGCCTAGCTTTCGCCCGGCTCTGGGCTCGGCTAGTTGTAAATAAATAGCGAAAAATATAACATTAACTATGGTAACCGCCGTAAAAAGTTT
>JAYVPD010000133.1:0-23544 GCA_043757515.1 Pseudobdellovibrionaceae bacterium
TCATTTCTTTTGCATAGCAACCTAACTTCTATTTTGCATAGCAAAAATATTTTTATATGGTTACAATTTTCTTAAGTTAGTATAAGTCACGAATAGGTAGAGACGCAACACAGGAGGATGCTGTTTATGGCAAAAAAAACCGTAAAAAAACAGCCACTTAAAGTCGCAGGTAAAGGCGCCGTAAAGGCGACCCCTAAGGCCCCAGCAAAAACAGCAGGTAAGACCGCGGTCAAAGCCGCACCAAAAAATGCTGTCAAAGCTAAAGAGACTAAAGTGGTACCAAAAAAAGAACAAAAGCCATTGAAGGCAGTGCCAGCAACTGTGGCTAAGAAAACAGGCGATAAGAAATCCAAAGAAGCTCCCTCTGTTATCGTTGAAAAAGTAAGCTCGAAAGAGCCAGTTTTAAAAACAAAGGCAAAGTCATTACCAAAAGAAACTATGGTTGTTGACACTGAGGCCAAAGAGCCTTTGGTAGTTGAGCCGGCAGTTGCGACAAAACCAGAGAAAGTTAAAAATCCCAAAAAGAAAACGGCTGCGCAGAAGAAAAAAGAAAAACTAGAAATAGACTCTAATGCGAAATGGGCTGATCTTTTTGAAAAGTATAAGCAAGTAAAACCTGTCAATTACAGCATGCGAGATGCCTTTGAAGCTAATCAGCCAATACAGCATAAAGTACTGGGCTGGGGCTGGGTCATGTCGTCTGAAAATGACAGATTGGAAGTGCTTTTTAAAGACGGTAAAAAAGTACTTATTAGCAACTACAAGTCTTAAAAAGGTAGTTGCCAAAATAGCCATATTCTCTTAAAAATAAAAGAATGGCGAAAGACGGTTTGGTGTCCGAGTCGTACCCGGCGATCGCTTAACTTTTGGCGTTTCACCCTATGACCCTTCTCATGGCCTCATTTTGTTTCGACATAGATAAATTTAGGATTGAATTAACACGTAGTTACAGGTGACTCATGGACCAGACTCTTCAAAATTATTTTGCAAAATTTCATCCAGGTATTCCTCCGCGTTCGATTCAAGCTGTGCTTGATTTGACTGCTGAAGGTGGCACCGTTCCGTTTATTGCTCGCTATCGAAAAGAAAAGACTGGGAATCTTGACGAAGTTCAAATTAGAACTGTAGTTGAGGGCAATGACACCTTTCAAGAGGTTGTTAAACGAAAAGCATTTTTAATTAAAGAAATCGCTGAGCAAAATAATTTAACGGATGAGATTAAAAAACGTATCGATCTGTCTTGGGATCTTGGAGACCTTGAAGAGATTTATCGTCCATTCAAAAAGAAAAAGAAAACCAAGGCGACTATTGCCCGAGAAGCTGGTTTAGACGGTTTAGCTCAATGGATATGGGATTTAGGGCATGGCGGAAAAGCCGACGAAAAAACGATGGAAATGAAAGCTAAGGAGTTTATCAATCCGGCCCACAAGATTCAAACATATGAAGACGCCCTCAAGGGTACTCAAGATATCTTAGTAGAAAGAATTGCTAATGAGCCAGATTTGCGTTTGAAGTCTCAAAAAGACTATTTGGATTCAGGCAAAGTGACTTCAAAATCTGCAAAAGGTTACAAACCAAATTCCAAATATGAAATGTACAAAGAATTCGAAGAGTCTGTAAAAAGTTTACTTGAAACAAAAAGTTCTCATCGCTATATGGCTATGAGACGAGGATGGCAGGAAGAAGAATTGTCATTAAGTGTAAGCAGTCATGATGATGTTCTGTTAAAATCCTATGTGCAATTTGCTACAACAAATCCTGACAATCAGATGGGCGATTTTTTAGCCAATTGTGCGAAGGTGGCATTAAATGTTTATGTCTTGCCATCCATTCACAATGAAATGCATAGACTATTAAAAGATAAGTCGGATCTAGATGGAATTAAAGTGTTTACGGAAAATGTGCGAAAGCTTTTATTGGCTTCGCCATTTGGATCTAAATGTGTTTTAGGCGTGGATCCTGGACTGCGCACAGGGTGCAAAGTGGCTCTGGTTGATAAAGGTGGCAACTTTATTTCCCACACGGTTATGCAAATACTAGGTGAAGATGCCGAAGCCAAAGCAAAAAAATTATTTAGTGAAGTCTTAAAGCAGATTCATATCGATGCGGTGGCTGTTGGAAATGGAACGGCTGGGCGACAGACTGAAACGTTTGTCAGAAAGCTATTAAAGGAATTAGGCCAAAATATTCCGGTGGTTTTGGTGAACGAGTCTGGTGCGTCCGTATATTCAGCATCAGATATTGCGCGACAGGAATTTCCAGATTTAGATTTAACGGTGAAAGGTGCGATTAGTATTGCTCGTAGACTTCAGGATCCTTTGGCAGAGCTTGTAAAAGTCGACCCTAAATCAATCGGTGTTGGGCAGTATCAACATGATGTAAATCAATCGCATTTAAAAAAATCTTTGGATGGTGTAGTTGAATCCTGCGTAAACGCCGTTGGAGTTGACGTAAATACAGCTTCAGCATCTCTTTTGGCCTATGTTTCTGGGATAGGTCCGGCATTGGCCCAGAATATAGTAGAGCATCGCAAATCAAAAGGGTTATTTGCTGAACGAAATGATGTATTGAAAGTTACCAAATTTAGTACAAAAATTTTTGAACAATGTGCCGGATTTTTGCGTATACAGTCGGGTAAAGTATTTTTGGATTCTACCGGTATTCATCCTGAGCGCTATTCCGCCGTCAAAGATATGGCTTTGGATTTGGGAGTTTCGATAAATGAAATGGTAGGAGACGGTGCCCGTAAACTATTAGAGCACCGAACGAAGTGGGCTCAACTAGTCGGTGAGTACACGTTTGACGATATTTTTAAAGAATTAGAAAAGCCCGGACGAGATCCTCGCGATCCGTTTAAGGCATTTCAATTTCGGGATGATATTTTTGAAGTTAAGGATTTAAAAGAGGGATTTGTTTGCCCCGGAATAGTTACAAATGTGACTAATTTTGGAGCATTCGTTGATATCGGCGTTCATCAAGATGGCCTAGTGCATATTTCCGAGCTTTCGCATAAGTTTGTCGAAGACCCTCGTAAAGTTGTGAACCCTGGAGATCAAGTTCAGGTTCGGGTTTTAAAAGTCGATACCGACAAAAATCAAATCGCGCTGAGTATGAAAATGGAAGGGGCAGCCGCTTCAGAAGAAGCTAAACGACCGCCTCCACGTGGTGCCCAACAGCCAAGACCCAAATCTGGCCAACAGAAGCCGGCTCCGCGAGATAAGATTGCTTCAGACAATCGTGGTCCACGGCCAGATTCGCGGACTGAAGGGCGACGAGAAGGCACGCAAAAGCCAACGAATCAAAACCAGGATAGGAATAGAAAAGATAACAGCAGTGGCCCTCAGCGACCACAATCCAAACCGTTCAACAATCCATTTGCAAATTTGGCTCAATTAAAAAAATAAATTAGGAGATAGTTATGATTACAAAAATTAAGTCCGTTAAGAAAAGAAACAAAAGTTCACGTCATAAGGCAAAACGTTTAACTAAAAAAAAGAGAATGACTAAAAAACGTCAGGGTAAATAGTTTTTCATTTGAATATAGGGACCAATTTCAGATGTGGTCCTAAGTTTATTTCAATTTATTTAGCTCAATAATAAGATTTGTGAGTTCTTGAAATCCAAGCCCGGCACTTTGTTGGGTGATAAATTTTGGCATGTATTTTAGTTTCAGCAAATAAGGCTCGATATTTCTGACGCCGACAGAATTTTCAAAAAATGAAAAGAGTGGCTCGTCGTTAGGTGAATCTCCCGAGTAAATGCATTCGGACTGAATTTGCTGTTCATTCAGTCCAAATTCATCCGATAGGACTTGTTTGGCCATGGTTAGTTTGTCATAGGATCCAAACCAACCGTTGATGTGTATACTACTGAGTTTGGCCTGTGCGCCATGCTTTTGAAAAATAGAAATAATTTGCTGGATAGATTGGTCTGATATTCTTGGGATGTCTTCGCAAATATCAATTGCTAAATCGAACATCCGGCAAAATTGATCTGAGGAAACTCGACATTCTGGTACTGCTGTAGCGATTTCGTTTTTAATAATTTCCAATCTTGCAGTTTGAGCTTCAATTTCATTCGGTGACACTGCAAAAAAACGCTTCATTTGTTTTTTTGAATAGCGAAAAAAGAATGCTCCATTTTCCCCAATTACGCCGTCAATAGGCCAAGTTCTGGCTATCATTTCGCACCAGCCAGCCGGGCGTCCCGTTATAATAATTATTTTCACGTTAGACTGGTTTAAATTCCAAAGTGCAGAATAGCTGTCACTTGGAACTTTGCCGTCAGTGGTGATTGTGTCGTCGAGGTCAGACAAGACAAATTTAATTTTATTATTAAATTCAGCTATAGGTTTGGGCAGTGTGCTCATCATGTTATGCTGAGCTTAATCTAAAAAAAGTTCAATAGAGTTTCCTTAGAATTCAGATCGGTGCCCCCTAGACCTAAGTGACTTGAAGCAAAGGGTCAAATTTAAACCTTGCTGAATACAGGGATCGTTTCTATTTTAAGTAGTGGTTTAATTTGATTAGATTTTGACAAAAGGATTTTAAAATAATGGCAGCGCCTAAATCCGGAGTTACTACTGGTAAAAAGCTTGTAATCGTTGAGTCTCCAACTAAAGCAAAAACAATTCGAAAATTTTTAGGTAAAGAATATGTCATTGAATCCTGCATGGGGCATATTCGAGATTTGCCTCAATCAGCAAAAGACATCCCTGAAAAACTTAAAAAAGAAAAATGGGCTCAACTAGGCGTTAACGTCGACAAAAATTTTGAACCGCTTTATTGCATTCCTAAGGATAAAATTAAAGTTGTAAAAAACTTAAGAGACAAATTGGCTGATGCTGATGAGCTTTACCTCGCGACGGACGAAGATCGCGAGGGAGAAAGTATTTCTTGGCATTTAGTCGAAGTGTTGAATCCTAAGGTGCCGACAAAAAGGATGGTGTTTCACGAGATCACCAAAGAAGCGATATTGAAAGCGTTGAAAGACACTCGAGAAATAGATTTTAATTTAGTACGTGCCCAAGAGGCGCGCCGTGTTTTAGATAGACTTGTTGGGTATACAATTTCGCCTCTACTTTGGAAAAAAGTAGCCTATGGACTTTCTGCGGGGCGAGTGCAATCTGTGGCGGTCCGTCTGATAGTCGAGCGAGAGTTAGAGCGAATAAAGTTTAAGAAAGCGGAATACTGGGGTGTTAGGTCAGAACTTCTGAAAACGAAAGTTCAGTTTGAATCCAAATTGCATGAGACCAATGGCAAACGAGTTGCTCTAGGTAAAGACTTTGATGGCAATACAGGCCTGCTTATTGGTGAAAAAAATATTCATTTACTGAATCAAAAAGAGTCAGAAAAAATAGTTTCAGAAATTAAATCGAAACCGTGGACAGTTCAGGAAGTAGAAGAAAAACCCGTCAATCGAAAGCCTTCGGCGCCGTTTATTACATCGACGTTGCAGCAGGAATCGAATCGAAAATTGGGATTGTCATCCAGAGAGACGATGCAGACGGCTCAGAAACTGTATGAACAAGGTTTTATTACCTACATGAGAACGGATTCTACTTTTTTATCGCAAGAAGCCATTTCTGCAGCGAGAGCATGCATTAGTAAAAAATTTGGAAAAGAGTACATGCCGGAGCAATCGCGAAGCTATGAAGGTAAAAAAGCCAAGGGGGCTCAAGAAGCCCACGAAGCGATTCGTCCTGCTGGGTCTACCTTTGTAGATCCTGATGAAACAGGACTAACGGGTATTCAATTAAAATTATACGAGTTGATCTGGATGCGAACTATGGCTTCCCAAATGGTAGATAGTCGACAAAAACAAGTCGCTATAAAGATCAAAGTTGGTGATCATTTATTTTCGTCGTCGGGAATGACTATAGAGTTTCCTGGATTTTTGCGAGCCTATGTTGAAGGCAGCGACGATCCTGAGGCAGAATTGTCAGATCGCGAAGTGCGCCTGCCGGCCCTTAAAGTCGGTGATGTGGTTGAGCTAAAGAATGTAGAATCCACACAGCATGAAACCAAGCCACCAGCGCGCTATACCGAGGCTAGCCTTGTGCAAACAATGGAAAAAGAGGGCATCGGCCGTCCGTCCACTTATGCGAGCGTTATTGGAACCATTATTGATCGTGGCTATGTGAAAAAGCAGGCCAATGCATTGTTTCCGACATTTACGGCCATGGTTGTTTCTAAATTATTGAAAAACTATTTTCCCGAATACGTAGATCTTGGATTTACATCGGGTATGGAATTGTCACTAGATACGATTGCAGAAGGTGACTTAGATTGGGAGAAGTATCTAAAGCAAATTTATTTCGGCAAAAATGGACTTAAAGCGCAAGTTGAAGACAAAGCGGATGGGATAGATCCTGATGAAGCTCGGACGTTAAAAATTGGTGGACTTGATAAATATACATTTCACGTTGGCCGCTACGGCGCTTATTTAACTGGAAAGCGAAATGGCGAAGATGTTTCAGCCTCATTGCCAGAAAGTGAATCGCCAGCAGATATTACAGGTGAGATGGTTGAAAAGTTAATTGATCAAAAGATTAATGGCGCCGATAGTTTAGGGAAAGATCCAAAGACTGATAAAGCTATTTATGTAATGAATGGTCGCTATGGACCTTACGTTCAGTTGGGTGAAATCTCGGATGAAGAAGATAAACCGAAACGAGCTTCGCTGCCGCCAGGAATTCTGCCTGAAAATGTAGATTTACCGTATGCTTTAAGTTTACTTTCGCTGCCTAAAACGTTGGGGCTACATCCTGAAACTAAAAAAGAAATCAAAGCGGGATTGGGCCGATTTGGACCGTACATTGTGCATGAAGGGGACTTTAGATCGATTCCTAAAGGAACAGACCTTTTTTCAATCGAATTGTCACAGGCCTTAGACATGTTGAGTCAGCCCAAAAAAGGCCGTGGCGCGAATCGAACTCCATTGAAAGTGCTGGGCAAGCACCCGGTAACAGCTGAAGATATTCAGATTTTTAATGGCCCTTACGGACCCTATTTTAAAGTTGGGAAAATAAATATGTCTCTGCCCGAGGGAAGTACTGTCGAGACGGTGACTTTAGATGAAGCCGTAAAGGTTTTAGCCGAGAAAATTAATGACGCTCCGGCGGCAAAGAAAGCTAAGAAAATCACAGTTAAGAAAAAACCAGCGGATGCCAAAGTTAAAGCGGCCTCGGTAAAGTCACCCGATGAGATGAAGCTAAAAGGTAAAACAGATGATTCTAAAAAATCTAAGGTAATGCTTAGAAAGAAGTAGAAATAGGGTCGGCATAATTGAACGAAAAAAACCACTCTTCTGAGTGGTTTTTTAATTAACTGATCCAATGGTATCAACAGTAATTTTTAAGAACCTTGACACCAAGCTTTAGGCACTACTACTTTGCGAACATTAATTTCGCTGGACGCAGTTAGAACACGTTTTCTTTTAATTTTAGTTATTTGTTTCGCTTTTTTTTCATTTAACCAACCGTATTTTTTGGATTTTTTTACGGATTCAACATAAAAGCATTGTTTGGATTTTTTATCTTGGAGCAATCGTTTTTGGTTTGCTTGTATGGCCTGCGAAAAAGGCATCCACAAAACCGTCGATAGAGCGAAAATAACTAATGCTTTAATTTTCATAAAATCCTCTTACTAAGATTAGGTATCAAGAAAAGTACCAACAGCCGGCGGCTGACTAAAGTTCTATGCAATTAATAGCGACCCTGGGGCGTATCAATATGGGATTTGAAAAAAATTCCTGTCTAAACTTTTGACAGTGGCCTTTTGAGGCCGACAAGGGCGTCGGCTATTGTCGATTCCTTGTTAAAGTGGTAAGAAGCGGTATGAAATCAACCCAACTGGAGTTCACAATTCAGCGTTCTCGCGAAGACGACCGTAACTTTCAAAAGGGCGGTCGGAGCTTTTATTTTTTTGATTTCGATGACAATATCGCTTGTTTAACAACACCGTTGATTTTATTCCACAAAGTAACGAATGCGGAACTCCTTTTGTCGAGTCAAGAGTGGGCTCTAGCGCATCCATTAATTGGTAAGCAAGGCGCTTACGAGGATTATGAAATTCGTTTTAGCGACAAAGATGGATCTTTCAAGTTTTTCCGAGATCACGAAATTGAGGAATTGGAAAAGCTTGGCCACAACCGACAGATATTTGAGAAAGACATTGCGCACGTACTTGGATTATCTGATTTGGTTTGGAAAGGCCCATCTTGGGACTGTTTTTATCATTCTGTATTTAACCAAAGGCCGATTTCCATTATCACCGCACGAGGGCATAGTCCTGAAACAATAAGAAAGGGCATTGAGCTTTTCGTTGATCATGGCTGGCTCAATCAGACGCCTAACTATCTATCTATTTATCCTGTTTCCAATAATTCTGTGCGAATAGATCTTGGGGATTCCGAGCAAAAAATGTCGACCGCTGAGCTTAAGCAAAGGGCGATTAGAAATAGTGTTCTGCGGGCTTTTGAGCGGTATGGTTATAGCGATCATCATCGTTTTGGAATGAGTGATGACGATCCGAAAAATTTGAATTTAATTATTGAGGAAATGACTCTATTAAAAAAAGAATTTCCTCGAATTTGTTTTTTTGTAATTGAAACGTTTAACAATCGGTTTGTTAAACATGAAATCTTAGATTCTAAAGTTCATTCTGATTATTTAAAAAATTATTGTGAACAATTATCTCTGGTAGATGTTGCTGCTGAATAATCAGCCTGAAGTAACATAATTTTTCTACACCTAGGCCCATTATTTCTGCCCTACGACACCGAGAACTAAAAACCCTTACAAAGGGCCATATTCTAAATTAGACTTGAGCACAAGTCGTCAATATCCGATAAACTCGAATATAAGCGTATTTTATTACTAAGGGGAACTCCATGAGATTTTCAATGCCACTGATCGCAATGATGCTGCTTTCAAATAGTTTGTGGGCACAAAAAGAAGGCGACGCTGACGATAAAAAGAAACATCCAATCGGTGCGATATCATTTGCAAAAAAAGAGAATAGCCTAGAGTGCCGTTACCTAACGATGATTGAAGATGGATTTTTACGTTACCACGTGAAATACACAAAGCGCGATAAAGAATTAGAGAATCAAGTCATAGAGCAACACCTTAAAAAATTAGATTCTTCTAAGATCTATTTTACTCAAGACGACGCGGATAAAGTAAAAGATCTCATGAAAGGACTATTTGAAAAAACTAAAAAGAATGAATGTGACTTTTTAGTGGAAGCACAAAATTTACTAGTTAAACGGATTCAAGAGCGAGCAGAGTTTGCAAAAAAATTCTTAGGTAAAGACTATAAATTTGACGATAAAACAGAATTTACCTTTGATCCAGAGCAAAAAAAATATCCAAAAGACGCCGATACAGCGAATGATTTTTTAAAGAAGTATATTCATTTTCAAATATCGAATTACATTGCAACGGACATGAAGCTTGAAGAAGCGAAAGATCGTGTAAAGAAGAATTACGATCTGGCTATCAAGCGCCTAAGTGAGACGTCTGTTGATGATTTGTATTCTGGATATTTAGATAGTTTTGCTCGGGCTTTGGATCCACATTCTAGCTTTTTTTCTAAAGATGTTTTGAGTGATTTCCAAATTCAGATGAGTCTTTCTTTAGAAGGTATCGGAGCCACCTTGTCGAGCGAAAATGGTTTTACGGTAGTGGAACAATTGGTGGCAGGCGGTGCCGCTGCTAAATCTGGGTTAGTAGAACCGCAAGATAAAATAGTAGCGGTCGGACAAGAAAAAGGTGAAATGGAAAATGTTATAGATATGGATCTTAAAGACGTGGTTAAAAAAATCCGCGGCAACAAAGGTACTAAAGTTCGTTTGACCATTTTGCGAAAGTCCGGCGATGGTAAAGCTCGTAAAGAAGTGACCTTGACTCGCGACAAAGTAAGTCTGGAAGATGAAGCGGCGCAAATACATTACATTGATAAAGATGTGAACGGCCAAAAGAAAAAACTGGGAGTGGTAAATTTGCCATCCTTTTATGCTGACTCTAAGAGCGGCGGGCGCAGTGCCGCGACCGATTTGAAAAAGCTTTTAAAACAAGCTCGAGAGAATAAAGTGGACGGTATTGTGTTGGATCTTTCAAACAACGGCGGCGGAAGTTTAGATGATGCTGTCCGAATCGCAGGACTTTTTTTCAAAACTGGGAATGTAGTGAAGCAATCTAGTAAAACAGAAGGGCGCGAGCAGATTCTAGAAGACGAAGATGCCATGGTAGATTGGTCAGGGCCATTAGTAGTATTGACCTCACGAATTAGTGCGTCGGCTTCAGAGATTGTTTCTGGAACTCTTCAGGATTATCGTCGAGCTGTGATAGTGGGCGGCGATCATACCTTTGGGAAAGGATCTGTTCAGAGCGTTTTACCGATTCCAGGCGATTTGGGAGCAATTAAAGTGACTGTCGGAATGTTCTTTATTCCTGGCGGTAATTCGACTCAGCATCGAGGGGTCGAGGGCGATGTCGTATTGCCTGGGCCGTATTCGACAGATGATATTGGTGAAAAGTCTTTAGATTATTCACTGCCTCCTAAAAAAATAGATTCATTTATTTCTAAAGAGGCATTTGTGACAGAAGGTGCCGAAGCTTGGAAAGAAGTGAAGGCGGATTGGGTTAAGACCCTTAAGGAAAAATCGCAAACGCGAGTAGAAAAGAATTCAGAGTTTAAAAAAATTATCGAAGAGCTAAAAAAATCTAAAGATAAAGGCAAAGTAATTAAAGTCGCCGATATCCTAAAAGACAAAGATAAAAACGAGAAAGAAAAGAAGAAAAAGAAATTTTCAAAAGATGAAAAAACTAAAGAATACTTAAAGCGTCAGGACATTCAGGAAGCGTCCCAGGTACTACTTGATTTGATCCAAGTTGAATCTGATAAGTTACTTACACAAAAGTAATTGACTGGAATTGGGACGATGAATAGCCGCATCTGAGGCTTAAAAAGGCGCTCCTAGAGCGTCTTTTTTTATGCCGGAATAGGACGATTAGGGATCCTTTCTTAGGAGAGGTTTTAGGCTTTTTCTAGTCGACTTCTAGTGGGATATAGATTAGGAAATAACGATGGGGGGGGCCTCTTGAGTGATTCAAAAACAACCATGACCAAAATGAGCCGACATAAGGCACCTGCGAAATCAGCAAAACAAGCGATTAAAAGCGCAGCTAAGAAAAAAAATTTAGGTAATACCATAGTTAAATTCGCCGATAAAAAAAACGCTCAAATGCCCAAAGGGCAGGTTTTGAAACCAGCTTCGGACAAAGCACTGAATAGCATTCCCGATAAAGTTCTGGTTGAGATTTTAGATCTTATGATTAAGTCTCGGGTACTTGAAGAGCGCTTGATAAAAATATATCGAGCTGGTGAATCCTATTTTTGGATTGGTGGACCGGGCGAAGAAGCATGGGGCGTTCCAATTGGAATGCTGGCCAAAAAAGGCCAGGGAGTTAAGTATGATTTTTTACATTTACACTATCGTTGCACACCGACTTTAATTGCTATGGGAATGGAACTTAAAGATTCCATTCGGCTGATGATGAATCGGGTCACAGATCCTTCGACAGGCGGCCGAAATTTTTCCAATCACTATTGTTTTCCAAAAATGAATATTGCCCCGGTCACGTCGCCTATTGAAGTTCAGTATGGAATTGCGGTGGGAACGGCTCATGCTCAAAAACGGGCGGGACATAATTCAATTTCTATTATCACTGGTGGTGATGCCGGTACTGCTGAAGGTGATTTTGCAAGCTCCCTAATATGGGCTTCGAGAAAAAATAATGAGCTACCAATGCTAATAACGGTTCAAAATAATCTGTGGGGCATTTCTACTACCTATGAAGGGCAGCATGGTGAATCATCTATTGCAGATCGTGCGCGCGGATTCAATATTCGATCTCGCGAAGTCAATGGCAATGACCCAGTTGAATCTTATATCGCGTTGAAGGAAGAAATGGATTTTATTCGTAAAACCGGAAAACCAAGTTTTATAGAAGCAAAAGTATCCCGATTGTATGGCCATTCATCAGCGAGTGGCGCTAATTTTGTGGGTAATGAAGAGGACTGTCTGAAAAGTTTTACGGAAAAATTATTGGCAAAAAAACTAGTGACAGAAAAAGAAGTAAAACGAATATGGGCTGATTACGAAGCGCAAGCCCTGCGCGCTACTGAAGAGGCGCGTGCTGAGGGTGTACCCAGTTCGGATTCCATCTGGGATCATGTGTATGCAAACAACGAAAATGGCGATTGGAGAAAATTCTAATGGCTACGATGACGCAAGCCATTCGATTGGCTCTTCACTACAGTGAAAAAAATTTGGATCTTAAAGATGTTTTTGGGCAGGACGTAGGCGCACCTCTAGGTGGTGTGTTCACTGCCACGCAGGGTCTAAGAACCTCGTGGAATACGCCTCTTGATGAGCGAGGTATTATCAGTGCTGCTATGGGTATTGCAATGGCTGGCGATCGCTGTGTCGCTGAAATTCAATTTTGTGACTACATATTTAATACGATCGATTTGTTGAAAATCGCAGGCAATACACTTTGGTGCACAAACGGTCAGTACCATTTGCCTATGACTGTCATGACACCTGTCGGAGCGGGCATTCGCGGAAGTGTTTACCATTCGCATTCCTTTGATTCTTGGGCATCGCGAATTCAAGGCTGGAAAGTTGTTATGCCGTCAACGCCGCTCGATGCCTATGGATTACTTTTATCGGCGATCAAGGATCCTAATCCTGTTCTATTTTTAAAACCTAAAGCACTTATGCGCGTGCGTGGAGACGAACTTATTCCTGGCGAACCAAAAGATGAAAAGGAACTTAAAGCACGTATCGATGCGCCAATTGGTGATAGATCCAAGTGGAAACCAGACTGGCCAGAAGTGAAAGATTATAGTGTTGAAATTGGAAAAGGCAAAGTCACTCGAATAGGTGAAGAAATTACGGTGGTCAGTTGGGGACGCCATGCACTGGTCGCCAAGGAAATTGCCGATGAATTAAAATCAGATGGTGTTTCCGTTGAAGTAATCGATTTGCGATCTATTTATCCTTATGATTGGGAATTAGTAAAACAGTCGGTGGCCAAGACTGGGCGAGTATTAATTGTGAATGAAGACACTGAAGTTACCAATTTTGGTGAGCATTTAATTTACCGAGTCGTTCAGGAACTATTTTATGAATTGCTGGCTCGACCTCGGTTAATTGCCGGAAAAAACGTTCCTGGAATTGGTTTGCATCCCAATTTGGAAGACGCCACGGTTCCACAAAAGAGCGAAATAAAAACCGCCATCATGGAATTAGTCAGGGAAGTCCCTTAATGAAGGGGCTAAGCAAATTCCATAAAAAAACAGATCACAAGGTTTTTGATAAATACGAACTTTATAACCAAGCGGTTCAGTCTACAGAGACAGATGTAGAATTTATTCGTGACACCTACAAAGATTTAAAAGGTCGAAAAGCCCTTAGTCTGCGCGAAGATTTTTGTGGAACGTTCGCGTTGTCTTGTGATTGGGTAAAAGCGGACAAAACTCACAAAGCGTTTGGAGTCGATCTAGATCCAGAGCCAATGGAGTACGGGCGGTCTCATTATTTAAATAAATTAAATACAGATCAGCAAAAGCGAATGGCCCTGTTAGAGGGAGATGTATTAAAAATTGATCTTCCTAAGGCCGATGTCACTGTGGCCGTTAATTTTTCATATTTTTTATTTAAAAAACGAGAACTTCTTAAAGCCTATTTTGCCCGAGTGTTGAATTCTTTGAATGATAAAGGAATTTTTATCGTGGATTGTTTTGGCGGAGGCCAATGTCATGATGAAATTGAAGACTGCATCAAGCACAAAGGATTTACCTACTATTGGGATCAGGCCGGATACGATCCAGTGACCAATGAAGCTGTTTTTCATATTCATTTTAGAATCGGCAATGGCCAAAAGATCGAACGAGTTTTTACCTACGATTGGCGCCTCTGGAGTATCCCTGAACTTCGTGAGATTTTGATGGAAGCGGGATTTAAAAAAACGCATGTTTATTGGGAAGGCACTAACAAACAAGGCGGCGGCAACGGCGAGTTCACACGCACTGAAAAAGGCGAGCCCTGCTTGTCTTGGATCGCCTATATTGTGAGTGAGAAATAGATTCAATTAGACCAAAATTTTTAAATTAATCTATTTTACAGCTCCACCCTGGGAGGCTGGAGTTGGTGGATTGGCTTGAACGGGGTTCCCAATAATTGCATTTGGATTTTTGGTTTTGATTGCCTCGAAGGGTATAAAGATTCCGCCGCGTTTGTTTTCTGAGGCCCTAATTACTTCGACTTTTGTCATATCGATATCCCCGTCTTTGCCTGAAACAATGTTGCCATCGGCGCTCATTGTGACTTCACCAAGAGAGCGAAATGATTTGTCTACTACTGGAGCCAGAGGTGTGCCATCACTTCTAACTACATTTTTTTCTTGAGGTACCGTGTTGTTTTTGATTGAGTCTTTTCTTTCGGCAAGTGTTCGCCCAGCTTGGTATTTGGTACCACACCAGTCGCCGCCGACGCGAACATCGCGACCCTGGGGGTCTTTTCTATATATTTCTCCGGCGCCATTTACTTCGTCACCTTGGGGTGTCGTGGCAATTTCGCAGCCATCATATATAGCATGGCAGGCAACATAGGATTCTTGGGGGGAAGAATAAACTGGGGTATAATTTGCGTCGATATCTTTTAGACAATCTGCCAATTCATTTTCAGGTGCTGCGTAAGTGTCGCCATATTGATTCGAATAGTGTTTATTTAAAGAACTTGTTCTTCGATTTTTATAAAATGTTTTTTGGTCTTCAAATGAAAGACCAAAAAAAGATTTGTCTTTACTGTCGTCATAAAATTCATGTTTTGCTAAATCCCAGTCACTGTATCCAAGTTCATTGATTGCCTTTTCTCGTTCTTTTTTGTCTTTTCTATCAATCGCAAATTTATCAGAATTAATTCGAGATATTACGTTTGAGTAAGTATTGTCTTTCACCTTTGGTTTCACTTTTCCTTGGGTGCAGTAGCCGCCTGCTAAAATCATTTGGATTACGCTTTTTTGATATTGGGCTCTAGTTGTTAGCTCGACTGGACCACTGCCCGAATCAACGATTTCACTTCTATTTGCCTTTAAATCGCGTCGTCCTGGTTTTTTATAGGTGGGATTCTGCTCGTCTACGAATAGAGCGGCATTTTCCCGTACTAAGAGGCCCATCATAGCTAAATAGTTATCGTCAGGAAGTGGACGGTTCAATTTTTTTAGAGCACACGATACACAAGCTAAATGAGTTTTTCGCAAAAGTTCGGTTGATGTGCATACGTCTTCATCTTTTTCTACCGGCTTTGCAAACGATGAAATAGCAAAAAGTGAAATTAGTAAACTCTTAAGCAATAAATTCATAAGACACCTCAGCTATTTTTTTCGGTGTCTTAATCTGAAACTTGAGGGGCTTTTGCTCGACAATGGTCTTGATTCTCTATTTTGTGAGCTAATTATTTAATAGAGCTTTTTAGTTCGTCACCCGTAAAAAGGTACTTTATTTTTAAGTTAGCTTTGGCAAATTCTGGACTATCAGCCTTTCCTCGAAGGATTGTGCATAAAACTGTATCAATTATGGCCTTGGAATTTCGGAGGTCTTGAACGGATGTTAGGACTTGGCCGCCAGTTGTTATCACATCTTCTATTACGCAGAGTTTTTTTCCTGCGATATCAATTCCTTCAGCAAACAAGCAGGTTCCATATTCTTTGGCTTGTTTACGGACAAATACGACGGGGATTCCTGTTTCTAAACTGAGCGCTGTCGCGATAGGTATTCCGCCCATTTCTAGTCCGGCTAGGGCTTGGGTATCAGCAGGAATCAGAGATTTCAAATGTTCTGCCACGGGTTTTAACAAGTGTGGCATAGATTCAAAACGGTATTTATCAAAATATTCGTTTGAAATCTGACCCGAGCGCAATTTAAACGTTCCCGTAAAGTAACAAATTTCGTAAATTTTTCGAGCTAATTCTGTTTTTGGCATGCCAGTATTCATGATCGGCACAGTACCAAGCCTGATTCGTTCTGTCTACTGAGATGAAAATGGCGCAGATACGAACTTGCATTTGCCCAGATCGATCAGCTACAATTTATCTAAATCAGGAGTGTCTTATGTTTTGGGACTATTATTACCCTTTATTGTTTATGATTTTAAGTGGCTTAGTATTATTTTTTGGACTTAGAAAAGAAGTTCGCAAGTATTTAACTGTCGACGGACCTTCCCTTATGGATCGAATTTATTTTGCATTCAATTTTGTCTTGGTGCTTGTTTTTGGTGGAACTTTTTTCGCCGGTAGCATTACCAGAATCGTGTATCTTTTAACTAAGACGACGTAGGAATTTTTATATTAGTTTTCGCAAAGCAAAAAAAAGGACTGATTTCTCAGTCCTTTTTTAATTTTATATCGAAATTAAAATTACTTCTTTTGTTCGTCCAAACGCTTTTGTTGATACTTTTTAGCCAATTCTTCTTGGATATTTCTTGGAGCTGGTGAGTACTTCAAGAATTCCATAGAAAATTCGCCTTTTCCTTTTGTTGCTGAACGCAAATCAGTAGAGTAGCCAAACATTTCTGTCAATGGCACTTCCGCTTCAATTACACAGCTGCCTTCAAAAGACGTTGTTCCAACGATAACGCCGCGACGTTGATTCACTTGTCCCACTGCCGAACCTTGATATTCATCAGGTACCGTGGTTTCAAGTTTCATAATTGGTTCAAGAACTGTTGGTTTAGCTTTTTGATACGCTTCACGCATAGCTGCCATCGCACAGATTTTGAAGGCCATATAACTAGAATCGACATCATGGTAAGAGCCGTCTTCAAGCACGACATTTACGCCTACGATAGGGAACCCTATCAGCGGGCCCTTCGCACATTGTTCTTGGAATCCTTCTTCAACTGCCGGGATAAATTCTCGAGGAATACGTCCTCCGACAACGTCGTTAGTGAATGCAAAAGTTGCCTTTGGATTTTCAGGATCTGGAACAAGCGGAGAGATTTTACCAACCACTTTCGCAAATTGACCCGAACCGCCCGTCTGTTTCTTGTGTGTGTAATCGTAAGGGCCATCTTGCATGATAGTCTCGCGGTAGGCAACTTGAGGCTGACCAACAACCACTTCGCAATTAAATTCTCGTTTCATTCGTTCAACATAGATTTCCAAATGAAGTTCGCCCATTCCAGAAATAATAGTTTCCGCTGATTCTTCATCGCGGTGAACCCGGAACGTTGGATCTTCTTTTCTAAATTTTTGAAGAGCTTTAGAAAAGTTGTTAGTAGCTAGTTTATCCTTGGGCGCAATCGCCAAAGAGATAACCGCATCTGGAACGTGCATCGATTGCATAGAAACATTGTGAGTACCATCTGTGAAGGTATCACCAGATGCGCAATCCACGCCAAAAAATGCCACAATATCGCCGGCAAAGGCGGTTCCGATTTCATCCATTTTGTCAGAATTCATTCGAACTAAGCGAGGTACTTTAACTTTCTTTTTATCTGTTGTGTTTGTAATAAAATCGCCTGTGCTGACTTTACCTTGGTAAATACGCATGTAAGTTAATTGACCAAATTGCGTTTGAGCCAATTTAAATGCCAATGCAACCAATGGTTTGTCATCGCGGGGGAATAGTTCGATTTTTTCTTCGCCTTTATCAAGATTCAAAGCGTGTTCGTGTTTTTCTTCAGGAGTCGGTAAATACAAAGCAACAGCATCCAAAAGTAACTGAACACCTTTGTTTTTAAAAGCAGATCCGCAGAATACAGGAACAAATTTAAGACTGATAACACCCTTACGGATAGCCGCTTGAATTTCTTCGTTTGTTGGTTCTTGTTCCATTAAGAATTTTTCAGCAATGCCGTCATCAATATCAGCAAGCTTGGCAATCAATTGCTTTCGATAGTCTTTTGCTTGATCTAATAGGTCTGCTGGAATCGGAACTTCTTTTACTGTTTCGCCGCTGACGCCTTCATTAACGTAGGCCTTCATTGTCGTTAAATCCACTGCGCCTTTGTGATGCTCTTCCAAACCAATTGGAATTTGAGCCATAACCGCATTCAATCTTAGTTTTTCAACCAAAGCGTCTTTAACTCGGAAAGGGTTCGCACCTTGACGATCTAATTTATTAACAAAAGCTAATCGAGGAACGCCATATCGTTTCATCTGTCGATCCACCGTGATGGACTGAGACTGAACGCCCGCCACACCGCAAAGAACTAGAATAGCACCGTCCAAAACGCGTAGTGATCGTTCCACTTCGATAGTAAAATCCACGTGTCCCGGGGTATCGATTAAATTTACGATGTATTCTTTCCAATAAACCTGAGTCGCTGCTGATTGGATAGTGATCCCTTTTTCTCGTTCTAGATCCATAGAATCCATCGTTGCGCCTACGCCGTCTTTTCCTTTTACTTCATGAATCTGGTGAATTTTACCACCGTAGAAAAGAATGCGCTCAGAAAGAGTTGTCTTACCCGAGTCGATATGAGCAGAAATACCAATATTTCTGACAATGTTGATGTCCCATTTTTTGGTGGTCATTTGAGTCCTCTTTCGCTGTGTCTTAGTTTTGTGCGCAATTTATTAAAATATTTTGATTATTTTAAAGGATATTGGCTATCATTTTTTTTTATAGAGATCAAAAGGAGAATGCGTAGAGATATTCTGCGACGCGGTATCTTGGAAAGGGGAGTCTTTGGCCTGTCGACTCGTCTAAGGTCAGTAGGGTAAATTTTTTAAAGTCCCCGCTGCCAATATGTGGGATGATTACCATTGAGGACGGTTTATTAAATGAGTGAAATAAAGGTTCTGCTAGTTGATGACGAAGTCGATTTATTGGACATTTTAAAAATGGACATGGAGTCGCTTGGGTATGAAGCCCTAACCGCCAATAATGGACTCGAAGCTTTGAATATCATGAAACGGGTTAAAGACGGCACCCTTTGGATTAATGCGATTTTGTCCGATATTAATATGCCTGTAAAAAACGGCCTCCTGTTTTTGAGAGAATTGCGCGCTATGGGACTTGAAACACCGTTTGTCTTTTTTTCAGGTTATGGCGACAAAGAAAAAACCATTGAAGCGCTTCGTTTGGGTGCCTTGGATTTTTTGGAAAAACCCTATGACCCGGACACGTTAATTGCGACTATGAAAAAAGCCGCTGAGCTGGGCGTGATGATGAAAAAAATAGAAGATGAGTTAGATTTGCTAGTTAAGAATCGAAACATACCCACTTCTGAAATCGAGAAGTTTAAAAAAGCTCAGCGCGAAATGTTGAAAGTAAAGTTTATGAACGTTTCTTCAATAAAAAAATGACTCTGATTTCTGAATTAAAAAATCTTTTTCCTTATTCTGGTTTTGTGCACTCACAAGAAAAAATAGTTCAAGCCGGCATTGATAAAAAATCGGTTTTGGCGATCATGCCAACTGGTTCTGGCAAAAGTTTGTGCTATCAGTTTCCCGCCAAACGTTCCAAAAATTTAGTTTTGGTTGTTTCGCCCTTAATTGCACTGATGCAAGATCAGGAAAAAAAAGCCAAAGATCTTGGTATTCGGGCTGCCGCCATTCACTCGGGGATACCTACATCAGAACGAATTGAAAAATACGCGCGACTAAAAGATAAACGTTTCCAATTGCTTTTTGTAACTCCTGAAAGATTTAGAAAGAAAGAATTTCGTGACAGTTTAAGCTCCAATACGGTTGAATTGCTGGTTGTCGATGAAGCCCACTGTATTTCCCTATGGGGCCATGATTTTAGACCGGACTATTCTAAAATAAATGAATTTCGAAATGATATCGGCAAACCGCCGGTGCTGGCGTTGACGGCCACGGCAACAGAGGAAACTCAAAAGGATATTATTAAACAACTGGGGCTTTCATGCTCTTTGGGGTCAAAGTCTGCCGATAACTGTGAAACTATTTATGGCGGAATGGAGCGATCTGAGCTTGCCATTTCTGTTGATGATGTTTTTGATAATGATGAAAAAAACCAAAAGCTTTTGAAATTGCTGGATACTTCAAAAGGATCTCAAATCATCTATTTTTTATTGATCGAATCGCTCGCAAAATTTTCTCAGGTTTTAAGGGCACATAAAATTGACCATTTAGTCTATCACGGCGATCTAAAACGGGATCAACGCGCCAGTAACCTAACTCGATTTATCAAAAGTGAAAATGCTTTGATGCTAGCGACTCCTGCCTTTGGATTGGGTATAGATAAACCAAATATCAGGCAAATTTTCACTTATGAACTGCCGGGTTCCATCGAATCTTATTTCCAGGAAATTGGCCGGGCCGGCCGAGATGGAAAAGAGGCGAGTGCTCATTTGTTCCTTAGTGATGATGATTTAAGTATTTCGATGGAGTTTATAAAATGGGCCTATCCTGAAAGAGATTTCATTTTGAAGTTCTATCAGTTGCTTGAACAAAACTCACTTGCGTTATTACAAGATGGTTTTTCGTACTATCGGGAACAATTGAGTTTTAAAAACAAGCGAGACTATCGGGTGGAAGCCGCCTATAGTATATTGGAACGTTGGAACTGTGTAATGCCTCTGTCAGACGTTTTGTCAGGCGAAACAAAGGAACTGGCCAAAGCTAAGGATTTTAATGTCACCGTTCGAAAACCTAGTGATAACGATTTTAAAAATGAAAATCAAAAAGTGCTCTTTCAGCACCAGAATAAGAAATTATTGGATATTTACAATTGGGCCAAAAGCGATAGTCGCTGCCGGCTGGGAGCCATTTACGAATATTTTGGCGCAAACCCGATAGAATGTGGAAAGTGTGATTGGTGCCATGAAAACAAAAGTTGAGTTTCCAGAGATCCCTTATTTGGAAGCTATTGACGATATTGTCGCGATCGGTGGTGCTTTGGACACGCCCACTTTGGTTGAAGCTTATTCGCGAGGAATTTTTCCATGGCCACAGGTTGGGTATCCCATGCTCTGGTTTTGTCCTCAGCGGCGTGGGATTCTGGATTTTTCAGATCTTCATATTCCAAAAAGTTTATTGAAATTCAAGCGGCAATCGGGCGAGCAATTTCAATTTACGATAGACAAGAATTTTCAACAGGTGATTGAGAACTGTCGAATTCAAAAACGTCCCAATCAAGAGGGAACCTGGATTTTGCCGGAAATAAAAAAAGCGTATCTGCAGTTTCATAAAGATGGTTATGCCCACTCTGTAGAGTGTTGGTCGGGCGGTGAAATAGTTGGCGGTATTTATGGGGTCCTAGTGAATGGTGTTTTCAGCGGCGAAAGTATGTTTCACACTCAGGAAAACACAAGTAAACTCAGTTTACTGCATTTGATTGAGTGGCTTAAGGAAAAACAAATTAACTGGATGGACATTCAAATGATTACACCGGTAACCGAAGCCTTTGGCGGAAAATACATTTCAGCTCGAGATTTTTATCGCCTGCTTCCGTATTCAAAGACTAAACGGACATCCTAACGATTGGATTACCTGCGAAGTGGGATAGTTACGTAGCTAGGATTGTAACATGAGTTTTCTTGATTTGGATAATGGATTAAAAACCAATTTCCTGTTTTGAATTGATATTTAACTACGCCGCCCATTTCGTCTAAGCTAAATAAAACTTCACTCTGGTTAAACATCGGAGAATCTAAAAATTTCAAACTGGCCGCGGTTTGTTTGCGCATAAGATCTACTAAAATAGGCGGGTATTTGATTCGTTGTGTGATTAAATTTTTAGTAGTATCAAGAACATTCAAATAGGCCTCTGCAACCTGAACTTGAGTTCCGACTACTGACGTTTTTTCTGAAGTGAACATTAAACTGGTTCCTACAGAAACAAAATTGCCAAAAAGTGCGGTCGAGGCATCTAGCTCGTAGAGAACTCTTGTTGAGCCATTGATAAAACTCTGAACCCTGATAGTTCGTTTTTTTGCGTCTAGCATAAAATAGTTAACTAGGACTATTTCTTCTTTGTTTATGTTTAAAACTTGAATCTTGTCTTTAAAGTTAACCACATCGCGAGCATCAGTTTTAAAATTGTAGGTGTACAACTGTGATGTTTCGCCATTTGCGAGGGTCCAAGTTGCCATTTGGTCTTTTAGTACCGGATTAAAAAGTAAAGGAGTCAGAGTCCATTCTTTAACGACTGCTCCGGTGCCAAGTGCGATCATGCGCCATTGCCCAGCTTCGTTTGAGGGATACAACAATGCACCATTAAACATTGAAAAGAGAGTGAAATTAAAGTCTCGAGAATAGGTAACAAAATTTCGTAGAGCTATAGGAAGTAGATTTAAAAACTGAGACGAGCTGGTTTTGATTAAATTCTGGATTACAACTTTGTATACGCCAAATCGGTTTTGAGAATCGACGGCGGCAACAAATACTATCGTCACATTGTCATCTCCGTATACTATTTGATGTGAATCGATTTCTTTAAATGGTTTACCGGCTGGGTCCAAAATCGTTAACAATGGTGGCTTAAATGTATCGCCTGCATCCGATCGCAATTGCAACATTTGGCTGTTTACAAACGAAGTGGTCTGGCAAATAATTCGTATTGGTGTCACGTCGGTTTGTTGTGCCTTGGTTGAAAAGCTTAACAAGGAAGCGGCAATAAAAAATAGGGCAATAGGGAGTTGTATCATAATAGTTTTAACTACCATGTTAGAAATTTTTGTCAATAGGAGCGAAATTTTTACTACTTGATGAACCAGAGGTGGATGGAGTCAAAAACACTTAAAATTTGGCCATCTAGAAATAGGTTCATAATGACCACCCAAAAGGTGGCTAAAAAGCCCATAATGAATACTTTTTTGAAGAAGTTCCATGTTTTGAGTTCTTCATTGCTTAGATTAGCAAAATCAGGGTCTTCGTTTTTAACTTTTTTGGCCAATCCTTGAGCTAGAACTATCCTGTGGGCCATTTCTAATTTGTAGAAATGTACGGCGACTAAAATGGTATGAGATTTATCCGGTTCAAGCCGAGTGACGATGGCGTGACAAGCCATTTGCTGTGCACCTGGAATAACAAATTGGACTTTAATTACTTCACCAAGAACTGGGCACAGATCGTCGGGGGCAGTGAAGGCAAGTCCAGTCAATGACACATTTTTTATTTCAGTGTCCTCTTCCCAAGGAATTTGTTGTGGGCCAGCCACCCGGACTAAATAATCATCATGAGTATTTAAAATGTAACGAGGGGAGCGAGCGTGATATTTAGCTAGGCTTTGAGTCATACTAGACTTGTCGGTTGTCTGGTTCAAATACTGTAAAAAAATTTATAAAAAGGGGAGCCAGGACCATCTCAGTATGGTACGCTCGGGTCGTTAGCAATGTGGCTAAAAGCTGCAGGTTAGGTTAAATGGTTTTAAAAAGAAAAAACAAGAAAAAGACTCGTAAGAAAATAACTCGTAAAGGCACAAATACGCCTCAGGGACCCTTTTTTTCAAGTACAGAGTTTATCAATCGGGAAGTGGGCTGGCTGCATTTCAACTTTAG
>JAYVPD010000134.1:0-6196 GCA_043757515.1 Pseudobdellovibrionaceae bacterium
ATGGATTCGAACCATCGACCCTTTCATTAAAAGTGAAATGCTCTACCAGCTGAGCTAGCGAACCACTTAAGTCTTAAGAGTCAACAATCTGAAGGAAAACGTTTTTTTAGTCAATCACAATTTGAAGATTATTTAACAAATCTAATTGCTCAAAAAATAGTCTAATTAGCCGTTACTGTTAGAGATTTATTCGTCACTCAGTTTTGTGAATTTCTATCCGTTAAACAGAGGTTTGACCCACATTGTTTGTTCGCGTCCTGGGCCTACAGAAATCACATCTATCGGTGATCCTACATAGTTAGAAATGAAATCAATATAGTTGGTCGCATTTCTTGGTAGGTCTTTTAATTGAGTGATTCGGGAAATGTCTTCTTTCCAGCCAGGCATATATTCAATGATCGGTTCCACTTTTTCCAGCTCATGCGGCGATGGTGGCAGGTCGGCAATAATCTCACCATGTAATTTGTATGCAGTGCAGATCCCGATACGGTCATGACCTGAAAGTACGTCTAATTTCATCAGAGCTGTGTTGGTAATTCCACTTAAACGAATGGCGTATTTTAAAGCTACCAAATCTAGCCAACCACAACGGCGTGGACGACCTGTGGTCGATCCAAATTCATGCCCATCAGCCTGCAATTTGGCTCCAACAGCATCATGCAATTCTGTTGGAAACGGGCCAGAGCCCACGCGAGTTGCATAAGCTTTAAAAACACCGATGACTTCTTTGATATGAGTCGGTCCAATACCGGCGCCCGTGCACGCGGAACCTGAAATAGTCGCTGACGATGTCACAAATGGATAAGTTCCATGCAAAATATCGAGCATCGTGCCTTGCGCGCCTTCAAACAACACGCGTTTGTTATTTTTAAGCATCTTGCTTACTACAAGTGACGTGTCTTTTTGACGATACGGAAGCAATTCTTCTGCGACAGCTAAAAGTTGTGAATGAAGTTCAGTTACATTAAATTCCGGAGCGCCATAGAGACTTTTTAGTAAATGATTTTTTTCTTTAAGTACGAAATCAAGTTTATCAAAAAGGGTAGTTGGATTGTATAAGTCCCCAAACAAAATCGCCCTGCGAGCCGCGCGGTCTTCATAGGCCGGGCCAATGCCTTTGCCAGTTGTTCCAATTTTATCATTTGATAATGCTTTCTCGCGCGATTGATCTAAAGACTTGTGATAGGGCAGCAAAACCGTGGCTAAATCAGAAATGCACAATTGCTTTGGGTTTTGCAAAAATCCATTTTTTTTCAATTTTGTGATTTCATCAACCAGGCCAAACACATCAACGACCACTCCCGTTGCAATTACACACTGAGTGTCTGGGCGCAAAACTCCAGACGGAATCAAATGAAGAACAGTTTTTTCGCCGTTAACTACCAATGTGTGGCCGGCATTGGCGCCGCCTTGATAGCGGACAACCATATCAGCGTTTTGTGAAAAAACGTCGATGAGTTTACCTTTTCCTTCGTCGCCCCACTGAGCTCCAATAACTATTACACCCGGCATTGTTTGACTCCTTTATGGGACGTTGAGAAGGATTTCGGAAGGTTTCCTTCGGACCGACGAATACTCAAATTTTTGCAGAAAAAAGTCAAATAAAACTAAAGATATAAACCAAAGCCAATCTAGTAGGCTGAATCAGAGGTTAACTGAAGGTTAACCAATGGACGTTTAACCGCAGGTTAACCAAGATTAGACCCGTTGTACCAAGCTGCTTTGGGCGGCAACGAATCCGTTGTTGTTCCGTCTCGGAAAAATGAAATAAGCTTCAGGATAGCTTCCTCAGAGGCCCTCTGGAAGGAATCGTCGGTATAAGCACCTATATGAGGCGTCAGCACGACGTCAGGAAAGTTAAACAGGCGCGAGGTGCGTGGCAGAGGTTCTTTTTCAAAGACATCCAGTGCCACCCCTTTTATCCAACGATTTTCTAGTGCTTTAACTAAAGAGTCTTCATCAATCACAGTCCCGCGCGAGGTATTGACAATAAAAACATCGCGATTGATGGATTCGAAATGGGGTGCATTCAGCATTTTATTGGTTTCTTTTGTTTTTGGAACATGAAAACTAATGCAATCAGATAATTTCAAAAGTTCGTCATAACTGACTCGTTTGGCTTGGTATTTTTCAAAAACGTCGTCATTCAAATAGGGATCATAGGCAATTAAATTCATTTTAAATGATTTGGCCAATTCTGCGACCCGTGTCCCAATTCGGCCGAGCCCAACAATGCCCCATGTTTTTTCATTCAGTTCGCCGCCTAAAAGCGATTCTTGGCGCCACAATCCTGCTTTGGTTAAACGCTGAGCCTCTTGTAATCGGTGACTTAAAGAAAGCATTAACGTGAGAGTCAATTGAGCCGCTGATTCACGATTGGAATTCGGCGTATTCATGACCGTGATTCCCCATTTTTGTGTTGATTCCAAATCTATATGGTCAAAGCCACTGGTTGCCGTGATGACCAACTGTAAGTTCTTTGCCAAAGACAATAACTCGGCATCCACTTTCACACGGGTTCGTATCAACAAGGCTTCGGCTGTAGCAAGGGCGGGACTGGAACGCAAATGATCGGGATCTATTTTAAGTATTTCAAAATAACTTTGATTTTCTAGTAAGTGCAAACTTTCTAAGGAAAACCGATCGCAAATTATGATTTTTTTTTTCATGCGGGTTCACTATTTTTTAAAAGCCATTGAGACAGCTCGGAATGGTATTTTTCAAACGCAATGGCAGGGGTGAAATTCATTTGCTGAAGCGATCTATGTAAGGCTTCAGCTAAATGCAGCAAGTCTTTGTCTTGAATATAACCCATATGACCTACGCGAATAATTTTTCCTTTGGCCTGGTCTTGTCCGCCCATAACAGTAATATTAAACTTCGTTTCTAAATTTTCGCGAAGCTTCTGTCCATCCAACCCAGCAGGCAGAACAATCGCCGTTAAGGAGGCAGATTTGGATTTAGCAAAGGATTTTAAATCCACTAGTTGAATCATTTTATCAACAAAATCGGCTCGTCGTTGAATGGTTTTAAAGAGGTTTTCAAGGCCCTGCTTTTCAACATCCGCTAGCACATAATTTAAGGCTTTTATAAGGGTAACATTGGAACTAAAAAATGTTTCGCCTTTGGCATTGGCCGCGATTTCTTTTTTAATATCAAAATAAAATTTGGAAATTTTAGAGTTCGCAAATTCGGCCTGGGCTTTTTTAGAAAAACAAACAAAACTCATTCCGGTCGGCAGCATGAAGGCTTTTTGTGAGCCTCCGACTAGGCCATCAATGTTCCAGGCATCCATAGGCATAGGAACAGCGCCCAATGCGGTTATGGCGTCGACTAGGAAAAGCGTTTTCGGATGGGATGCCAGTAGTGCGCCTATTTTCTGAATCGGATTCAACACCCCAGTCGAAGTTTCACAGGCTTGTGTTATCACGGCTTTGTAACTTTGAGCCGCTAGTTTTTCATTGAGGGCTTCCAAGGCAACTGCTTCGCCCCAAGGAACTTTAATTTCATCAACGACGGCGCCGTACACTCGACACATTTCGGCCCAGCGTTCCCCAAATTTTCCAGAATTTACCGCTAGAACTCGATCCCCAGGCGATAGGGTGTTTACGATCAAGGATTCCATTCCGCCAGAACCAGTTGAGGTAATCAAATACACTGGTTCTTGAGTTTGAAAAACCATTTTTAACCGCTTTAATGCCTGGGCCAGAATGTGATCGAATTCAGGTGTTCGGTGATGAATCATCGGTTCAGCTAAAATTTCACGCACTTTGGGGTGCAAATTGACGGGGCCTGGTGCCATCAGAGTGTAATCGTAACGTTGATCAGCTTTTGCTTGCATGCCCTTTGGTCCCTATATTACAAATTATAGAATGAAGTGTAGGTCATGTTTTTTAAATTGTGAATCAATTAGTGGCTTGACGGGCACGAATGTCAGGGAAATCTGCGATTATGTATAAAATTTTATTTTCTATTGCACTTATTTTGCTGACTTCGTGTGCGTATAATATTGGCCAACGATTTCGTTCGTTACCCGGTGGTTTCCAGCGTCTGTCTATACCTGTGATTAAAAACAAATCGATGGAACCTGGGGCCGAATCCATATTGACTCAAGCTTTGAAGGAAGAGTTTTTTCGTTCGACTGTTTTAAAAGTTGTTAATGATAATGATGCGGAAGTTCGACTAGAAGGGCAAATCGATGCCTTAAGGTATGAACCAAACGTGAACAATATCAAAGAATCAGATGCAAATAACTTTTTACCCACAGGGGCTGTGTTAGCGACTGCCTACAATATGACTTTATTGCTGACGATCAAGCTGGTTAAAACGGCGACTTCAGAAGTTTTGTGGGAATCCCATTTTACGGGGTCACGCTCGATGCCATCCTCGCAAGTCACAATTGCCGGGGTGAATTCTGTAAATCCAACGTACAATCAAAATGCCCGTCGTTTGGTTCTTGAAAGCGTAGCCTACGAGCTTAGCAATCAGGTCCACAACAATTTGACCGAGAATTTTTAATGAAACCGAATCAAATTTTTGAGCAGTTTTATGCAGATTTGGAAAGTCGAAAGCTTAAGCCCTTTTATTTTTTGTATGGTGACGAAGAATTTCTTTTAAATAAGAACTATAATTATTTAATTAGCCAGCTATTAGATGAATCGGCCAAAGAATTTAATTTTCATGTTTTTGATTCCCAAAATTTTAATGCCGAAAGTTTTTTGGATTCCTATAATATGTACCCGATGATGAGTTCCCATCGATTAATCGTTGTTAAAGACCTAGAATCCATTTCCGATTCCGAGTTTTCAACCATTGATGAAATTTTTAAAAACCCTAATCCATCTACGATTACCGTATTTGTCAGCTTGCAGGCCGATAAAAAGAAAAAAGTATTCACCCAAGTCAGCAAGTATTCCTACAATTTAGAATTTAAGAAACCGTATGAAAATCAAATTTCCTATTGGATTAAATACATGTGCAAAGAACGAGCAGTCGATATTTCTGATTCTGCCTGCGATATTTTGCATTTTAAAATTGGCAGTAATTTGCGCTCGATTGACAAAGAAATTCAGAAACTGAAAGACTACGTAGGCTCCAAAAATCGCATTGACGAAAATGATGTGGAATTGGTTGTGACGGATCAACTGCGCAGCACTCTTTTTCAATACATTGACCAATGGGCAGAACGGGATTTGGCGCGGCAACTTAAAATCATTGAAATGTTAGACCAAACGGGCGAAAGCGAGTTTGGTTTTTTGAGTTTACTGACTCGGCATTTTCGAATTCTATACATTTTGAAAGCGCATGTCGAAGCCAAACGTCCAAAAGATGATTTTATTCGAGAAACTCGCACTCCCATTTTTTTCTATGATAAATACCAAAAACAAGCACGGGGCTGGACCTTGTCTGAACTCGAAAACCAATTGACTGAAATCTATAAGATTTTAAACCAAATTAAACAAAACGGGGACCTTTCCCGTGCCTATTTATCTCGTCTAGTTGTTTAAACCGTAGTAGCCGCCTATCCTCTACCAGCAGTCTTTTGCGGGACTATGGTCGGCCCCTTTAGTTTAACTTTTGATCCGCCGATTATTAGATACATGAAAGACATGAATCCGGAAAATCTACGTAAATTTCCAAGAAAATCTTATAAAAGATTGGTTAGTATTTTATATCGAGGCGAGTACATTACTTTGAACGCCATTGAAATATCAGAAGGTGGATTGTCCGTGGTTTCCGAATTTGTTTTGGATCGCAACGCTGAATGTGTGATCAATTTGCAAATCCCCAAGGGGGATTTCATAAGTATGCGCGCGACCATTCGGCATTCTTCAAAAATCGACGGTCAATTGAATGTCGGGATGTCTTTTAATCACATGCCATTTTCAAATAAACGGCAAATCAGAAGCTACGTGGCTGCTCGTTGAAGCCCCTTTGGGGCTTGTGTCTATTCTTTGCCATAAAGACATTAGTCGCAGAAAAGTCGAAGTGAGAACCTTATGAAGGCTGCCGCAGAAACGTGAAAAGTATAGGGCTTCTCGACGAAACCCTAATTATTCTATTACTTAGTTGCGTGAGCGGCTTTGTGTGCGCGAGTGGCTAAGCGGCCGATTTTTCTAGAAACGGTTTCTTTTTTGAAAACGCCTTTAGTAACAGCGCGAGTGGCTTCGCTTGTGTAGTCTTTTAATAATTGAGG
>JAYVPD010000135.1:0-23444 GCA_043757515.1 Pseudobdellovibrionaceae bacterium
AATATCACGTTTGAACCCGATCGCTTTTCAGAACTGGCGTCCTATTCGTTTGATGATGCTGGACTCAAAGCTGAAAAACAGTTTCTAATTCAAAATGGCCGCCTCAAGCGTGGCTTGGGAAGCCTTGAATCCGCCGAGCGCAGTCAGTCGCCGCCAGTTGCCAATTTTCGATCCAGCTCGTGGAATCGTCCGCCAATCGATCGAATGGCTAATTTAAATTTAGAGCCTGGAACTACCCTATTAAAAGATTTAGTTTCAAAAGTTGAAAAAGGAATCTGGATGTCGACCAACCGATCTTGGTCTATTGATGATTATCGTCGCAAGTTTCAATTTGGTTGTGAATATGGTGTTTTAATTGAAGAGGGGCAACCCAAAGGCGTCGTTAAAAATCCTAACTACCATGGAGTCAGTGTTCCTTTTTGGAACAAACTAGCCGATACCAGTATTGAATCTGGAGTTTACGGATCTTTTTATTGCGGCAAAGGTGAACCTAATCAAATCATTCGAGTCGGTCATACGTCCCCGTATTGTTTGTTTAAAAATGTAGATATATTTTGAGGCCAAATGACAAACGAATATCTTGATCGAATACTAAAAAGTTTTCATAACTGTGCCGAGTGGACGTTTCAAAATATCCCGGCGGACTCGTCCGCGACAGTGTCGCTAGATGCAGAAAGCACATTATTTGTTAGATTTAACAACCATAGAATTAGGCAAAATTCCAATGTGGATCAGGCGATCTGTCGGCTGCTGTTGACTTGGAACAAAAAATCGTATCGTTTTTTATTTTCAGCTACCGGTGATCTTGAGGACGATTTACTAAAACTAAAAGTCGCCGTATTAAAAATACTAGGCGAATGGGAACATTTGCTTTCTGAAAATGTCGATTTCAAAATGGCTCAAAATCAATCTTCGTCTGCTTTTTTATGGAGCGAGACAAAGCCTCTTGAGGTTATTGATTCTGTAGTTAAATCTACGGCCCATTTGGATTTTACTGGGCTTGTGACTATTGGACCAGTATTAAACTGCGTTCGAAACTCGAATGGCGTTAATCACGAATTTTTAACTGATATTATTACTGTCGACTATTCTTTGTATGACGGTCCCCGTGCAGTGAAAGGCCTCTATTCTGCGCGAGACTGGCGGGCCGACGTGTTTGCCGAAAGCCTTCGAGAATCGCAAAGTTTATTAGAACCCATGAAAAAGCCAAAGGTGGATTTGAAACCAGACGCCTATCGCGTGTACTTAGCGCCCGCCGCTGTTTCTGAATTGGCCCAAATGCTGAATTGGGGTGCTGTCAGTCAGAAGTCCTATAAATTAGGTCGCAATCCATTAAAGCGCTGGATTGAAAATGAAATTTCGTTGTCCCCATTACTTTCTGTTTCCGAAGATTTTGAATTGGGATTGGGTCCGCAATTTAATGGATTGGGTGAAAAGGCTGCGCCACGTTTATCTGTAATACAACAGGGTCATATAAAAAACTTATTCACCTCAACCAAAACGGCGATAGAATTTGGAGTAGAAAGCAATTTGGCGGACGAAGAAGAAGGTTTTCGATCCATGAATATAGCTACTGGAGGTTTGAAGCGCGATCGGATCCTTGCGGAACTCAACACCGGGATATTTATTTCGAATTTGCACTATTTGAACTGGTCAAATCCAATGGAAGCGCGGATTACAGGCATGACTCGCTATGCCTGTTTTTGGGTGCAAGATGGGGAAATCCAGGGGCCTATTGCTGATTTGAGATTTGACGACACATTATTTGACCTTTGGGGCTCGGAACTAGAGTCTGTAACCGAGTTTTCAGATATTGAACCGCACACTTCGACCTATTTCCAAAGACAATTAGGTGGTAAAAAAACACCGGGTATGATAATTAAAAAAATGAAATTTACACTGTAGTTTATCAAAATATAAACAGTCGGTAATAAAAATTGAACTCTATCATTAAAAAAAGGATGTCTCATGGAATCTTGGTTTCAAAGTATGAAAACAAAGTTATCGCAGCAAATTAATCAAAGTTCACAAGTTAAAAAAATGGTGTCTGAATTGAATAAACTCAACAAAGAATTTACTTCTAAAAAAGGTCAGATCAATTCTTATTTAAGTGCTGAAAAAAACAAGACGGTTAAACAAGCCCAAGGTAAATACAAAAGCATCGTTAAACAAGTTAACCTGACCCAAAAGCAATTAGATCGTGACGTCAGAAAAACGGTTCAGCAAATCAAAAAGTCTGCGTTGCAATTAGAAAAAAGCTTAGAAAGCTACAAAGACAAACTTTTAGACCAAAAAACTAAAGTAGAAAAAAAGTTTTCAGCTCTTAGCAAACGCAAAGCGACCAAGCGATCGACTACAAAGTCAGCTCCAAAAAGAAAACGAACTACAACTAAATCAGTTTAAAAAGGACTGAACATGAACTCAACTAATCATGAATTTGAAGCACGTCATATAGGGCCTCGCGAACACGAAATCACAGCCATGCTAAAAGAAATTGGTTTTTCCAATTTGGATGATCTGGCACGGCAAGTGGTTCCGAAAACTATCCTTGATACCAAGCCAATGGCGGTGGGTGATGGGGTTTCAGAAGCGGATCTATTGCATAATTTAAAAACGATGATGCAAGAAAACAAGCTTTATAAAAACATGATTGGTCAGGGTTATTACGGGACCCATACCCCTACAGTGATTCAAAGAAATATTTTAGAAAATCCTGTTTGGTATACGGCTTATACGCCCTACCAGGCTGAAATCTCGCAAGGCCGTTTAGAATCTATTCTAAACTTTCAGACCTTGGTCAGCGATTTAACGAAAATGGAAATTTCAAATGGATCTCTTTTGGACGAAGCGACTGCTGCTGCAGAAGCTATGTCTATGGCCTATCATATGGCCAAGCATGCTGATTCAAATTCGTTTTTAGTTTCCTCAAAACTCCACCCTCAAGTAATCGAAGTTTTAAAAACACGTGCAGAACCGTTGGGTTTAAAAATGATAGTTCAAGATATTGCATCTTGGGATTTTTCAACTAAACCTTTTTGTGTTTTTGTCCAGTACCCTGATACTGAAGGCACTGTGGACGACTTTAAAGCTTTGGCACAAAAGGCACATGATAGCCATGCGACCGTGTGCGTGGGTTCTGATCTATTAGCTTTGACGGTTCTAACTCCCCCCGGAGAATGGGGCGCTGATATTGTTTATGGAAATTCACAAAGATTTGGCGTTCCCTTTGGCTACGGTGGTCCTCATGCCGCATTCTTGGCGTGCAAAGAAGCCCACAAACGAAATATCCCAGGTCGGATTATTGGGGTCAGCAAAGATTCACAAAATCAACCGGCACTTAGACTCGCATTGCAAACGCGCGAACAACATATTCGCCGTGAAAAAGCGACTTCAAATATTTGCACAGCCCAAGTGTTATTGGCCAATATGGCGGCTATGTATGCTGTTTACCATGGCCCCAAAGGATTAAAAGAAATCGCTAACCGCGTAACCACGCTGACAACTGCTACAGCATTGGGTTTACGAGACTTGGGATTTACAGTTTTGAATAAAGCTTTTTTTGATACGCTTACGGTCGAAACTGATTTAGCCAATGCGATTTTAAATACTGGCTATGCCAATAAATACAATTTTCGATTGACTGCAAAAAATAAAATCTCTTTGTCTTTTGATGAAACGTGCACGGCATCTACAGTAAACGATGTTTTGAAAATGTTTGCACAACATTCTAAAAAGCCGATGTCACTTTCATTTGAAATTCTTAAAGCAAAAGCAACACCAAGCTGGGCCGCATCGTTAAATCGTACGTCTTCGTTTCTGACTCACGAAACCTTTAATTCATACCACAGCGAAACGGAACTTTTACGTTACATTCATCGTTTGCAAAACAAAGATTTTACTTTGACTCATTCAATGATTCCCCTGGGTTCTTGCACCATGAAACTCAATGCAACTACTGAACTTGTTCCCGTGTCTTGGCCAGAAGTTAATCAAATGCATCCTTTTGCGCCGGTGTCTCAGGCCCAAGGGTACATGAAATTGATAAAAGATTTGGAAAGCAAACTCTGCGCAGTGACTGGCTTTGCGGCTGTGTCCCTGCAACCAAACGCTGGCTCTCAGGGCGAATACGCTGGGTTACTAGTGATTCGTGAATATTATAAATCAAAAAATCAATCTAATCGCGATGTGTGTTTAATTCCGGTGTCGGCCCATGGAACCAATCCAGCATCCGCTGTGATGGCGGGAATGAAAGTCGTTCTGGTTCAATGTGATGACCAGGGAAACGTGGATTTGGCTGACCTTAAAAAGAAAGCCGATGAAAACAAAGCGAATTTGGCTGCGCTGATGGTAACCTACCCGTCCACCCATGGCGTGTTTGAAGAGCACATAACTGATATTTGTAAAATAATTCACGACAATGGCGGCCAGGTATACATGGACGGCGCCAATTTAAACGCGCTGGTTGGTGTGGCTCGCCCAGGTGAGTTTGGTCCCGATGTTTCCCACATGAATTTACACAAAACATTTGCGATACCTCATGGCGGCGGCGGTCCCGGAGTTGGCCCCATCGGCGTCAGTGCCCATTTAAAAGATTTTCTACCTCGCCTAACCAGCGTTCCTGAAAGTGGCCCTGCACACGGAATTACGTCCACAACCTCAGCTCCATGGGGAAGCGCTAGTATTCTGCCAATCTCGTGGGCGTACATCACCATGATGGGCTCGGAAGGTTTGAAAAAAGCGACATTGACCAGTATTTTAAGCGCCAATTACATTGCGAAAAAATTGAATCCTTATTTTCCGGTACTTTATAAAGGCCGCGAAGGTTTAGTTGCGCATGAATGCATCATTGATCTGCGACCGGCAAAGAAAACGTCAGGCGTCGATGTGACTGATGTTGCCAAACGCCTCATGGACTATGGTTTTCATGCCCCAACGATGAGCTGGCCCGTCGCCGGCACGCTTATGATCGAGCCAACAGAAAGTGAATCCAAAGCAGAATTGGATCGTTTTATCGAATCGATGATTCAGATTCATTCAGAAATCAAAGCGATCGAAACCGGTAAATACCCTCTTGAGAAAAGCCCCCTGGTGAATGCCCCTCATACGGCCCAGATGGTTATCAAAACTGAATGGAATTTACCTTACACTCGTGAAGAGGCTGCTTATCCAAAGCATTGGCTACGACACAATAAATTATGGCCGGCGGTTGGACGCATCGACAATGCCTACGGTGATAAAAACCTAGTTTGTTCGTGTGCGCCACTTGATAGCTATAAGTAATGCAGAAAAAAATACTCTTTATTCGTTTAGATAAAATTGGTGATCTGATTTGCACGCTGTGCACGGACGATCACCCATCCTTAAAAGGGTATTCGAAACACTGGTTGATTGCTAAAAATTTGGACTATATCCCCGATCACGCATTACCAAAAAGAATATATTCATCAATTTCAAAAGATCGCGGTGGTTTTTCTGATTTGTATTCTATTTTAAAAACCAATTCCTTTGCTGCGTCTGTGAGTTTTCAATGCCCTTGGTGGGTGCACTTTTTATTATTCTATTTTAAAATTCCAATTCGCGTAGGCGTTTTATCTCAATGGCATTCATTTCTTTTTCTTAACGCAGGTATCAGACAAAAACGATCCCAGGCCAGCAAACATGAAGCTGATTATAATTTTGATTTAGTAAATCACTTGGCTAAAAAACTAGATCCCGTGACTGCCCGCTCAATGGCAGAAACTCCTATTTTGAAACTTCAAGCGGATCCCGCGGATTCTTTGTTAAAAAAATGGGGATTAATCCCGCGCCACTATTTTGTGGTGCATCCAGGAATGGCCGGCAGTTCCTTGAATTGGCCTCAATCGCGATACATTGAGTTCATTCAATTATTTCAGGCTCAGTATCCCGCGATTAAAATAGTCATGACCGGTACGGCCGGTGACTTGCCTTATGTGAATGAAATTCGCGCTGCTTTCGATTTTAAGTCGTATTTTTTAAGCTTGCAGTCTGAACTCAACTCGAATGAACTTTTGTCCCTGTTAAGTGCCAGCAGTGGCTTATTGGCCCCTAGTACGGGAGTTATGCACTTAGCTGCTTCGTTAGGGGTTCCTACGTTTGGTATTTTTTCGCCCGTCAAAGTCCAACAGCCTCGGCGCTGGGGACCTCGTGGACCTATTACAAAAACATATCAGCCATCAGTTGCTGTTGAAAATGACCCAGATTGCATGGCCAAGCTTGAGCTTTTTACAGACTTTAAATCTGATTTTGACAAAATTCTTTCGACAGCCAATAGATAGATCCCATGAAGCGTGAATTTCAAATACCAGAGTCTCTAGAAGCCTTTATCAATGAAAATTTGAAAGACTTTGGAATTACTTTATCAAGTTCAAAAAAAATCGCTAGCTGTGTTCAATGGCAATCTGATTTTTACATTCAAAATCCGAATCAGCAGACTCCTTGGAAAGACGAACGCGCTCAAATAGCGCAGTGGGCGTATTACTTGCCGCTTAATTTTCTTAGAAATCTAAGTGTCTTAACGGAATTAAAATCTCAGGTTCCACTTTCCGCCTTTGAAGGGGCTTTGGATTATGGCGCCGGCCAAGCAGCGTCTTCGTGGGCCCTTCGACAATTAGGCTTTCAAGGCCGCTTGTATTTATACGATCGCATGCCTATAGATCCCCAAGTGGCGAGTGGTGTTCGCGCAGAAATCATCCACAAAATAGTCCCTGTGCATTTCAAAAATCAACTCGCCTTTTTTTCTTATAGTTTAACCGAAATCGAAACTCGTCATGATCTGATGATTCAGTTTCCTTTTTTAGTCATTATCGAGCCCTCAACGCAATCTGAAGGCAGGCGACTATCTGAAACTCGACAACTTCTGATTGATAACAGCTATCATATTTTGGCTCCCTGTACCCATCAAAAGAAATGTCCGCTGATTACCCATTCCCAAAAAGATTGGTGTCATGATCGTATCTTGTTTAAGAAGCCGCTTTGGATGGCGCAATACGAAAAAAATCTTCCCTTTCGAAATGACAGCCTTACATTTTCTTATTTAATCGCATTTAAAAAAAGCCTAATGAAGCCCGAGTGGACGCGCAGCGACAGTATTTTTAGAGGGCGCCTAACTGGCGACAATTTGACCGAAAAAGGAAAAGACAAGCAGCTGGTTTGTTTTGACGATCAGCGAGTGTTTCTAACTTGGATGCATAAGACTAAAATTGAACAGATTCTTCCTCGTGGTGGCATGGTTGAAATTCCCGATGATCGAGAGCTTGTTTCTAACGAGCTTCGAATGAAGAAGGAAATTAGATACCTGGTATAAGAAAAATTTGATTTTTTGTTATTGCCTTTTATTTTTGGCATCGCCATTATCCATCCCGTAGCAAAAAATACTCATTTTGGAACTGCTCAAAATAGATATTTTTCTACTCAAAACAGGCAGATTTAAGGCTTGTAAGTGTGCTTAATGATTGAGCCACTGACCATAGGGGCATCAAGACGAACTCTTGATGAAATGGCGATGATAAAAACAATACTTATTGGACTTTTAATTTTCTCGGGGATGGCTTTTGCTAAATACACTAATGAATCTTATTACGTGTATGATAAAACAAATTTAAAATACTTTTTGCCTTATAAAACATTGGTGGTCGATCACGTATCGCCGATGGGTTTTGAAGTCTACGGCCCCAAAGGATTGGGCGCTTACATTCAAAGAATCAATGTGCGGGCTGCTGTTTTAAAAACGCCAACATTTGTTTCACGCGCTCGGTATGCGACTCCTGAAGAAACAGCGCAACGAGTGCAATTGGCGGTTTCTAAATTTCCACAATTGGCTCAGATGACTTCGATTGGTAAAAGCGTTAAAGGTCGCGACCTTTGGGTCATTAAAATTTCTAAAAATGTTGGGCAAAACGACAACCGCCCCGAATTTAAATACATCGCCAACATGCATGGGGACGAAATCATTGGCCGCGAAATGATGGTTTTACTAATCGAAGATCTTTTGTCTAACTACGGCAAAGACGCCTTCATCACAAATCTAGTGGATACGACTCAAATCTATATTATGCCGTCAATGAATCCAGATGGAGCCGCCGTTATTCAGCGAGGTAATGCAAACTCAGTAGATCTTAATCGTGATTTTCCAGATTTTTCTACAAGCGATAATAAAAACATTCCCGATGGTCGCGCGATTGAAACTCAAGCGATTATGAAATGGCAAGCGTCTCGGCATTTTGTTTTTTCAGCAAACTTTCATGGTGGTGCCGAAGTTGTTAGCTACCCATTTGACACAATCCCGGATAAATTCCCAATGTTTGATTTTGTTCATGCAGTTAGCTTGGAATACGCTACGAATGCGCCTTACATCGGTGCCTCAAAAGTTTTTAAAAGTGGAATAACGGATGGCTACGATTGGTATGAAGTAAATGGTGGCATGCAAGACTGGAGTTATCACTGGTACCAAGATTTGCAAATAACAATTGAGTTATCAAATCAAAAATACCCAGATCCTTCGACCGTGCCCACGTATTATCAGCAAAACCGAAGGGCGATGTTGGCTTACATTGCCAGGACTCATACGTTAAACCAAAGCCGAATGGTTAGAAGATAAAATAAGATTTAAGTATTTAACTAAAATTAATTTCATAAGAAGGAAAAAAAATATGAAAAAAATGTTACTCAGCCTAGCTGCCCTTTTAGTTGTTTCTACTCAAGCGTTTGCGGTTACTTATGTTGACCCAGCATTGAGTGCATTCTTAACCCAAAGATCGGCGCAATCGACTCGCGTAGTTGTTTTGCTAAAGTATCCGACGAACTTACCAGCGCCACGTCGCTATGATGGTCCGTCTGTTAAACGATACCTGATACAGATGTACCAAGCCGCAGCTAAAGATTTAGCGGCAACAGTTCAAGCCAATCCTAATGATTTGAAAGTAACTGATCAGTTTTGGATCAACAATTCATTAGCAATGGATGTAACTCCAGCTGGAATTCGTTTACTTTCACAAAATGCGACTGTTGAAAAAATCTATGCAAATAGAAAAATCGTTTACGCGCAACCAGTTACTATGGGCGCTAGCCGCGGACTTCGTGATACTAAAGATTTCACCTACGGTCTTAAAGACCTTGGGATCGAAAAATTAAATACCGAGCGTCCAGACATTCAAGGCCAAGGCGTAATCGTTGGTTTGGTTGATACCGGTATCGACGGCAAGCACCCAGCTCTTCAAGGTAAAGTTCCTGTGTTTTACGATGCTGTAGCAAATAAAATCACAGAGCCTGTTGATCGCGCTGAACATGGTTCGCACACTACGGGAACTATTCTTGGTGGTGACCGTGACGGTATAAAAATTGGTGTGGCTCCAAAAGCAAAAATGTACGGTAGCGCTGCTTTAGACGGCTACGATAAAATGCTTAAAGCGATGCAGTTTATGTTAGATCCAGATGGCAACCCTGCTACAAACGATTCACCTCGTTTGATCAGCAATTCTTGGAATGCTGAAGGTGCTCCCGATATCGAATTATTTTATCGCGCAATTACAGCTTGGGAAGCAGCGGGAATTCTTCCTGTGTTTTCTGCTGGTAACGCAGGACCTGGTCCACAGACAATCACTAAGCCACATGAACACCCTGCTACACTTGCAGTTGGCGCGACTGGTCCTGATTTCAAAATCGCATCTTTTTCATCTCGTGGTCCTGGTATGTTTCAAGGCAAGCCAACTCAGAAGCCTGACTTAACAGCGCCTGGTGTTGATGTATTGTCATCTGTTCCTGGTGGTGGTTATCAAACAATGTCTGGTACATCAATGGCCTGCCCTCACGCAGCCGGTACGGCCGCTTTATTGTTCCAAGTGAATCCAAAATTCACGCCGCAAAATATTCGCGAAATTATGGCAAAAACTTTGAAATTTGTTGATGGCAACGGCGCTCCGATCACTCAACCAGTTTGGAATGCTTCATATGGATTTGGTCGCCTGGATGCTTATGCCGCTGTTAAAGCAGCACTAGGTACAGCTCGCAGCACGTTTAGCGCTGGCTTTTCAGCTATGCAATTGGGTTCTGTTTCATTGATGAGCTCTAAATGGTTAGATCTTGATGAATCTAAGTCTGATGTTGCTGATATCACGGCTCCGTATGCAACTCCGGTTGCTAAATGGATTGCTTTAAAATAGTTAGCGTTTTTGTCCTGAAATTCAAAAACCCCGCTTGTTAAATCAAGTGGGGTTTTTTTTATCTAAATTACTTTATACTTCGGCCTTTGACTAACTAGTGCCCTGGCATTGTCCATGTTTTTTGAATTGTGTTGTACCAGCTGATTGATCTTGTTTTTCCATCTGTCGATGTTGATAAGCTAAATGTGCAACCGCTGTTGTCCGTATTCATATAATTTCCGTCAGGGATAAAAGCCAATCGAGTCATTGTCCCGCCCGTGTCGTTTGAAAACGATCCTAAAACTTGGCCATTTTGTAACCTGAGCAGCACTTCTTTATAGGCGACGTTGTCTCCGCAAGCAAGAATAGGTTCGACGGGAGTGTAGTCAGGCAACACTGCATTTTGTCCGTTACAGATTGTCATGGATTGCTGATTGGGAGCTTCGACACTGTAGACCCCTGTGCTTGCCACATCGGTTGCCATCATGACTGTTGAACCGCCTGCTGCGCAAACACTGACTGGGGCAGCGACCACTCGAAAGGCGACGCCGTTTCCATTGTGGCCGTTAGAGCCATTTGAACCGTTCGTTCCATTTGTGCCATTGCACACAGAATATTTTTTCAAGACTCCGTCACCTTCGTCTAAAATATTGTTTTGGTTTGCATCCAAGTAAATCTTGTAAACAATGCCCCCGGTACTGCAATCAGCTGCCGTGGCTTCGCTGACATCCACACTTTGGGCGGCTGCTACATCCTGAATTTTATTTCCCTGGGTGGTTGCTGGGGCGCTAAAATCACTACCTTTGGTGCAGCCAAATGCCAGAGTTGCAATCAAAAGCAATAGAATCGATATTTGATATTTTTGCATAGTACACCTCAAAAATAAGAGGCCGGCCGGTTAAAGAAAGGTTAAATTTATGTCTTCCTATTCGCTTAAATCTTCATTCGATTATATAATGACCCCGCCTCATTGATCTGCGACCATTCAAAGAAATGAACTTACTTAAAATTGTCTTAATTTCGTTATTTATTGGCACTTTAGCTCAAACTAAAACGCCTACAACTCAAGGGAAAAAAATGAATGCCCAGACAGAAGAAACAGTGTCTTTAGGCCATAATTTACCGCCAACCACACTTAGCAATGGCATGAAAATTCAATACGTCGGTTCTGGGCATGAAGAAACTTCGGTCAGCAATGGGTCTAGGGTTGAAGTGTTTTACAAAATAAAAATAACTTTTAAAAATAGGAATCATCAAGCCTCTTTCTATCCGAACCAAGAAAAGACCTCTCGTAGTTTTATTTGGAACAATTATGAGTTTAATTTAATATCCGAAACATTTGAAAAAATTTCGATTCGAATTGTTAAAAAAGAGGGGAAGTGAAAAGATGAATTATCTAAGATCCATATTACTGGGAACTTTATTGGCCATTTTAGCCGGCTGCCAAACCTTGAATAAAAAAGACTATCAAATAGGCGATGCTAATTTTAATGTTCAGGTTACGAGTTACAAACTAAGCGCAGTTAGCAAAAAGAGTCTTTTGATTTTTGCCCCCACGGGCGGCACAAATTATATAGATCGCAGTTATGCTAAACGATTTTGCAGCGAAGGCTACGACGTGTATATTATGAACTCGTGGACCGGTGATCATGAATCCTTCATAGATTTAGATGTTCACCAAGTGTTGTACACGCGTGCACAAAAAGCCATTAGCTTGACTCTTGATCAAGTAAAAACAGACTTTGTTGGTCTTCTTGGAACCAGTGTAGGCGGCTTGCACGCTGCTGTGTCTGCCAGCACCCAGGATCGCTTGAATGCCGTTTTTGTTATAACGGCAGGCGCACCAATTGCCGATGTCATAATTAAATCTGACCAAGATGCTATGGTGCTGGCAAAACAAAAGCGTTACATTAAATACGGATTCAAAAACGATGCCGAGTATTCAGAAGCCTTAAATAAAAAATTTAATATGGAGCCCATGCTATTAGGCGATGGCAATAAGAAAAAACAACTTGGGATGATGATCGCTACCGAAGACACCACTGTGCCAACAACCTATCAACGGCAATTACAAAAATATTGGAACCCACGCGTGACCCTGACCTACGACAACAATCATTTTTGGACGATTGTAAAAACATGGTTGTTTGAAACCGAAAAGCTGCTTGAATTTTTTGATTCAAGTTATGCCAAAATGAATTTTCATAATCCCGATTTGAAGTAAATTATAGATAGTTCGCGGTAGGAAAAAGAAATCCTTTATTTTTACCGATTGATAAATTGGGTGAACTTCAACCGGATGGAACAAAGATAGCGAATCCTCACGTTCCTGAACAAGTTTTTCTAAAACCAACAGATGCTGTGGCCACGATTATTCCTGCCGATTCGTCGCAGGATTTTCGTGTCGACCTTGCGTCTATTCCTGCTGGCGATCGCCTTTATTTTCGGCACCAAGGCGGCACTAAAAAAGAATAAAGCATATTCCCTTTCGCTTTGGAAAACTGGTCTATTGCTTTTTTAAAATGGCCGTTGCCAGTTCAATTTGATATCGGACTGCCGCAGGGGACGTGCCGCCCCTTGAGTTCCGAGAATTCATAACCGCTTTGTGTGGCAGAATCGCCAAAACACTTTGATCAAAAATATCGCTGAAAGTCTTTAGTTCAGGCACAGTTAGAGATTCCATTTTTTTTGAACTCTCTAGGCAGTATTGCACGATTTTTCCTACAACCTCATGTGCCTGCCGGAAACTCAATCCCTTGGTCACCAAATAGTCGGCCAGGTCGGTTGCATTTGAAAAATCGCCCGACAAACTGGATTCCATTTTTTTTGTTTTCCAATGCGCTTTGGTTAACATCAAGTGAGTCAATTGCAAACAGGATTTCAATGTATCAACGCTTCTGAATAGAAATGTTTTGTCTTCTTGCAAATCCCTATTATAGGCCATAGGCAACGCTTTTAGCATGGTCAGAGCGCCCATCAAATCGCCATAAACTAAACCGACGCGACCGCGAATTAATTCAGCCACGTCAGGATTTTTTTTCTGCGGCATAATACTGGAACCCGTAGTCACGTCGTCACCTAGTTCTACAAAACCAAATGCTGGCGAACTCCATAAAACCAATTCTTCACTGAGCTTTGATAAGTGCATCATCGCAATCGAAGCAGACGACAAAAATTCTACAATAAAATCACGATCACTTACGGCGTCCATACTGTTTTCGCAAAGTCCATCAAAGCCCAGATCGGCAGCCATTTGCACGCGATCTGTTGGAAACCCGGTGCCCGCAAGGGCCGCTGATCCCAAGGGCATTTGGTTGATTCGCTTTTGTGAATCCAAAAATCGCTCTTTATCGCGCTGAAACATCCAGAAATAGGCCAACAAATGATGGGCTAGGCTTACTGGCTGCGCGTGCTGCGTATGAGTCATTCCAGGCAAAATGGTTTCCGTGTGGTTAGAGGCTTCCGTTACCAAATGGCCCTGCAAATTACCAAGGATTTCAAAAATGCTTTCAACTTCCGATCGTAAATACAATCGAATATCCGTGGCCACCTGGTCATTGCGACTTCGGGCCGTATGAAGCTTTCCAGATAGTGCGCCGATTTTTTGATTCAGTTTCTTTTCAATATCAGAATGAATGTCTTCAGACTGGGGATCTATTTTTGAGCGACCAGATTCTAAATCGCCCGCAATGTCTTTTAAGCCTTGAACAATTTGTTCACTATCTGCTTTAGATATAATAGTTTGCCGCCCAAGCATTTGCGCATGCGCGATCGACGCCTGGATATCGACTTTCCATAAGCGCTGATCTATTTCAAGTGAACTTGTGAACGATTCAACATCCTGATGTGTATCTTGGCTGAATCGGCCACCCCAAAGCTTGGACATTGTTGGCTTGGACATATTTAGCTTTGACATAGCTAAATTCGCTTTTTCAGAAGTTGATGGTACATTCGCGCTTGTAAACCAAAGTTTTTTACAGAGCCCGTGCTTTCCCGTTGATCAAACGTTGTTGTATCGAACGACGCTAAATCTTCAGAATACAAAGCCCAATCAGAACTGCGCCCAACAATCGTCAGATTTCCTTTGTAAAGTTTCATTTTTACAACACCACTGACTCGTTTTTGAGTTTGCTTAATGAAGGATTCCAAATCATCTTTCAAAGGATCCCACCATAAGCCTTCGTAGGCTAGCCTACTCCACTCTTGATCAATCACGGCTTTGAATCGGATTTCATCCCGGGTAAGAACTAAATTTTCTAACGCTTTGTGGGCTTTTAAAAAAACAGTAGCAGCCGGACATTCGTAATTTTCACGAACTTTTAACCCCATCATCCTATCTTCCATAATGTCGATGCGACCAATTCCGTGAGCACCAGCCAGCTGATTCATTTTTAAAACCAACTGTGCAGCACTCATTTTTTGGCCATTAATTGCAATAGGCACACCATCTTGAAATTGCACTTCAACAGATAATGCCTGGGCGTCCGCTTTTTCAGGAGACAACGTCCATTGAAAAATTTCCTCTGGAGGTGCGAAATCTGGCTCTTCCAAACGACCGCCTTCAATTGAACGGCCCCAAAGATTTTCGTCGATGCTCCAAATTTTTTCTAAACTTTGCTGTATGGGTACATTATTTTTCTTGGCGTATTCGATTTCCCAAGTGCGAGTCATATTGCGCTCACGAACAGGCGCATGTATCGTCGCTGAGGGCATCAAACTGCGAATACCAAACTCAATTCGGTACTGATCATTGCCTTTGCCAGTGCAACCATGTGCAAAGGATTGGATTCCCAATTTTTCAGCCATTTCAACAGCCTTTTTAGCTATCAATGGACGCGCAATCGATGTCGACATCGGATAGCCTTGGTATTCACCGTTGGCCTGCAGCGACTTCCAGCAGAAATCAGTAGTAAATTCTTCTTGAGCATTCACAGTATAATGTTCTGTTCCCATTATTTTAGCTTTTTCAGCCGCTATTTTGACATCTTCGGGCGATTGCCCAACATCGACCGTAACCGTCACTACATGTTCATAGCCGTATTCTTCTTTCATTAATGGAATGCAAATCGAGGTATCCAGGCCCCCGCTATAGACTAATAGCACTGTTTTTTTCGCTTGTTTTACTGATTGATCGTTTACCATAAAAACCTCATATTTATTGAAAACCCGTGAATACTTATGCAAGTATAAGCAAAAATATGCATTTTTTCAAGCCCAAAGTTGATTTATTCAACTTTTATGTTAATATATGCAACTTGTATGCATAAATATGCTTTGATAGTAATCACGGTAGGAGCTTCTCATGTTTAAAATTAAGTCTCAACATTTTCTTACGGGAGAAGAACTCTCGCACGCAGAGTTACTCAATTTATTGCAGGTTGCAGAAGAGTTACGCAAAAAGCGCGGCTCAAAAAAAATGAAAACTCTTGATGGCCAAACAATGGCTTTGATATTTGAAAAGCCATCACTACGCACTCGTTTGAGCTTCACAGTCGGCGTCCAGGAATTGGGCGGTCAAGTGATCGAACTTAATTCTAGCCAAAAGAAATTCGAAGAACCTGAAGACACTATTCGAGTATTACAAGGCATGGTCCACGGCGTGATGTTAAGAACCTTTGAACACGAAAATCTAGAACGCATGGTTTCCAAATCTAAAATTCCAGTAATCAATGGCCTTTCAGATTTGCACCACCCCTGCCAAGCCTTAGCCGATTTGCAGACGCTGTTGCAGTATTTTGGCAAATTAAAAGGATTGAAACTGGCCTATGTTGGTGACGGCAACAATGTTTTGCATTCACTGTTGTTGTTGTTACCTATGGCTGGTGTCGATGTTCATTATGCATGCCCCAAAGGCTTCGAACCCGATCCAGCGATTTTAGAACGAGCTCACTTGCGAGCCACTAAAACCGGCGCCAAAATACGTTCGTTCAAAACACCTCGCTGCGCCGTCAAAGGTGTCAATGCGATAGCAACGGATGTATGGACTAGTATGGGCAGCGAAGAAAAAGCGGAGAGCCGTTTGAGCGCGTTCTCTGGATACCAAGTGAATTTAGAACTATACAGCCAAGCTCACCCCGGTGCGATCGTTATGCATTGCCTGCCTATGGTAAAAGGGCAAGAGATTACGGCAGAAATGGTCGAACACCCGTGTTCAGCTTTGTTCCAACAAGCTGAAAACAGACTTCATGCTCAAAAAGCATTGATGTTTGGAATTTGGAATGGACTTCGTCAGTACGCTTCGCAAAAAAACGATGACAGGTTGACTGCAGAACCAGTAAGTTGGCAAGCATGGACGTCCTCAACTCTAGAAATCGACTAAAAACGCTCAAAGAACTACTCTCTAAAGGAGAAGTGTCTACCCAAGAAGAATTGGTTAGCGAATTGCGTGAAAAGAAGTTTGAAGTGACTCAAAGCACGATCTCGCGGGACCTGCGTAAATTGGGCGCCATGAAGGCGATTGATTCGCAAGGGCGCACTATTTATCGCCTTTCAGATGAATCACCGATTTTGCCGATCCCACAATCAGGTCTACGAAACATGATCGTAGATATACAGCACAATGGATCTTTAATTGTGATTCATACATCGCCTGGCTCAGCATCATTAGTAGCTCGGCAGTTAGACGGAATGAAACGGCAGGGAATAATGGGTACGTTAGCAGGCGATGATACCGTGTTTGTCGCGCCCTCGTCACCCAGAAAGATCAATCAGTTGCTAAACCTCATTCAGGATGAATTGGCCTAGGAAAAAGAAAAAGCCACTAGATTGTGGCTTTTTTCGCATTCTAAAACTCTGTTTATTAATCAGTAAATCTCTACGAAAAACTTGAAGGCCGCTTCATTTTTCATTTTGTTAACTATGTCTGGATTAGTGATTACAAAAGAATTCGCAGACGCACTGAAGTCTTTAGGTGCCAGCTCAACAAATTTTCCTTTTGTATACCAAGACGAATACCAAACTCGAGTAATGGATTGTGAGGTATCCACGTCCGCCACTTTGAAAGAACTCGCCAATTGGGCCGCTACTTTTTCACCTAAGAACTTCAAAGCATCTCCATACTCTAAGCTGGATGCCTTAACGTCACGAACTAAGCCCTTCACGCTGCCCGCAACACGCTCATAATCTGCACCTTCTGTTGCGCCAGTGCCGTCTCGGATTTGAGATGTAAATGCAACCATATTTACATATCCGTCGCCAAGAACATTGGCGAAACCGCCCTTAATATAATCTTCAAGACTTGCTGAATTTTCTTTTACCAATCCCACTTGGTTTATTACGACCGGGTCCGCATCGTAGTACTTAAGTGCGTTTCGAACGTATTTATTAAGCAAAACTGTTCCTGCAGGTTTGGTACATTCATTCACCACGGCATCGGCTGAACTTTTCCCAGCGATGGAAACTGTGGCATTTCTTACAATCTTACAACTTGTAATTTTGCTCGCATCAATATTTTGGTTTTTGGAGGCTAAATACTGTCGAACAGTAGAGGTTGAAACATCCAAATCACTATTAGCAGCTAATTTACAAAGCCCGCTCTCAAGACACGTTAAACTACAAACATCCGCATTGCCGGTGTAGGCAGTATTATCGCTATTAGCCACCGACAGTCGCACACTTGCAGTTGATCGATTTGCTTCGCCCGTGGTCACCATGCTACCCACTGTGCAATACAACCCGTAAAAATCTTTCATTGTTTTTCCCGCGTAAGGAATCGTAAATGTATTTCCATCCTTAGTTTTGCAAGTATCGCTAGTACACAAATCATTGCAGCTGACTGCTGAATCAAACGCTTTGCTAACTAAAATATTAGACTCAGTATCATAGGAAAGAACGTCTGACACAGTCACCGAGTGGTTTACGCAAGTCGTGTAACCAGCCGGAGTGGACCCATCGCAGGCTGCGATTGTTAAAGGATCCGTAATTGTTTCAGTTGAGTTTGATGTTTTAACAATGGCGCTCCAAGCCGTATCGCTACCAGTCGCATATTTATTCATTAAAAAAGATTTTACTGTAACATCTATTAGTTCTTGTGCTGTAGCACCTTCACACGCATTTATAACTTCGCCGCATTTCAATGACAATAAATCAACATCGGTTGGCACATTTAATTTATTCCGAATAGTTACCTTTTCAAAACCAAACCAATGAAGTTCATTTTTTCCGTCGGGCTTCACTGGCGCTTTTAAAGTATATTTTCGACGCTCAGGCTCGTAGGCTCGGTAACTTATAAAGCTCGCTGAATTATTTTGGCAGCTCAGCAAATTGTCGCTATTTATACCAGCCGTATGGTTAACACAGTAATTTGTAATTGCGGCGTCACAGGATGACGCATTCGTCGCAAGTTTTACAGTGCCATCACCATTGATCGCATTTAAAATAGACGTTTTTGCAGTCGACGTACCAGCCGTCACATCTGAGTTCGAAACAATACAGGAATTAAATTCTAAAATATTTCCATCAATAGTCAGAGCATCATCTGCAATGATTGAACTCTTTTCTGCATCAGTACAAGCCCTACTACTCTGGCCAGCCATAAACGTCGCCTCATAAGCAATAGCTTTATTTCCAAAGACTCCATCATAGGTCGCTCTGCTTCCTGATACTAGCTGCGAATACGCTCCAGAATTTCCAGTACAAGAAATCGGAGTGTAAACCAAGTATTCGTTGGCGAGCAAAGTCGGAGGTGATGGGTCATGATTTTGAATATAGCTAGCCGTGGTGCAATCAGTATTAGTTTTGCCGTCCAAACTATAGGTAACCCCTTTTGTTTCTTTGTAAGCAGGAATATTAGTTATTACAATACCAGAATAGTCTGTATTGGCTTTGCTTCCATCTTGAGCTCGTACTTCAGACAAATCATCAGCCGGGGTTGAACCTAAATATTGCCCAGAAATGCCATTTTTTGTTTGATTGAGTTGAATAGTATCCGATGCCGTTACCGATTCATTTGAATAGGTCGTATTAGGCTTATTACCATCTTTCAAAACAACGTAATCACGCAGATTGGTCGCACTGTAAACGCCAGCTATGTTTGCAATTGACGCAGACTCTGGGCTTGATAGGTCTGCTTTGTCCATACCATCATAGTCTGTGTTCGCTTTACTACCGTCTAAAATCCTAATATAGGCTTCCAACGTGCCAGTTTGATTATAGTTTCCGGCTAGATTTTCAATTTTTTGATTTTCATCTCGATCAGAGGCATCACTGCAAGTCAGTCCTGAATAAACCAATGTTTGCCCTAAATTTGTGTCATAGGCTGGTTTTCCAGAATCCAAAGACAAAGCCAAGGCTGCCGTACAAGCGGTACCTGTCGGAACACTGCCTGCTGCTCGTAAATCCAAGCTTGCATAAGCTATTGTTGAAGCCACTCCTGAACAAGCGACAGACTGATAATTAAAATATTCATTTGCTGCCGGAGTCGGCTCTGGATAAATCGATTTTGCCAATGTTGAATTACAAACTGTTTCCGTTGGCAAACTACCTACGACTGCTAATACTTTGTTGTCCTGGGTAACATCATTGTCGGTTACACACTGAGAAACAGTATACTGATAACTTTCATTTGCCCCCAAAATTGTTTCTGTTGCAGCCACTGCAGGCAAGGCCCGAAGCCAGTCAACCGTGCACGAAGCACTTGACGTAAAGTTTACGTTAAATACTCTGAGCGGCGCCGTTGGAGCATAGGAATCCACCACGCTTAACTTGCCGCCCTCTTTTCTAAGAATCGTCTGTCGAGAAAAACTAACTTTTTGATATTTGCCGATTTTCTGACGTTTGATATCGATCGTATAATTTGGCGCAGTCAAAGTTCGCGTTGCCAATATTTTGTACTTTTTATTGATGCGATTAAAAAGCACTTTGTGTGAAAGTGCTGTGCGCGTGAAAGCTAAATCATGTTTGCGCGTAATTCGAGTAAAACTGTCATTGTGAGTGTACGAAGCCACCACAGTATTACCTACAGAATTTACAATTTTTCGATCGAATTTTACCGTATGAGTATTTTTTGTCACCTTCAAGCGAGCCTGCGACTGTTGAAACTTCAGATCGCATTTTCCATTTATTAAAGTAATTTCGTCCTTATAGTGTTCATAGGCTTGTCGAATGTGACGAGTATAAGGACGTCGGACCTTCACAGTAACTGTCTTATCAGACGGAACTTTGTAAGCAACTGTTGAATCTGTATCTGCACAATCCCCTTTATACAGATTGCCTGGAACAGGCTGTTGAAATTTATAAGACTTAACACACTCTAAACCTTGAGTATCGTGCTCGCGCTCATCAGATACTAAGATAAAAGTGGCAAGCTCGCCCTTTTTTATCAATGAACTGTCTGGATTATTTTTAACTTCATGAATTACTCGCGCCATAGCACAAAGACCACTTTCTTTTTCAACGACTTCTGCCAAAGGCACATTATCTACAACTATGTTATTGCCCAGGTTTATCGATTTAGATAAATACTGTCTGTCCGGATCTAAGAACTCTACACGCGCCTTAATTTTTTCAACTAAATCAGGAATAGATTCACCTTTGGAATATTTAACAGATAGAATACTTGGCTGATCTATATTTGAAAGATAGGCAGGATAGAAATCAACATTTAAAGAGTCATATTTTATTCCAACAGCAGACGGTGTTCGGGTTGATTTAAGTCGAAATCCCACCAAATCACCTTCCAATAGGCCTGATGTTTTTCTGTCTCCGGCAGTTCCAGGTCGAAAAATATCAATCATACTTTGAACGTAGGTCACACTGGTAATTTCATGGATTCTATCAATCACTTTTTGATAGTCGGTTTTTAAATCTATGTTGGATTTAAAAAGTGAATTGTTAATGTTATTCAACTGGGCGGTCGTAGTTATGAATATCTCCGAATTGTAATCGGACAAACCACTGCCGTTGATTGTGAACATTTTTTCGATATTACTTATTAAATTTACCTGGCTAACACGCATTGAATCTGAATTATCAAGAACCAAAAAAATCTTAAGGTCAGGAATAACTGGCTGATTTACATCAATGTATCGGTACTCTTCGACTTTGCCAACGGGGGCAGCATTGGTGCAAAGCACATGTGCCGGATTGACTGAACAGATATCTTGAACAAGCGTATCCGAAGCGTTGTCTTCAAGCTTAAGCGCAATCGCACCTTGCTGTCCGCAGTTCTGAAAGAACACAACACTCACAGTACTCAAAGCCACCCAAAACACGAAATTTTGGTTGATTTTCATAAGAGGCCCCCATTTTTCACATAATTAGAATAACATAGAAGGAACTCTACTCCATGTAATATCAAATTGAGCCGTTCATATTGGTATACTTCATTTCAATTGTTAAAAAGATTGACAGAATCTTTCCAGAAAAACTAATTTGTCCCCTAAACCGATATGTTTTCAGACAAAAGAGAAGAAAATGGAATCATCAGAAATTAAAAAAACGCCGCTAAATGAAAATCATAAAAAACTAGGCGCTCGGATGGTCAGCTTTGCCGGCTGGGAAATGCCAATTCAATATTCACAATTAAAAGAAGAACATTTTGCTGTTAGGAACACAGTCGGTTTGTTTGATGTATCTCATATGGGTGAAATTCGTTTCAAAGGACCCAAGGCCTTAGAATCACTTCAATGGCTGACCACAAACGACGTTTTAAAATTAGAAGCCGGACAAGCGCACTATTCCCTATTGCCAAATTCGACAGGTGGCCTTGTTGACGATATCATAGTGTATTGCTTGGAAAAAAATAACGATTACTTGGTTTGCGTAAATGCCTCTAACAAAGACAAAGATTTTGAATGGATGACCACGCACAATCGTGGGGCAACCTTGACAGACGAAAGCAGTCATTGGGGACAGATCGCAGTTCAAGGACCTAAGGCTCATGAGCTTTTAAAACTGATTTTTAATGAATCCTATGAAAACTTAAAAGCCTTCAGTGTGATGAAGAAAACATTTTCATCCCCAACCGGACCCACAGTTGACGTAATAATTGCCACCACTGGTTACACTGGCGAACGAGGTGCAGAAATTTTTGTGCCTTGGGACCAAACGGGCACCCTATGGGACAGTCTGCTTGAAAAAGGGGCCGCGTTAGGCGTCAAACCGATCGGCTTAGGCGCCAGAGATACACTTCGAACAGAAATGAAATACTCTTTGTATGGCCACGAAATAAATGACGAGATAAATCCCTATGAATCAGGCTTAGGCTGGGCAATCAAACCTGAGGCTAAAGACTTTATGGGCAAGACTGCCATTTTAAAAGGCAAGGAAGCCGGCTTAACTAAAAAGCTCATTGGTTTGACCATGCTTGAAAAAGGAATTCCTCGAGAAATGTATCTTTTGTTCTCAAAAGATGGACAGCAGACGGGCTGGATCACCAGCGGCACTCACTCCCCCACCCTAGATGCACCAATTGGCATCGGCTACGTGAATCTAAAAGATGCCGAACTTGGCACCGAGATTCTAGTGGATATAAGAGGGCGCAAGGTCCGAGCTCAGGTGTGTAAGACGCCATTCATCAAGCAGTCTTAACCAGCTCACTATTGAACTTTGTAGTAGCTTTGGACTAATAGAAATTGACTTTATTATCAAAACGAATTGTATTTGGTTCGATCAAAAACGCGGATAAAAGTACAGACACAGAGGTTTAAAATGGCATACCGAATTCCTGAAGACAATTATTACACAAAAGAACACGAGTGGGCTCAGGTTGATGAAAATATAGTCACTGTAGGAATCACAGAGTTTGCCCAAAACCAATTGGGCGAAGTGGTGTACGTTGAACTTCCAGAAGAAGGCCAAAAAGTAACTCAAAATCAGCCATTTGGCGTTGTTGAAAGCGTTAAAGCTGTGAGCGATTTGTACTCTCCTGTTTCGGGAACGGTTATTGAGGTTAATAACACTCTTGTTGATGACCCTGCACCTTTGAATGATGATCCAATGAATGACGGATGGTTGGTTCGCATTGAAATGGACACAGAAAAAGAACTGGCGCAGCTGATGCGTGCTGGTGATTATAAAAAATTGATCGCAGAAAAATAAACAACCTTTAAATGCTGAAAAAGGATTTGATTTTAGATTCTATTTTGGCTACAAAGAATCTCATTATTCCATAGCTGCCCCGCTGGTGAAATTGGCAGACACACTAGACTTAGGATCTAGCGCCGAGAGGCATGGGGGTTCAAGTCCCTCGCGGGGCACCACTAAGACAAGTATTCGAACTAAAATGCCCTAAAAATTGCGATGCGTTACCAGAGTTTAAATCTGGTAACGCATTTTTTTTATTCAAAT
>JAYVPD010000136.1:0-6168 GCA_043757515.1 Pseudobdellovibrionaceae bacterium
AAAACCCAATCCATCGGATCGGGTTTTAAGTGCTACCTGCTCTTCCTCTGATTCCGAGAACGGGGCCATCGGAAAATTGCAGGTTGCTGAATATGGTAGTGAGAGCCGGACTTGAACCGGCGACCCTCAGATTATGATTCTGATGCTCTAACCAGCTGAGCTACCCCACCATACCAAACGAGAAATAATGAGTTACCAGTTTGTGGCGTGTTTAGTCAATAAAAGGTTTTCAAGTCTTTAGCCCCTCTATAAAGGGCTTAATTTCAACTACTTAAACCTGCTTATGGCTAGATTAAACGGCCTCAGATTGACTATTTTTTCGGCAAACTTCGAAATAGAGGGAGACCCAAGGAGAACCCATGAAACAAGCCCTTTTGGCGCTGACAGCGCTGCTTTTAATTTCCAGTTTATCCTGCGACAAAAAAGATTCAGGTCCCGAGAAATCGCCCCCGAAAGAAATTCGCCCTGAAGCCACAGATACCTCAGGCACCAATAAATCCCTGGGCATTGATGTGTTGGATGAAGCCGGTCAGGTTATTCCAAGCGTCCGCGTTTTAGTCGGAGCCAGTTCAACGGCCAATAATCCCTGGCTCGTTCCCGATGCAACTGGGCATCTCGATCTTCCCGCAAACTGGACAAACCTTGCCGATTTGACCGTAGAGGCCCCAGGATTTATCCGGCTCACTCTTAAAGATCAAACTCCGGGCCCTTTGAATCTGAAACTAAAGAAAAAATCTCAGCTTCCCCAGTTCTCTTTAAAAGGTACTGCCACAGGGGTAAACACAAAAGACAAAGACGGGTTTGTTGATTTTGCAATCATGCTCGATTCCTTAAATAAATCTGATGTCCTAAATTTCAATATCAGCAAAGTCATCAGCCCCTGGACAGAAATAGTGAGTGTGTTTGGTTTTGAATTTCCGATTCCTCAAAACATTTTTCTGCCCAAGCAAAAAGAATCTTATTTTTTCACAATTACACTACAAAAACCTTGGTTTAATTTATTTTACGACACTTATGGGACCAAATCTTTGTATGCTCTGAGAGGCAAATTTCCATTGCGAAAAGTCCTTGGAGAATTGCAAAACAAAGTGCCCTATGTGGAACTAATTAACGATTTTGATATGTCCTCGGCCGGCCGCGTGGACTATGGTTTTACAAGTACCACTAACACCCCGGTTGTTGATTCTACCCAGATTTCACTTGATCAAAACTACACAATTAAGGCGCCTCAAGTGGACGCGACACAAGTGGTGATAGGCATTAGTTCCTTTAAAGAGAAAAATTTCTATCAGCCGATGGACGTTAAATACATGCAGAGCCAAGAGTCCGTTGTATTTAAATCTATCAAAACAGCGACTCCCTATTTTATTGGCGTTTTGAAAAACAAAGACGAACTTATGGGCGACAATGCATTGGTTGAACGCATGAGCATTAGTATTGATACACCACGAACAACGGCTAACTATCTGCCACTTACTAAAGATCCTACCTGGGCATCGGCAAATGAACTTCAAGTTGATTTACCTTCGATGGTGGACTCGGGCTTTACAGAACAAGGCTTGGTCGTTGTTGTGTCTGAGCTTCAAAATTTAACCCTACCCGATGGTCGTGTTTTAAAATACAAAATTCCCATTTGGGAAGTCCATTCGGCTCGCTGGTCATCTACTGTGCAACTTCCTGAGCTGGACTCTGCATCAACGACTCCAAAACGAGTCGAAGTTACACTCCTTGCTAGGGAAGTAGATAATTCTGGTCAACAAAACCCAGTTACGATAGTCTCTAGCCATGAAGAAAGGGTGGAAACTGCGACTCATCTTACTAAGTCAGCTAGGGATTACTAGCCTCCTATTCCTGTCCTCGTGCGGCCTAATGGAACTGCAAGAGGACAAGAATGCCCGTCGTCGCACGGCCATCATGCCTCCCTCGCGCGTTTATAATTATTCGTTTGATTCTGTATGGCGCCTGTCTTTGACCGTTCTAAAATATTCTATCACCGATCAAAATCAAGAAACCGGTCACATTGAAACAGATTATGTAAAACCCTCTGATGGAGGCTGGACACGCCCAGATGGCACCAGTGCCTTGTCAGCCGGAATTCGTTATAAAATAGCCATGAGTTTAGTCCGTGTTCGCGCCGACAATGGAAAAATGGGTGTGAAAGTCACTGTTGAAAAGAAACAAGAAAAAATAAAAGATTTCTTTTCAGATCCTGAACCACTTGAATCGGACCATCTAGAGGAAAAAGCAATTTTGTATCGATTGGAACGCGAACTTGTAATTGAAGAAGCCCTTAAAAAAGCGACTCCTGAAACTAATACGCCTTTATAATGGGAGCCGTTTCATTGGCACTCATCGCCTTTATTTTCTGCAAACCTTTGTTAGCTAAGGTAACAATATCAGGCTCAGTTTCTTTAGATAATTTTTCAAATAATGCCCGTTCATGGGTCATTGGATTCTGAGTCATATAATGAATAATTTTTGGTCGAACCCATAGCGAGCGCTTCTTTTTAATATTCTGCGCGCTGAATAGTTCTTCCCACAATAAATCCCGGTGAGTCGGCTCTTGCATCAAAATATCAAAGGCCGTAGATCGTACAATCAAAGAAGGATCCTTTACTAATTTTTTGGCCACATTGAAACGCTGGGGATGACTATTTTCATCCATAGCAATTAAAAGTCCATTCTTTACAAACCATTCCTTTGAACTAGCTAATGCCAAATACGAGGGCGTAATGCTTTGGCCTTCTAAAAAGCCCAAGGCCATAATAGATTTCCATCGTAACTCGAGCGACAAATTCGTATCGCCAGACACTTGCAGCAATCGATCAATTGTCTTTTTGTCTGGTTTTAAAAGCTGTTTTTGGTTGCTTAAGGGCATTGACAGCACATCCATGTCGATATCACTGCCTATGTTTACCGGTGGCGAGCTTGGGACAGCCGCAAACACAACAGATGCTGCCAGCAAAGCTAGGATTGTCATTTTAGCTGTCATTTGGCTATCCCTTTTTAATAAAGTTTTCAAACTCGCCCATAAGTTCTTTAGATTCTGTAAGTTTTTGTGGATCCAATTCTTGAACCGGTGGCGTGTTTTGCGCAGGAGCCGTATCTTGTTTTTTCTGTCCCTCTACGGCCGCTGCAAATTCCTTTAAGATATCGTCATCAACCACAGAATCAGCGGCTTTTATTTCGTCCGCTGCCTTCGACGCTTCGGTTTCTTTAACCGCATCAGCTGCTACGGCGACGTCAGTAGGTATTCCAGCCTCGGCTGCCACTGGGGCCGCGTCAACTGGCGTTGCCTCTTTTGTTGGCTGCGGCGGCGTTGCCACTGCGACGACGGGCTCGGGTTCAGGAATTTCAGCAACTGCGGGCTCGATACCAAGCAAAGCTTCGGCTGTTGGTTCGGCCGCTGAGGCGGGTGTTGAGCCTTTTGAACTCAATTCTTTTTGCAAACGAGCATTTTCTTCTTTGTAAAATGACAGATCGGCAATGTCTTCGCTGATAATTTCGTACTCTTGCAAACGACCTTCTAGTTCTTTAACTTTATCTTCCCATTTTTTTGAATCTTCTTTAGCGCCCGGGACACTAGCGCTGCCAGATGTTTTTTTCAAGTCTTCAATCGTTTTTTCTTTTTCCTTCAAATCCACGCGAAGTTTTTCAATTTCGGCAACGGACGCTGCCGACGCTGCGCTGGCCGCTCCGGATGCGCCAGTGTCTGTCGTAGCTGGCTTAAATCCACTTTGATTTTCTAGAATTTTTTTCAATTTTTCTTCAATTTCTGAAGTGTCAATACTGACTGAATTGGCCTGGTGGCCGTCCCCGCCCGCCGAATTGCCTTTTGCAAAGAACTGGCGGTAAATCGTGAACAATATTAAAATAAACGTAGATACGAAAACAAATTCGATGATTTGGCGATTATGAAGTGTCCAAAATTGCAAAAAACTTTCAAAACTCACAGGCTATAGTGTCTCGAATAACAACGACCCTCGTCAAGGAGCTCTCATCGCTAGACCCTAGACTACCAAGACGATAGTATGCCTTCATGACTTACGATTTAATTATTAAAAATGCCCAAGCCTTGATTCCTAAAAATCTCGACCTAGGCCAAAGAAGTGAATTTAAAATTGAAACCACTGATATTGCAGTCTACCAAGGCAAAATCGCTGCGGTTGGTTCACTTGACAGGGCGGTCGCAACCAAGCAAACGATAGATGCAAAAAATTTACATGTCTTGCCTGGAATTATCGATTCACAAGTTCATTTTCGTGAACCAGGATTGACTCACAAAGAAGATCTAGAATCTGGAACCCGAGGGGCCTTGCTTGGGGGAGTGACGTGTGTTTTTGAAATGCCCAATACCTCGCCGTCAACAACGAATGAAAGCGCATTTCAGCAAAAATTGGATTTAGCTAAATACAGTTGTCATACTAACTATGCTTTTTTTATCGGCGGCAGCCCGGATAACTTTCAAAATCTTTCGTCTCTAGAAAAACTTCCCCATTGCAGCGGAGTTAAAGTTTTTATGGGCAGCTCGACCGGCACCCTGCTTGTCGAAGACGATGAACATTTGGAAAAAATTCTTAACCATACAAAACGCCGAGTCATTTTTCACTGCGAAGACGAATACCGTTTAAAAGATCGTAAAAAATTATTTGCCAATTCGACGGATCCCAAAGATCACCCTTTGTGGCGAGATGAAGAATCGGCGCTTCTAGCGACTCAACGAATAGTTCGACTCGCGCAAAAAACGAAACACCCAATTCATGTTTTGCATGTTACGACCAAACAAGAAATGGCTTTTTTAAAAGACTACAAATCATTTGCCAGTGTAGAAGTGTTACCACAGCATTTAACTTTGCACGCACCCGACTGCTATGAACGCTGGGGCGCCTTTGCTCAACAAAATCCACCCATTCGAGACAAATCCCATCAGGATGCACTTTGGAAGGCGATTGCCGAGGGTATCGTCGATGTATTTGGTTCTGATCACGCACCCCACACCAGCGAAGAAAAAAGCCGACCTTACCCGCAGACACCCAGCGGAATGACCGGTGTCCAAACAATTTTACCCATTATGCTCGATCACGTAAATAGCGGCCGGTTGAGTCTCGAGAAATTGACTCAAATGATGACTGAAAATGTGCGAGATATTTTTAAATTAAAAAACAAGGGTCGAATTCAAGTCGGAATGGATGCCGATTTTACGTTTGTCGACTTAAAGAAGAAAATGCAAATTACAAATAAATGGATAGCTTCAAAATCCCAATGGACCGTCTTTGATGGCCGCACCGTGACCGGCTGGCCGGTAATGACAATTATTAACGGAAACATTTGTATGCGCGACGATGAAATCATAAAGCCAAATTCAGGCCAAGGCGTATTTTTCGAAGTCTAAAAAAAAAGGGACCAAAAAGGTCCCTTCAAAATCCACTCTCCGTCTTTTGAAAACAGAATTGTTGGCAACGTCTCCTGTTGGTCTGAACGTTGCTATTGGCAACGTCTCCATTGGATGTGGTATATCAACCCAGAAGTGATGTCTGCAGAATCCACCATGATATCGGTTTGATCCATTCGGTTGTTTGACTGGGCCATGATGCTAGAATTAACTCGCAAATTCACGCTCGCTCCACACGGAGTCCAAACTAAACTTTCTGCAATGATTCCGTTTGAAGTTGTGAAATCTTTGTTTTGAGGGCCAGTGAATAATTTAGAAAACATTGGTCCGCGAATGCCTGCCCAAAAATACTCAGTGTTCAATCGAGTGTAGGCTCCAGCAGAAGGAATCAAATTGAAACCGCGATAGTCTACTTGAATTACTGATACGCTGTAGCCTTGTGGAATTGTAACCGGAATAGAAAGGTTACATGCTTTCCTGTCTACGCGTTTGCCTGATGAAGATCCCGCTGATGCAGAAAACTGATCAAACAATATGCTGATCGCATCTTCTGATGGACTCAACGATACACTCGCTGTTCCCGCAGGGCATCCTGTACCACCATAAGATGGTGCGCCCATTCGTAAGCCTGTTTGTGCCATTGCTAGTTCAGACACCATGAGTGTCGCTACCGCAGCGAGTACAAGTTTATTCAATTTCATTTTTCCCCCTTGATTAATTCAGAAATATTTCTGATGATTTAAAGAACTTGAAAAGGTACTTAGCAATGACAATAC
>JAYVPD010000137.1:0-6136 GCA_043757515.1 Pseudobdellovibrionaceae bacterium
TGTTTTTAAGTAGGGAGGAATATCTATTGGTGATTTCAGTCATGATTAATTCTTTTACTAGTATCCGTTTAAAGTGTATGGTCGTCATCATGAAAATCATTAGCTGGAATGTCAATGGTATTAGAGCGTGTGCAAAGAAGGGTTTAGAGGCCTATATAGCCAATGAAAAACCCGATGTTTTCTGTGTTCAGGAAACTAAAGCCCAATTGGAGCAGGTCGACGATTCAATTAAAAAATTGGGCTATAAAAATGCCCACTGGTCATCGGCTATCAAAAAGGGTTATTCAGGCACGGCCACGTTTGCGAATAAAGAATGGCTTTCGCAAAAATCCAGCTTTGGTATCAAAGAATACGAAGATGAGGGGCGGACTGTCATTACAGATTTTGGTCCATTTGTTCTTTATAATATTTATTTTCCAAATGGAGCGTCCAAAGTAGAACGGCATGAATTCAAACAAAAGTTCTTAAAAGATCTCAACAAACATTTGCTTGCGACCTGCAAATCCGGAAAACAAATTATTGTTGTTGGCGATTACAACGTGGCCCATCGCGATGAAGATGTTTATGACCCTGTTAAACTGGCTGACGACAGTGGCTTTTTGCCTGAAGAGCGCCAGTGGTTTGACGATTTTTTGAAAATAGGATTTGTTGACACCTTTCGACTTTTTAACAATGAAGCAAAAGATAAGTTCACTTGGTGGAATCAGCGTGAACTCGCTCGAATTTCCAATCGCGGGTGGCGCATCGATTATATTTGTGTCACCAAAGAGCTCGCTACAAAAGTGACGTCTGCAAACATTCATGATGATGTTGAAGGCAGCGATCATTGCCCAGTAAGTATCGTGATTGATTTAGAAAAGTAATAGAGAGGTAAAAAAAAATGCCGTTCCTAGCATTAGTAGCCGAAATGACACTTATTTATCTTTTTATTCAGGCCTACGGTTTTCTAAATTTATTTCTATTTTATATTGCATCGACGGGCTTGGGGATTTTGATTGTAACTCGGGTTGGTTCAAAAGCATTAAAAGAAATCCAAACAGGCCAGGTAACAAACGCCAATCGATCTTTGATATCTCGGGGACTTTTGTTTGTGTCAGGTCTGCTACTGATTGTGCCATCCATGTGGACCAAGGTTTTTGGTATAGTATTGTTGTTTCCCCCAACCCGATGGATTGCTTCGGTTTTATTTACAGGCTTTTTACTAAAACGCGTCTTTAGTTCAGACAGCATGTTACATCAATTTAGCAATCGTGGATTTAGTTTTCATTTTCAATCCCAAGGACGCCCACCATTTTTTGATCCAGAAGATTCCAATCACGGCCCCTCAGATCCCAATGTAATCGATGCCGAATTTAGAAAAATTGAAGACGATCCCAAACTGCTAAAATAAATCAAATTCAAAAATCCATGGCTCGATCCTTGCGATATCAATTCTGTATCGATTTAATATTATGCTTTAGGAGCTCTAATGCTAAAAAAGTGTCAAAAAAGTATACAGTTGTTTGCTCCCATTTGCTTACTATTCGGATCGCAAGCCACCTGGGCTGAAAGTTGAAGTTATTATTTTTAAAAATGTTTGTCATTTTTTTGCTATCGTCATTGGCTGCCCAGGCAATGGATGGCAAGCTGGCTCGTTGCTTATCTGAATACATTTCTGTGGATTCCACTGAATTTGGAATATTATTGCAGAGCTCAACGGACGAAGCAACCTTAGAACTTCTGAATAGCAAAAGCCGCCTATTTGCAAAAATCGGAGATAGTATTGCTATGCCAGAAGAAACTGACGTACTGGCCCATATGTTAAATACGCTTATTTTCTATCGTAGCGTTGCTAAAATATGGAGTCCTGAAAAATTAGATCAGGAAATGAGTCCAAGGGCGTACGTGGTATTTTTTGAGGCGCTTTTGAGATCCTATAAAAAAAACAATATCAAATTTAATTATTTCAAAAAATATTTAGCTGAAGCAAAGCCTTGGATTGAAAGAAAAAAACTGTATGACGCTAAATAGACCACTTAAGTTAAAATTTCGAATCAAATTATTTGGAATCTTAGCGATTCCGTGGTTTGTCGCGTTTTCAACTATGGCGGGTGCGGGCGCTAAGGACTCTAGTACCAGCCAGGAAATCGAAACTAAGCGAATATATAAAAAAGCCTTTCACAAGCACGAGATTCTTAATAAATTTTTTGACCGCTTAGAAACCAATGAATTTGATTTAGGTTTTTTTAATCGTTCGATCGGGTACTATGATGGCGGTCATGGTGTCTATTTGCACGAAGAATTGTTTAAATCAAAAACATTTTTACCTCAAGTTCAATTCATTCCATTTTATATTGCCTATGTTGTTCAAACTGCCACAAGTGATTTACTAAAAATTCCAAGACCTCGCTGGGCAGACAATGACGGAGTTATGAGCAAAGAGGATCTGAAATGGGCACGGAGGCATTTTAAAATCGGAGCCAACGCTAGCGATATCGAAATTGGCGACGTGTATTTTTCAAGCGGCCAACCGCTGTTGACTCAGCTTGAGTATTTAGAAAATGGAGAATTGCAAACGTGTCTTCTTAGCAAGCTTTCTGTTGCTCAAGTAGTGGCTATAGACAAAGTCAGCCATACAATAAATATTAATTTGGCGTTAGCTTGGATGTCCAGCGCCAAACCGCCGCAAGTGAGCTCGGCCTATTGTCGCTTTCCCGCCACCTATAAAATTAAAATGGAATTTTTTAAAAATTTTAATTCGATGGCCATTCAAAAGGCTCTTAACAAGAATTGGCTAAATCGAAAACAAGTCCAAGAAACAATTGGATCTCGAGAGTTTTATGATATTCCAAAAAATAGTGATTTTGTTGTGTGCACCGGTCCTGAATTTGTAACCAAGAAAACGCTTTTAGATGAACTTAAAGCGCTTTTTCCTTCTAAAAACCTATATATCTTAGAAACCGATGGCAGCGTTGAAAATACAAGCATGACAAAAAAAAATATTTGCCAAGCATCTCTTGTGCAAAGTGATGTTTTAGATTGGTTTCGAAAATCGTACCCCGTGGAACAAGGAAAAGTAGCCTTAGTCAGACCAGTAGGAAATGCTTTTGGCTTTTTGACCTGCAGGAAGTCCGATCAAATTTATTCGTCCAATCAACTAACGGGGTCTCACACGTTGGTATCTGGAACGCGAGGATCTGGAACTTCAATTACCTGGAGTTTGCTGGCTGAAAAGCAAATTAATTTGCTGAAAGTAAGGCACCGAGATAATAGAAGTGAAGTTGAAATTCAAAATCTATTGAAATCTTCTGTTGAAGGAGAACAGTCAAACTGTGTATTTGAGGTAACTCAAAATACAGATCGTGTATTTGATCGTCTCAATTTAAATAAAAAATTGTCTTTGAGTACCATTGGGCGATCATTGACTGCTTATGAAGCCTTTCAAATTAGAGAAAATTCTAAATATACGGGCGCTGCGGATTCTATTCGAATTCCAGTGCATTTGGTCGTCAATCAAGAGTGGGCTCAAGCAAATGAAAATGATCTTAAAACGTTGAAAGATAGTGCTATTCAACTTTTTGGAGTGGCCCCTTGAAGAAATATTTTTTTCTGATTTTTCTATTTTTTTCTAAGATTGCGTTTGGCGAATCCCAGGTGGTAGAGAGTGCGCAGTGGCTTGAGTATTTGGCTCCATTTAATTGGGGTGTGGGTATTTCTGCAAATTGGAATGCGTTTGTGGGCTATGGATTTGGTGTGGAATATCTTTTCTTTGGTTCTACTGAAAGAGTAGCTGCCATTTATTGTGCACCTGTTGGCGTGGCGGCCACTGATACGAATTTAGGTGCAGCCATAAATATAGTAAAACCAATGGGTTACTCTAAGCCAGAGGATTACACAGGGTATGCCTTCTCAATCAGTTTGGGGCTTCCATTTAAAATTGGTGCTGTTCAATATTCTTGGGGTGGAAATTTTAACGAAGCGATTGATAATTTAGAAAAACAAAAAAAATATGGAGATTTTGATCCGTCGCAAATTCGTGAAGAGATCGTTAATTTTTTAATTGCCCAGACATCATCCGAAATCGCGGCCCAACAAAAGGCGCAAATCAAAACGATTATGTGCCAAGTTGGCAGCCTTGCCGGAAAAAATGTAATACCCCAAACCTGCTATCAGGGTTCAACAGACGTCCAATTTACAACTAAAACGTTTCCGAAATCGATTAAGCCTGGCGATGATCAAGCGAAAAAATTGGACGAATGGGTCACTGCAGATTACACAGCAATGTTCAAAATGCTAAAGGCGATGAGTGAAAAAAATGTGTTCGCCGAATTGGCCCCCAATTTCAATAAATTCTATCGAGCCGTCGTCAACTCGGTTGCTGACTGTGGTTCGATTACTATTTCAATAGGCCTTGGCGCGCAGCTATCGCTTTTTCCAGGGTCGATCTCTTTGCAATTATCGCACTTCACTTTAGTGGCCAAATCTTCGAGTATTTCAAAGCGATTTCAAAACGCTATCAGTTTAAATCCTATCAAAATGGCTTCCAATTATTTTGAGGATGCTAATGGGATCAGTAGTTTGGTTAAACAATTGGCCCAAGCCTGCCCTGAATCCAGGCGAATTTTAGGAACTGACATCAATCGCTTTACAACTCTGATGTTTGATGAACCGGATATTCCTAAATTAGATATTCCAATTGAACAGTATTTTATTAGGCCCTGATAGACAATCGGTCGAATTCTTAATGCACTCTATCTATAGGCTACGGTCTTTTTTTTAACGACCGGTTCGAAATAGGTTCGAAACATATACTGACCAATATAAGATGACTTTACGGTCCAGTATTTTTTATTAACGGTGATTGCGGCAACGGCTAATTTCCGGTTGGCTTCATCTGTTGCATAGCCAACGAACCAATCAACGCGACCCTTCGGGTTATCGCCAGTTAGGTGGCCTGTTTTGCCGCCCATTTCAACTTCGCGAAACCGTCGATCACGAACCAACTGTCGAAAACTTTTTCTTGAGGTTCCGCCCAGTACTGTTTGTTCCATCATTTTTCGCATTTGCGCGGCAGAGTCGGCCGTCATGACGTAACCTTTTTCCAAAGGCTCACCTTTATAGAAAACGTCGCCTTCAGGGTTTTTTAAACTATCAACAATGTAAGGAACCAACATTTTGCCGTCATTGACAACGGCAGCGGCCAACATGGCTCCCTGAACTGGGCTAATGCGGGTAATGTTGTTAAATCCAGAAGCAAGCTGTGCCATTTCGTAATTTTTTTCTGTTGGTACCTGAGCATACCCCTGTTCAACTTCAAAATCGGTAGGGATATTTTGGTTGAACATAAACCGGTTTGCAAAATCCAATAAATCCGCTGGTTCCAGCGCTTCCAAGCTCAAGCGACCAAACGCAGTGTTAATAGATCTAGCGAAGGCATCTTTTAAGGTGATTTTACGAGTCCATCGATTCACTTTGTCTGTCATTACATTCTTTTTATAAAGAGTGTAGTTCGACCCGTTGAAGTGAATCGAATGGTAAGGAGATACGCCAGCTTTTTCAATCGCAGCAGAGGCTGTAATAATTTTGAAAATCGAGGCGGCTGGATAGGTGGCCCGCAAAGCTAGGTGAGGCGCCGTTGGATTGTCTTTTTGGTAACTAACTAGAGCTAATATTCGACCTGTGGTTGCGTCCAGCAAAACAACAGCGCCATAATCTGGTCGATACCGTTTAAACAAAGATTCCGCCTGGGCCTGAAGTCGTTCGTCAATAGTGTAGTTGATTTCAAACTTACCTTTTCGGTCGAACCAATTGAATTCAGCTGTAGCTGGAAACTTTCCAGACTTAATTAGTGGTGTTAAGGCCACAGAAATTTCCGCTCGGTGTTCCAAATTACGTTTAATCTGCTTAGTGATAACTTCAATTTCTGATTCATCGTAGTTGAAAGCTGTCAATGTCACAAACGCGGTAAAAAGCCCTGCCAAAATGACAATTTGTATTTTAATTTTTCGCTGTAGATGTCTAAATCCTAAAAGTGACAAATAGTAACTCCATTCATGTAGGAACTTTTATTAAAACCTTTTTTTGTAATAACTTCAAGTCTGGTCCTTTTTTTCTGCGAGAAAAATAGACAGAAATCTATTGCTAAAATATCGACCAA
>JAYVPD010000138.1:0-6113 GCA_043757515.1 Pseudobdellovibrionaceae bacterium
CAACGTAAAGTTTGATTACGGTTTTGTTCAAAAAGAATTTGAACGATTAGAAATCGAATTTGCACGTACGCAAATGTGCACCTGTGTTGGGATGAGAAAGAGTTTTCCAGGCATAAAATCGTATGGGCTAAAAAACTTAAGCCATCATTTTCAGATTTCCCTTGAACAACATCATCGCGCCCTTAGCGATGCAAAGGCCGCGGCTGAATTGCTATTATTGATGACAGGACACAAAACGCCAAATCCTCGACCTTTGGAAGTTCAGGAACCCACGGCAGATTCCGACGAATCCGTAGACACTATTTAATTCTAGAAATTTTTTCGACCACCATCTTTCTGGCCTATTTTTCTTGATAATTCGCTTATTTATTTTTAAGGTCGGAGTCTATTAACAAAATTCAACTATAGGAGTTCACGGTATGTCAGACGTCGCCACGGCCAAGTGTCCCTGCGGAAGTTCGCTTTCATTTGAAAATTGCTGTAGTCCTTATATTAGTGGACAATCCTTTCCTGAAACGGCAGAGCAACTTATGCGTTCAAGATATGCGGCCTACACCGTGGGTGATATTGATTATATTAAAACGACCTTAGCTCCCGAATCTCAGCATGATTTTGATGCCGCCAATACTAAAAAATGGGCCAAACAATCCAAGTGGTTGGGCTTGAAAATTCACAATGCGAGTGGTGGTGTCAGAGATAAAAAAGGAACGGTGGAATTCACTGCGACTTATAAAGAAAAAAATGAAACTTTAGAACATCACGAAGTGTCTAAATTTAGGAAAGATGAAAATGGAAAATGGTTATTTTTAAGTGGGGACGCTCATACCCACAAAGAGGGCGAAGGCCATAACCACCATCACGCAAAGCCTGAAACGGTAGTGCGGGATTCACCAAAGATTGGAAGAAACGACCCTTGTCCTTGTGGAAGTCAGAAAAAATATAAAAAATGTTGCGGAGCTTAGCCTTGTTTTAGTGTCTTGTTTTAGGCGAATTAAGGTTTAAAAGCGATTTAGGCGACTTTAGCGATTCGGCCTATGATTTATTTCAAATACTGAATTTCGAGTCGAATTTTAGCGCCATACATGTTATTGAAACCCCATGGGTTGTGTAAGTTGCCAAAAAAAGAAAGCTCTTTTAACGTGCGGTTTGTGCCGTGACGAAGTTTGCAAATACTGTGCTATTATATTACCCGAAAACGGCTTTTCCTTTCTAGCGACTATTCCTGAAGATTTGAAGCATTCGGTTTATTGCGGCACATGTTACGATACAAATGTTGCTGAACAATGGGGTCAGTATCAGCAAACTATAGAGCAAGCAAAAAATATTAATGTTTATTTATCTAATCAGGGAAAAGAAACGCGATTGATTAAACGCACAGAAGATCTTTTTCATGTTCGTGATTGCAAAGATCATGATGAAACGTTGTTACGTTTGGCTTTTTATGCCGTTAAAGCAGGCTTCAATGCTTTGGTTGATGTTGATTTGACATCGGTAAAGGTTCGCGAAAACAACTATCAAACTTTAAGCTGGAGTGGTGTTGCACGGCCCGCTAACATTCATGAAAAGAATGTTATCAATGATAGATCATTTTGGAAAAATCCAAATTAAACTATATTTTAAGTTTCGGTAGATTATAAAATTTTTAGTTTGAAAGATTTTATTTAGGAAGTCCTGTAACTGGATCCACGCTCAAGTAAAAGGTTGGCCTAAATTTTCCATACTAAGTGAACGTTCCGCCCAAACATAGTGTGTTGTTAGCGAAGGCCATAGAAAATATAGGATTATCTAGGGACGCTCCACTTGCAAATGTGGGATCACCAATTCCGGTTTTTAGATCAAATTTCACTAGATTAGTGCCAGCCGGGTAAATCGATCCGCCACTGGCCACAAGACCTGATGCAAAAGCAACCCCGCTTCCATCAAAGCCAGTATCGAGCACTCCGGAATTAGGATCTAACTTCAGCACCCTGGCATTAATGGGGTTGCCTCGATAACTTATAGTGAATCCACCCAAATACAGGGAGCCACCATAAATAAGTAGCGAGCGAGCCTGTCCGAAAGAAAGCCCCTTTGTTTGAGTAAACGTTGTGTCTAGGTTGCCATTTGTCGGATCTATTTTGAAAAGATTTTGTATTGTCGCTCGTCGATAGGTAGTCATACTAGTGCCACCTACATAAAGTGAAGAGTTGCCGTAAGTCATGCTGTTTATCCAAGCGTAAGAAGGGCCCGGACCGGTGCTTTGAGTATAGGTCGTATCAAGATTTCCGTTTTTCATATCGACCTTGGCTAGCATTGGTGCTGCTCCGCCTCGATAGTTCACAAAGAATCCATCGATAAAAAGATTTGTACCATCGGTTGCTAAGGCACTTACCTAGCTGTCCGGTCCGGTAGACTGTGAAAACAAGGTATCTAAATTACCAGTTGTGATATCTACCTTGATAAGATTTTGAACAGGGGTTCCACTGTAGCCTGAAAAACCCCAGCCAACATAAAGTGAGGATCCGGAAACCAAAAGTGCATCTTGGACCTGGCCCCAAGGCGATCCGGTTAAACCCACGCCAGCGTTAAATGGTATCCAAAATTGAATCAATAAAATCGATTTCGTTCCACTTTGGAGCGAACTTTTTATTCTCTTGTTCAAATACATCGTCTCCGATATAATAGCGCTAGGGGGAGAGCTATGAACAGGTATCTCAGGGTATCGCTAATTACATTTGGTTTTATAGTATCGGTGGCCGTTTTTCAAAATTGCTCCCATAGTTCATCCACCGAAGGCTCTGCTACCACAAGCTCGGAACCATTCAATGATTCGTCATCATCAGCCCCAAACAGCGAATCCGATAAAACGTACATTCAAAATGTGGAAGTTAAATTTCTATCCCATAAATTCACCCAGTCCATAGTCCTCAGTGACGAAACGTTAACGAAGTCTCCAGGTGATTTGGAATTCCAAATCACTCGATTGAATGCCTCGGACTGGGAAAATGAAGAAGCGTTTTCTTTTGATATTCGATCTACAGTTACAAATGGAATGGCGAGCTTTTTAGATAACCAAGATTTGAAACTGTTTGAAAATCATTCTGGTAGTTTTAGCTTTTCTAAGGGCGAAAAAACTAAAGTCGTGAAATTACGTATTTTGTCTCCGTCAGCATTTCAGAATAAATTTTTTGCGTCTGGAGGACGCGTGTTTCTAATGAAAGTATTTCGCGGAACTGATTTAGTTGCCGACCGGTTATTGAAAGCTCTGGGGACCGCTCAAGTCCAGCCCGGTGGAAGCGTCACAACATTCGACATAGATCTAGAATTTGCATTTAATCCGGTTCGTTTTTCTTCAATTAAAGTTGACAACTTTCCCGAGCAATATACGTGCGCGTTATGCTATTCTTATGAACTAAAATATGGAACTACAACGGATAATGATCCCAATGGTAACATTCCATTTTTTAATTACGATCAAAAACTATCAAAGCAATCACATAGCGTAAGCGAATCATCAACTGTGCAATTGTCTGGTACCCTAGAGCCGGATTTTCAATATGAGTACAACATTCCCGGCGGTAAAAAAGTTCTGGCTGGAATCTTGAAAACTCTTGCTACTGGTATCGTTACGCTTGATATGAACTTAGAAAATAGACAATTTAAAATCATTGCCAAGTTGTCTGATGATTTAAGTCCAACTTTTAGTAAGTATTTGTCACCAGGCTTAAGAAGTATTTCGCGCGTTTGTCAAATAGGTCAAGACTGCCTTTCTGATTTTCAATCGGAAACGTCGACCGGTATCATTCAAAAGATTGACGTGGCCTTTAAGTCGCGTTATCCAGATGCCAATGCCGGAAATTTCACACCTAATGGTTGGGATATGAATACGCCCGTGGTCGTTTTCTTTCCGGGTGTAAATCAACCTATTGTAACGTCAGCTTTAGAGATTCAAGGGGTTGAAAGATACGCGACTCTAAACTGTATCGCATGCTCAAAAGTTTATTTTAAAAATAAATCAACCGGACTTTTCGAAGAAAAGAATCCAACCAACCTGCCCATTAACGGCGAAACCATAAAAATTGAATTTCCACCATTGCCAGCTTCAACGGATATTCCATTGTTAGAAATTACAAGCGCTGACGGTCAACGTCACGGCGGATTAAGACGGCTGTTGGTTCAGTAGAGTTTCAGTGCTGTTTGACGGGTTCCCAGAGAAGTCTTTTAGCAGGAACGAAACGTAAATCAATAAGGGTATTTTCCCGTTAGTTTTGGTTTCACTTGATTTTTGCGGATCTCTAAATGAAACAAGACTTTCATTTAGTATAAAAATCTTTTCAGATACCGATTCAACTTAAAAAACACTTCAGAATCGCCGATGTGTGCAACTGCCTTTGTCGATTAAAACTGGAATGTAGTTCGTCGTCTCAATATAAATCAGATTCTTTGGAACTGCCGCATTGATATTTTTAGATTGGCAAATCTTTTGATAAAAAGGAAGGCCTCATGGGTTTTTACTTCAGTTAATGGAATACTTTACGATACGTAATTAACGGGAGTATATATGTCTTGGGGTGATATACCCAATTGGGCGAATAATACAGCACTGGCACTGATGCAGACTTTAAGTTACGTTGATCCAGTGACCTACGAGCATTGCTGTCGTGTGGGGGCCTTAAGCCGCAAACTGGCGGTAAACGTGGGACTCAATGAGTATGAACAGTCGATCGCGGAATTTTCAGGGCTATTCCATGACCTTGGTAAAATTGGAATTTCAAACGAAATTATAGCAAAACCTGGAAAGCTAGATCCTAAAGAAATCGACATCATGAGAAATCATCCAATAATTTCCGAAAACATTTTAAAACCACTTGCCGAAAAAGACGCCTTTTTTAGACAGCTTTTAGCACCAGTACGTGGTCATCATGAACGCGTAGACGGCGAGGGCTATCCCGATCGTTTAGTAGGCGATAAAATCAGTTTATTAGCTAGAATTATTTTGATCGTAGACACCTACGATGCCATGTCACAGACTCGTTCGTATAGAAAAGGCTTACCTGACGAAGTTGTTTATGCCGAACTTAAACGATGCTCCGGCACCCAATTTGACTCACAACTAGCAAAAACATTTTTAGACTCCCATAAGTTTTGGGCTCAAAACAAAGACAGCGAAAACTCTATAGTAGACTATTTAAAACGAGCAGCCTAAACTTATCTCCAATTATTTTCTATTTTGCTTTATTTGTACTTTCAAAAATTTTATCAGCGGATTTAGCGATAAATCCCTGATAGAGTTTACCGTCCTGTCCCGGATAGCGTTTGGCAAATTCATAGTAGCAGGCTGGGATTTTGTGTTTTCCGTCCTCGAAAATAATTTCGACCTCTTTGGCCATAGTTGAACTTTGTTCGAGCATTTCTCCGGGCGTGCCTTTAATTTCACCACCCGATTGGTTCAATTGAAAGCCGTTGGTTTTAATAAAGTTATTTAATTTGGGCAAGTCATTGAATTTTTTGAGCTGATTTACATTCACTGTAAAATGATTTGCCCGAAAACCATAGGCGTAAACCCATGCCGCATATTCACTCTCTTTATAAAGCTCTTCATAATTTTTGAACGATTTTTTCCAAGGGGCCCCTGAATACAAAAAATCTGCTTTAGTTGTAACGCTGTAATCAAAAGTTTCAAAATAAGTTTTGATAATCTGCTGAAGGCCAGGCGAAGTTTTTTCTAATTCGAGTTCGCTAATGAACACTTTGGGCAAATTAAGATCAGAATGTTCAAAGTGTTTAGCAAATAATTTCTTTTCTTTAAAGATATAGTCTTTTTTTTCCGTATAACCCAGATCCAAAAACGGTTTAGCCAAAACAGAGATCCCTATTTTGGGTAGATTAAAGGTTCTAAATGCTACATGGTCGTTCAAAACTGTTTCATGCTGATCACTCAGCAAACGAAAAATCTTATGGGCTTCCGGATTAAGGTCAGTATAATCAGTCCAAAGTTTTTCAAATATAGGTAAGCTAGCCATAAAATCCCCCAACGATCTTAACAATAAAATTAAAACACCGGAAAAGTCTAGAATTCTTAGAAATGACCTTAACTTAGGGCATTAAGGCTTGGTTGTTCAGCGCCTTAGTCG
>JAYVPD010000139.1:0-6111 GCA_043757515.1 Pseudobdellovibrionaceae bacterium
ACCGATTCTTCCGATGACATGTTTGCACAACTAGCCGCCTCAATGGGTGCCGCCGCTGCAGAGCAGAATCAAAATAGATACAATGAATCTGACAGTGCCTTGGATGCCGCTTTTGGTGAAGTTGACGAAGCAATTAAAAAATCTAAAATTGATCTTGACGATATCACTCCTGCGGCGAGTCGCGCTGCCGCCATAAAACTTGGGGATATTCCTGTTAGTAGCAATATTTCCGCTGATTATGAACAACGTGGTCTAGCACTTGGTTTCACCCTCTGGTGGGGCTCTGAAAAGATCCTAAAAGAGGCGCTTACCAATATCCTGAAGCGTTTGTATTCAGATAAAGATGCGCTAAATTTTCGTTTCGTCTTAACCTCTGATCCCATTCCTTATATAACTGCCACCCCTATGGATTTGAATAAAAGGCAACGCGATAGCATGCAGGCTAGATGGGACAAAGAGACCAAGAGACGCAACAATCAGGAGTCTTATTTTCCAACAAATATTATTCGCCCGACCCTTGAGAATGTTCCCGTAAAAGACGGAATCGAAATAGAAATTTCAGCGGGACTGATCGCTAGTACTAAAAGCGTAGACGAATTGGCCGGACAGTTGGCGATTCAACTGGCAAAACAGAACAATCACGTCTATGGACTACAAGAAGACCTGCGATTTACAGGAAATCAAGATACGGCTGAGCTGATTGATCAACTTATCAAGCGCGGCACCTCCGAGGACGCTAAAAAACTGGGTAAGTCACGAGACCAAATTATTGCTGAATTTTCCGCGATCGAACGATTGGCTGCTGCGGGATTCTATCCGTGGGCAATCTACGACTATGAAGTGCGTGAGTACACATGGATGGCTGACGTTTTTTTGAAAAGTCCCAATCACTTTGTAGGACGCAAATTGACAGGCGCGGCCAGCGATGCCAAATACCAAATTGAAGATTGGTCACGTCCGGTACGACTACTTTTGCAGTCCAATTATATGGGGTATTTGCAAGGGATCGATCGCGGCAAGGGCATGAACTTGGATAGCACGCCCTATCCTGACGAGCTAAAAACGATTCGTCTGCGTATGGTCGCATTTACGCAGCCTTTTTATTATGGCACAGGAGTTCACATAACACCTGTCGTATTGGGTGCTGGTGCCGCCGTTACCCATTTCTTTTTTCCAGAGGTAGCCCACTGGGCACTATCTGCATTAAACATGACTACTGAATCTGTTTCTAATTCTGTGGCTAGCGCTGCGGAAAACTCGGGTTGGGGGGCCAAGCTCAGTGACATCGCCACCCATGTAAAGGGCGTGACCAAAAATATTTTAGACAATTGCTTTTTAGGAAACGAACAACAAGCCAATCTTCAATCGATGGCTTCTTCCGATACCTCCAAGGCACTGGGTAAAACTGTCTCCGAATTTTTTACAAACTACCGATTAGGCCTGGCTGCTGGCGGCGCAGTACTGACTACCGCTTTTGCTGTAAAGTATTCTGATGTAATAGCTGATATTTTTCACTCGCTAGCACGCAGTAGTGAGCTGGCAAAAGCCGATTTTGCCGCAGGCAGAAGAAAAGCAATGGAAGACGAAGCCGCTCGAAATGGCGGCACGTATTCCGATGGTAAGGGCGAGAACTGGCAAGCTAATAATGGCAAGCTTGGTATTTATGGACGCATATCCAATACGTTGACGGGCGCGTCTCACGGGTTGGCAGAAAGTTATAAAATAATGCTCAAGCAATCTCGAAGAGTTGGTCCTTCATCGCGAGCGGCGGCCCGCGCATTTGCCGCTAAAGGCAAAGCGGTCTCTGCACGTGCACTAAGACTTGGCGGCAGAACAGCCAATGCCGCAGGTAACATGGCAATGAGATCATGGGAGACTTTTGATCGTATAGCCATGGCGACTCCGGAAGCGGCGTGGAATACTGCTGGCTGGACTCTAAAACTGGGCGCCAAAGCCACAGTCGGTGCCGTTAGAGGTGGCCACACGCTAATTTTTTCCTACGCTCCAAAAAACCTTGAGGATACAAGACAAGGAATTGTGACCGCATTTGAAACTACGGCAGAGGGTCTTAAACGACGTAAAAAATCGATACACGATAAAATGGAAGCCCGACGACTTTTCGCAGAAGAAAGAGAAATCAATAGAGCTCGCCTAGAGGCATTCTTGAATGACGATACTTTAAGTCCCGACGAAGTCCGTCGGCTTATCAATGACATCAGTGTCGGTACCGGTGAACAAGGCGGATGGGAAGTCTTGCGAAAATGGGGATTCATGACCCAAAAAGAAGTTACTAAACTGAATGCCCAAGATTTGCTATTCAAAGCTCTGAATCGATGGAATCTGCAAGCTAAATACTATCAAGTAACTCCGACTGATTTTACGGATCTTATTACTTTAATCGACGTGAAAGCTGAGGAATTAATCGACTATGCAAAATTGACGGAAAGCCAAATCCAGATCGGTATCGAGTTTATAAGACTCGCCGAAGAAAAAGGTGGAGCACCGGTCAAAAAATTTTTGGATTCTGCAAAAAATAAAATGACTGATGGAGTATCAAGTTCATTTGTCGACCATTTATATTCGTATGTTCAGATAAAGCAAGGAAAAGAGAACCCCAACGGACAGCATATCGCCAACACAATAGTGAGTGCACGAGGTGACATTAAGAAAAAAACGATAAACAGTTTGTACAACGGAAATGTCGAAGCTGTTGCCAAATACCTGGGTGATACAAAAACAGAACCTGTCGCTGTAACAGATTTCTTCCTAGCCGTTGCCAATAAAATGTGGGCCGCGAATACATTTATTCACAATCCACTAAAAGAATTAATTTTCGAGCTTCGATACATACATCCATTAGCGGCCGTCAAGGTTTACTCTAGCGCCCACATTAAACGTGAACAGAATAATTCCAGTAATCAAGAGATCGAACTTCTGTATCTATACGGCTCAGTTATGCAGAAGCCTTTGCAAGAGCGAATGACCATTGTTTTTGATTCTTGGTTATCACGCGCAACGTCCATCACCCACCTAGAAGACATTGTCACTAAGGAAACAAAGTTCTATAAAGTTAATCCCGATCTCTTTAAACAATGGTTTCACAAAAAACTAGTAACGAGACCCGATCTAATTACGACAATAGGCGATTTTGAAACTTTCTACAAAACGGAATACTTTTGGTCCACTGAAAACTCTGACGAAAAAGTCGCCGTATTAGAGCGCCCCCTGCAGGCATTACTGGAAGCAAAACGCCAGGCCCACAAAGGAAGTCCAATTTGGAATTACGATCCCATTCAGTCGGAAAGAATTCACAAAGAAACGGTTCAGAAATTAGTCTCACTGAATGCGTACCCTAAAGATTTTGACGGTATCGTTGAAGTTTGGAAGCTTTTAACATCTCGCGGTGTTTCTACAGTCACCGATGATATTTTGGGAGGCTTGCTAGAGCGGGGAAATAGTGAACAAATCAATAAACTGGAATTGTATGCCGTTCAGGAAGGTCGCGTATTTGATCAATCCCTGCGTGATGAATTCGCAATCAGACAAATTCGACGGACTGTCGAATACAATACTTTAATGACTGTCAGTCACAAGACGTCCAGCGATCGGCGGCAGGCAATACAAGATCTTTTGTACACAATTCAGGGCCTAATGGGCGACCTAGGAATTCGTTACGCTGAATTCCTAGAGGAAATTTCTTCAGAAATAAATAGTAATATTAAAGAGGCCCAGTTGTTCCATGACGCCAAACTCAGCCGCGGTATCAAAGAAGCCAATACTTTGGCTGAATCTACAACTTCGGATAGTCGCATAAAAATGCTTCAGGACATATTACCTTATGTAAAAACGTGGTCGCAAAAAAACCAGTACGAGTTTTTATTGTATCTGCGCGGAAATATCGATGCGACAAAATTTATTAAAGATCAATTTCCAAAATTTGGTCCTGAACGAATTAGGAAAATGTATCAGGGCTTGCCAATGGAAGCCTCAATGGGTTTTGCCGTTCTGTATTTACAGGGCACACTTTTATCTGGGAAAAAGAAAATTGATGAAGGCTATGGCAAGAAACTAATCGAATATTTTATTACTAAGGGCGCCAATGACGATGTTAAAGACTACGCGTCGTTAATGTTACGTGGCCTGCTGTATGGATTAGAGTATGCAAAAAATCAACAATTTCAAGTGCGAGTCCTAAGCGCCTTGGTTGCCATGAGACCTGCAGAGAACAAACGTAATAGTAATGTTGTGATAGATCCTAAAGATGACACATCGATCGGCGAAACACTGAAAATTATTTTGGAACAGTTTCCCGGCGTAGGCCCGAAAATTGGTCAATTTCTAGTGGGAACCAACAAGCTTCCTGAAAATATCAACAAGGTTTTGATTCAAACCCAAGACAACTCGCGACCGCCATCACGCCACACTATTTTTGGCGATATTGCGCGCATCGTGGACAACGGCGAAAATATTGGAATCGTTTTGGACAAACGATTAGGCGCAGGATCCATCAAGTACAGTGCTTTGGGAAAATACAATGGCAATCCGGTCGCCCTACAGATTTTCCGTGAAGACGTTCAAAATAATTCGGATCTGCAAGTCAAGGTTCTTGATGGCATGATTGATTACCTTATCAAAAAAGGTGGTAAAGAATGGGCGTTTTTGCGAGTCATCGTCGATGGCGCCGTTAATGCGGTCAATCGGGAAAAGGACTACACCAAAGAAGCTGAAAAAACAAAAGTAGCGCGTGAAAATTTATATACAGGATTTGATGACGCTTTATTTACAGTTAAAGTTCCAAAACAATTTCCAGTGAACAAAAGACTCCTAGTGTCTGAATACGCTAAAGGCATTTCGTTTAAGGATGAAAAATTCCCTGAAGCCGACCGCCAAGCAGTGGGCCTAAAGCTTCTTGAAATGGAGGCCAAAGTTTTATACGGAAAAACATCAGGCGTGATCACGTATGATACCGATCGCCACGCCGGAAACTATTTAATTGATATCGCGAAAGTAAATGGAAAGAAGCATTACAATATAGCACCAATAGATTTTGGACAGTTGACCTCAATAACTACAGGACAACGTAATCGTGTCGAGTTGCTATTTTCATACTCTGTTGTACTCGGGCAGTTTGGTGCCAATGACTGGTTAATAGACGTCATTGCCAATGAGCTAAAATTAGAAGGCAAAAACCGGCAGCTTTTCAGCAAAAATCTGTACGAGTTTTTTCCATTGAAAGCGAATGCTGATAAAAAATCAAGTTCCGACAATGTCGTTGAAGGCGGCGATTCCGGCAAGCGCGTTACTGAATATTTCAGTTTACTAGCCGCAATCAACGAAACGTTTCGCGATCACGACAAAGGGGCCATCCGCAGAGATGTAGATTTAAATAGCCTAGATCCCGATCTGCGAACTGGTAAAATGGATTTTGCCTATACGGATTTTGTTCGCGGTATCATTCAGCTGAATCAATATGAAGATGTCATCGATGTACCGAAGCATATTATGACGCCAAGTAAAATTCTTTCTGAGCGAGTCAAAGACAAAGTCGCTGTCCATCTTGAAAAAATGGAATTAAGCCGTCTGCAAAAGGCCGGTATTTTTATCAAGGATGCTAAACGATGGGTCGAAGCAAAAGTCAGTGGCGAAGAATTTAAACCTCTTCGGTATCGTCTGACTCGCGCTGAACTTGATCAATTTTCTTTGATGGGAAATAAAAAAACGTCAGCGCCCGTGATTGATACCAATTCAGAGGAGGGCCCCGTCGAGGCGCCCGTGCGTAAACGACCAATATTAACGTTAAATAAATGTATGAAATTTTATAAGTAGGATTTTTTAATATACTTTGAAAAAGGCAGGTGACTCGAAACTAACTAGAAATGAAAGTGTAATGCGAAAATTGTCTGTCTCACTAATTTGTTTACATATAAAATTTTCAAAACAGATTAATGACGACTTGAGGTTGGAACAGAAGTGGCAACCCAACCATCTGAAACTAAAATATATGTTTTTAAAACTATATGCCTATACGGTTGACTAAGGTTAGTGGTTTGAGTAGTAAAAGTAGTGGCAAAACCAAAGTACCCAAAAACGCTGTTAGAGTTCGTTGCGCAG
>JAYVPD010000140.1:0-6084 GCA_043757515.1 Pseudobdellovibrionaceae bacterium
TGTACCACCCTTTATGTATCGACCGGAGTTTCATAAAACTTGACTCATTTTTAATCGCTAGACCTTATTCCCGAAAAACTAGACTTAAGAAATAATCAATCTTGAGATTTGCGAATCCCTTAACGAATTCGGGCTAATCAGGTAAAATTCTAGCTGATGCCTCAAACGATTAATCCTGCCAAGCCAACCATTTTATGTGTCGATGATGAAAACGACAATTTAGAAGCTTTAGAAAGAATATTTCGTAAAAAATATAACATTCTAAAAGCCATCTCGGGTCCAGAAGCCTTGCAAATTATAGATGAATCCGGCGAATCGATCAGTTTAATCCTGACTGACCAGCGAATGCCCGACATGACCGGCATCGAAGTCTTAGAAAAAGTAATCGGCCGGTATCCCGATATGATACGAATTCTGATTACCGGATTTACAGACCTAGAATCAGTCATTCAAGCCATCAACAAAGGACAAATCTACCAATATATTACAAAGCCTTGGGATCCCGTTGAGCTATCTAACACAGTAGACCGGGCTGTTGAGCGATTCACGGTAGGACGTGAATTAGCCATTAAAACTAAGCAGCTTGAAACTGCCTATAACGAATTGAAAACTTTGGATGATGCTAAATCGAAATTTATGATTTTGATTAATCATGAATTAAAAACACCTTTGACGTCCATCATAAACTTTCTTTCCCTTTTAAATGAAACGCCACTGACTGATGATCAGAAATTATATATTGATCGAACTATCAAGAGCTCAAACAAGCTTAGGCAAATTATTGAAGATGTACTTATCTTAGTGAGGGCCGAGCTAAACCAAATTCATCTTGATCCGCAAGCTTTAATTATGACCTCAATTGAAAATTTAGTTAATCCGGAAAATTTGGCCGCTAAAACAAAAAAACATTTAATTTTTGTAGAAAATATCGAAGCATTAGAATTCAAGGCCGATAAACGGCTTTTTGAACAAGTGCTCAATAGGATACTCAACAACGCGATTAAATTTTCTCAAGATAGCTCGGTCATTGAAATTAAGGGCTCAAAAATTGGAAATTTTTATGAGTTTAAAATCATTAATAAAGGTGAAAATATTTCAGAACCGGCCCTAAAGAAAATATTTCTCCCTTTTTATATCGATGAAAATATAATGAATCATTCCGTCGGACTTGGTCTTGGCCTTAGTATTAGCGATAAACTTTTAAAATTGCATGGCACGTCCTTAAATATTCGCAATATAGAAGACGGGGTTCAAGTAGCCTTTTATTTCCCGCTTGTGGCCAATTAATCTCAATCCGGATCCTGGATTCATGATCGAACTTAAGGCTTTCGCTTGCGACCAGTGCTTTGCAATCGTAAAAAACCATGTATCAATTAATTATACTAACACTTATATTTTCGAATTTTAGCTTTTCCAAGGACCTTATTATTCCTTTGGGCGAATCGGCACGGATTCCCCTAGTCGGCAACCAGGTCTGGATTGAAAAGAAAAACATTGTCAGGGCCACTGTCGAAGGTCACTCTCTGCGTTTGTCAGGGATCGCTACAGGGACTTCCTATTTAAAAAATAAAAACACCCTCTATTTAATTCAGGTTTTACGGCCCAATATTGTTTCACTCTATAAAACAATGTCCGATTTAATTAAAGGCAAACTAGGTCTCAAGCTCACTATTCATGAATCGCAAATTGAAGTGACTGGTCATTTATTTAAACTGCAAGATTGGTTGCAGCTAGCAGAAAATGTCGGCCCCGACGATGACTATGTATTTAAGGCTCGGTTAGGAACCGAACTCAGTGCCCAGGTAAAAGATTTTTTTACCTCGCAATTCAAAATTCGGGGACTTGCCGATCAAATCATAAGTTTTGGCGGCGAACCTCAGATGAAAATTCATCCCAAAGATCCCCACTTTTCTGAATACAAAATCTATTTAAAAAAATTCGGAATTCCCGTTTTAAAAGATTCAACATCGCTCATTTTAGAACCGATTATTAAAGTCCAAATCACGGTCGCTGAAATAGACCGCGCATTTATGCAAAACTATGGAGTTGAACTGGGCTCGCCACTGACTGCTCAGCTACTGCCTGCCTCCGAAGTTAAACCATTTGAAGCACAGTTGAGTATGCTTGAATCTTCAGGAAAAGGGCGCCTTTTAGCTAGCCCAAATTTGTTATGTAAGAGCGGCAAAGAAGCAGAATTTTTAGCTGGAGGGGAAATTCCTATCAAATCCAGATCTCGATACACCAATGATATTATTTGGAAAAAATACGGTGTTTTTATGAAGGTCCGACCAAAGGCGGACTACCTGGGCCGTATCAGCGTTTCACTAGAAACTGAAGTATCATCGATAGATTCTAGTTTAACCATAGATGGTATCCCAGGAATCACTACAAATAAAGTGTCCAGCTTTTTCGATCTTCCCGAAACAAAAATTATTGCTTTGTCTGGATTGCTGAAAGAGGTCCATGGTGACAGTTATTCGGGAATGCCATTTTTATCAAGGCTTCCCATCCTTGGCCCATTATTTTCAAGCCGGGATTTTAAGGAAAAACGAACCGAACTTGTTATTTTCGTAAAGCCCGAAGTCATGACTCGTGAAAGTGATATTAATGTGCAATCCAAAGTAAAACACTTGCGGTCTTTATGAGAGAAATTCTATCAAATAAAATTCTTAGTATTGTACAAGCAATTAAGGACCAATCCTTAAAAGAATACAGTTTTGAAAGTAGTTCAAATCAGCATCACCATGATGTAGACCTATCTGTTTTTATAGAACCACACTTAAAAGGGTTAGGGCCGGAAGTAGCCCAAAGGATACACGACGAGTTTTTAGATTTTGGGCCTATCACGAACACCCTTCAAAACGATTCGGTTTCGGAGATTCTGATAAATAGCCAACATGATATTTGGATAGAAACTGGCGGTACGCTTTCGAAACTAGACGACGAATTTTATAGTCCGTTTACCTTTCAACTTTTCATTAATAAACTTCTTTCGCGAATTGATGGCGTGGTCAACAAAGAGACCCCAATCCTAGATCGACCCATGAATCAGTTTCGGATTTGTATTGTTGATGAATGCTTGACTCAAAAAACACCCATAGTCAGTATTCGTCGTCATCCCAATAGTCAATGGACTTTAGCTAAACTTATGGAATCAGGCTGGTGTAACGATGTCGACATACATTTTTTGGAATCCATCGTCGAACAACGCAAACGGTTTTTGATCATTGGGCCCACAGGCTGCGGAAAAACGTCAGTTATCAATGCTCTACTTTATCAAACCGCGCCCCAATGTCGTTCTATTGTTATCGAAGATACAGCAGAAATTTCAAGCGTTAATTCGTGTAGCACAAAATTAGTGACTCGAACGCATCGATCACAATTAGCCGATATCACTCAAAGCGATCTGGTCAAAGCATCACTGCGATTGCGACCTGACCGAATTATCATGGGCGAAATTCGCGGTCCCGAAGCTAAAGATTTTTTGATGGCCTTATCGACGGGGCATGAAGGTTCGTTTGGATCTTTGCATGCGAGTGATCCTCAGCAGGCGATAATCAGACTTGAAATGCTAATTCAGATGGGTGCGCCCCAATGGAGTTTAGACGCCATTCGCAAGCTAATTTTTTTAAGCTTGGACGGGATTTTGGTTCTAGCGAAAGAGCCGGGAGGCAAACGCGTGTTCAAAGGAGGCTATCAAATTACCTCTCTTGAAAGTTCCGGCTTTTTAATGGATCGATGGGTGGCTTAGTATTAAATTGCTAAGCTTCCATCAAATTCGAAACAGATTCTTCACCCATCGATTCCATTTCTTGTGGAATCATTTCTGTTTTAGGTACGACATCTATTTTTGCAAATTTTCGACCGACGTCTTCGGCAATTTTAACTTTTGCAAAATCACCCTTACGGGTATAGGTCGAAAGTTTTGGTTCATCCAAACTACTTTCTTTTAAAGTGATTTTATCTGCAGGAATTCCAGCTGAAAATTTATCTGCAAATGATAAATCAACGGCTCCTGGGCGCCCTGGCAAATCGGTTTCAACAGCATCATCAAAAACTACCTTTTGAGTCACCTTACCGGCCGGTCTGCCTAATAAAGGCGCTCCGGGACGTGCGGGTTGGGCTTTTGAGTTGTCAACATTTTGAGTGCGTGGACTCTTAGGTAAGATCGAACTTAACTTTTCCATAATTCACCTCCTGTGAAACCGTTTCATTCTGAAACATATGGCTGCCACTTAGTCGGACGATAGTTTTAAAAGCTAAAGTCTGCTTTGAAAATCCTAGACCTAGACGTCAAGAAACGGATGAGAACTCGGTAGATCCCTAATTCTGTTTCTTAGCGTCTTCGATAAATTTTTCAGCTTGTGGTGAAAGTCGTATTCCGACCTCTGCCAATTGATCGCGATTCACTGGTGTTGGTGCTTCACTCATAAGGTCAGTCGCTTTGGCAGTTTTTGGAAAGGCGATTACGTCCCTAATGGCGTCCGTTCCGCATAAAAGCATAATTAATCGATCCATACCCCATGCAATTCCACCATGCGGAGGCGTTCCGTACTTTAAAGCGTCTAAGAAATAGCCAAATTTTACTTTGGTATCTTCATCAGACATTCCTAATACTCGAAACATGGCCTGCTGAATTTCGTTTCGATAGATTCGAATACTGCCGCCGCCGAGTTCATAACCGTTACAGACTAAATCATAGGCTTTAGCTAGCATTTTGCCGAAATTCTTTTCGTTGTTTTTAATTAAATCATCATAGGATTCATCCTTTGGCGATGTAAATGGATGATGACGGGCAACCCAGCGCTTTTCATCAGGAGAATATTCTAGCAATGGGAAATCAATCACCCATAAAAAATGATCTTTAGTTCGATCAAGCAGATTAAGTTCACGGCCCAAATGAAGTCGAAGAGTACTTAACGTGGCACATGCCGGATCATAATCATCCGCGACGATCAAGCAGGCATCGCCCTTATTTGATCCGGTTTTTTTAAAAATACCCTCTAGAGTTTCTTTTGATAAAAATTTTGATATCGGTGTTGAAAGCGTCCCGTCTTCTTCAGACTTGATCCAGACTAATCCTTTGGCACCTGCTTTTTTTGCGAGATCAGTTAATTTATCAAACTGTCCCCTAGTGTAACTGCCGCCCTTAGGGACAGAAATACCTCGCACGATTCCGCCGCGTGCGATCACTTCGTCAAAAACTTTGAACCCAGATTGAGTTCCAACGACTAACGATAAATCTTTAATATCCATTCCAAAACTTATGTCGGGCTTATCTGATCCATAGCGATCCATGGCTTCTTGAAAACTCATTCTAGGAATTTTTTGAACGTCGACGCCTTTAATTTCTTTCCAAATGTACTTCACCATTTTTTCATTTACTTCGATAATGTCTTCTTCGTCGATAAATGACATTTCGATATCGATCTGTGAAAATTCAGGCTGTCTATCGGCACGTAAATCTTCATCGCGAAAACAGCGAGCAATTTGAAAGTAGCGGTCAAAACCAGAAATCATCAAAAGCTGCTTCAACGTCTGTGGTGATTGCGGTAGAGCATAAAAGTGTCCCAAATTTACTCGTGACGGCACTAGATAATCACGGGCGCCCTCGGGAGTTGATTTATACAAAATGGGAGTCTCGACTTCGATAAACCCGGCATCAGACAAATAGTTTCTTACAAGTTGAGCCACCTTATGTCTCACAAAAAGGTGATTCTGGAGTTTAGGCGCGCGTAAGTCCAAGTACCTGTACTTAAGTCGTAACATTTCATTCACATTCAAATCATCAATTTGAAAAGGCGGCACGGCCGCTTCATTCAATATTTCACACGTAACGGCTTCAATTTCAATTTCGCCAGTTTTGAGCTTTGTGTTACGCATGCCTTCGGGCCGAACTTTTACAATTCCTTCAACAGCCAAAACGTATTCAGCACGAAGCTCTTTAGACGAAGATGTCTCAGATTTTTTAGGATCCAAAACTACCTGGACCAAACCTTCACGGTCACGAAGATCAATAAACACAAGGCTGCCATGATCACGACGGTTGGAAACCCAACCCATCACAATAACCTTTTGCCCATC
>JAYVPD010000141.1:0-6066 GCA_043757515.1 Pseudobdellovibrionaceae bacterium
GGAGCTTTTGGAAGCTATGTCCCCTCAATCACTATTGCGGCTGGCGCAAATCCGGTAACACTTTCTGGATATATTGCCACTTTAAAAAATTGGACTTATCTATCTTCTGGAACATTTACCACGACGGGTTCAAATTTAATTTTTGGAAATGGAAGTTCAACCGTTTCTCAATCATTTCAACCAGGCCTTGTTACCTATAACAATGTCACGTGCAATGGATGGCAAGGTACCTATACTTTAATCGGCACCTCGTTAGCATTGTCCGGAACACTTTCCTTAAACGATGGATATTCAAACACAGGAAAATTCTATATGAATGGACAAAACCTAACGGCCGCTTCGGTTTCGTTGAACAATAATACTCTCTATAAAAATTCAGGAACTCTAACGGTTGGGGGCTCCGCCGCCGGAACGGGAAGTCTCTTTGGGGGAACGGTGAATCCTTGACCCATCGGTACCCCTTTTAAGCTTTTAGACTTCGAATACAAACCAGTCTCGAGGGGATCGATACCGCGGCCCCCAAACGCCGCGATCCACTCGTTCACCCGCTGATATCACCATTACAACCCGGTCGCCGTATTTCAGATTTAGGATCTTTTTGACTCGTTTTTCATCAAAGCCTTCCATTGGACAAGAATCAAATCCTTGAGCTGCCATCGCCAGCATAAAGTTTTCGGACGCCAGGGCGGCCGATTTAATACAGGTTTCTTCACGATCCCTTAAAGACCAAGGTTTTCTCGGTAGTGGCTTAAAAATTCCAATTATATTGAACATCAGCCATTTCAATGGGGCAAATATTTGCAAGCCATAAATAAAAGGAATAAATTTTCCGTAATATTCCAGCATTTGTTTTTCTAATCCCGCTGGAATCGCAGATTTTAAAATATCCTTTGAAGTTTTTTTCCACAAAGAGGGGCGCACTGAAACCACTAGCAATTCTTGCGCAGTCGCAGCAGCTCCTTGACTAAGGCAGGCCAAAATCAAATCCTTCTTTTTTTGTTCCGATCGAACCCAGTGAAATTGCCAGGTCTGCATGTTAGAAGAATTCGGAGCCAATAATGCAGCATCAATTGCCCTTGTCATAACCCCAGCCGGTACTTGTTTTTCTGAATACTTACGGATGCTACGACGTCTTTCTACAGTTTCAAAAAAATCCATGCCTATCTCCTATACAAATTTGGGGTTCATTAAATTTATCAATTTAATGAATAATTCTATTTAATCTTTTTTTTGCCTGAAAGGAAAATTTTAATTCTACTAAAAACACCCAATGTCTGGGGCCGTGCCGCCTCGCGCTTCTCTAATTCACTTTTCAAAAAATCTATATATTGAGAATGCTCTGACGCAATTTGAATAAAGATTCCATCTAAATATTTAAATTCATTTGAATTTCTATTTACTAAAAATGCTTCAAACAATTGGTTCTTTTGAACTTCGGCAAGATTAAAATATCCATGACCAGACGGCGGACTCTGTGGAGTCCAGATTCGAAGTGAAAACCTCAAAATGTCACCTTCACTAACAGTTGATTGATTTAATTTCTTTATAATTTTTACCGATAGTTCAACAGTTGACTTATCAGAATCAAATTTTAAAATTTCCAAAACTTGGACCTGCACTACAACGTTTGCGTTTTTTAACCAATCTAAAGTCATTTCGTAGGTCATCGCCATAGGTCCTCCAGCTTCAGACATCATGATGAATTATAATGGATATTTTGTAAATTCTAAATCTTTTACAAACCGGTTGGAAAATGCGTTTAACTTAAACAACTCGTGAGTAAGGGCTTGATGGCAAAGAAAGTTCTCACAATAGATCCGAGTCTTCAATTTCAAAGTTAAAATCGAAATTTAACGAATCCCTTACTAGGGATGGTAATTCTATAAATGAGCTAACTATCGATACCGCTTTCTTTTTATATTGCCGCAAGACGCGTCTGAGCCGTTTTCGCCGGTTTTTATCGTAACTACTGGGTAAACGCATAAAATCTCCTATAGTAAACGTTTGTAATTTTGTATTAAATCCTTATAAACCCATTCTACTCTATATAATTATGGGTTTTATAAATTTTAGTAAGCAGACGTATACTATACTCAGTATACAAGTATTTACCCAATAGTCAATAGAGCTTTTTTTGCTTTGCCCATTTCGAGACTTTCCTTTAGTATTCAAGGCCATGAGCCAACGATCTGAACAGAAGTCTAAAACTAGGGCCGAACTAATATCAGCCGGCCTTCGCTTAAGCGGCAAAAAAGGGTTTTCAGCCCTTAGCCTTAGGGAAGTAGCTACCCAGGCAGGAATAACGCCCGCAGCCTTTTATAAGCACTTCCGAGATATGGAAGAACTCGGCCTCGCCATGCTTGATGAAGTCGGTCTCAGCTTGCGAAAGCTCTTGCGGGACGCACGTAAAAAGGTCGAGCCAGGTCCGGACGCTGTAAAGGTTTCCGTTGATACTTTTTTGCGATTTGTGACAGAGAATGGAAATCTCTTTCGCTTGCTTCTCGGAGAGAGGCAAGGAGCTAGTTCGACATTCAGAAAAGCAATTCACGCAGAGATGGATCGTTTTGTTAGCGAAATCAGTATGGATATTCAGCGAACACAAGAGGCACTTAGGCAGCCACTATCTAATCCGGCTTTGACAGCAGAAGCGATAGTCGCAATCGTATTCACCCTTGGCGCCGAAGCTCTGGATATTCCGGCACATAAACAAGTTGGCCTGACTGAACGATTGACCGAGCATGTACAGATGATTTTGCGCGGTTCGATTATTCATGAAGAAAAAAAGCGAACGAAGCGATAGCAGATAAGGTTCTATTTGACGGCCACACCTGTATTCCACGCTTTGCGCATTTGAAAACTGCACTTTGCGGAATCAAAACCGCCGGCACCATCACTGGAGTGTCGCGAGATGACCCCATATAAAGTCTTGTCAGCGCTGATCCAAGGATAGAATCCGAAAGCGCCGGGACTACTAAATGAACCATCGCTTGAGCCGTCGTCTTCAACCCAATGGTTGTAACTGTAGCTCCAGTTAACTTGGCCAGGACTACTTGCGGATGTCGGACATACTGAGGGCAAAGTGCAAACACGGTCGACTCCAAGGTAGTCATGCAATAACAGTTTTCCTGACAAAATGGCTCTAAGGAAGATAGCGAAATCTTGCGGGCTCGATTTAATTCCACCGGCCAGCTCTGGAAAACCATAAGAAAAGCCAGTATTGAGGCCTAGAGTAGTATGAATAATTAATGAACTTATGTCGGATGCTGAATAGCCACCCAAGCCAAGCCCACCATCGGCGATTGCGGTGGTGGCAAATACCTGATCGTGAGCACCATCATAGTGAAAGCGCCCCACTTCATTGGCCGAATACACAAAGTTGGATCCCTGGTGGCCGCTACTTAGGCAATCTAATAGGGACGTTGCAGACGTGCATAATGCCGGATTTAGGCCATGATAACCGGATTGCATTCTTAAGACTGATTTCTGAAGTGGTGTTAAATTACCATTTGTAAGCTGAATCATAAAAGCACCAAAAACCATTTTGGACGCCGATGCGATAGCGACTGGCGATGTCGCGGTATAGGTGGTACCGATCGCTCCGCTGCCTAGCGCACCATTTAAATCACCGATCTCCCAATAGAAGTCACCAAGGGCGGTGCAAAGTGAATTTGATTTTGCGGTTTCTGCGGCCGCTTGGTTTTTTTGTTCGACAGGAATTTCATTTGTAGGGGGAATCTCAGCCATCGGAGGGGAAACAATAGGAGGCGTCGCAACCGGCTCGCTGGGCGCATCGGTTCCGAGGCCGCCATCAGTGTTATCGGTAGGGTTAGATGGCAATGCTGTATCAAATCGACCGCAATTTTGAAAAGCCAAAAGAAGCAAGATTGAGACACTAAAAAAATAGAGTTGTTTGCGTTGTAGTTTATTGATTTGCTCCCCCTGAAGGGAATACAATCCAACGCCTTAAAAGTTACATTTATTTATAGAAACATCAAACGTACGTTTATGATACAGCAAGAGCCATTCTATTTGATTAGAACCCGATATGATCATTTTTATTGTTAACAGCCGATAACTCTGCAAATATGTTTGTAATGCAAACATATTTGCGAAAGTGAGATGTTCAGTGGAAAGTACCAATAACAACCTAAACAAAGCTCTTGAAGATGTCCTGACTTTAAAACGACTTATAAACGAGACCGAGTCCATTCAGTCAAAATCAAATTCTATTGGCGCGATTACGACCCAAACTGGTCGAATAACCCACATCATGGCCATTACGGGATGTATAGGATTGTTATTGGCAGAATGTTTTGGCTCACCATCAATAACTGAAATGGTTCTGTTAACAAAACAAGAAGCTAATTTACAGTTATATGGAATTGCGTCGATAGCCTACCTACTCATTTTGCTGGTGGGTCTTTTGTATTTTGTCCTATGGCGAGCTGCTGGCTCAATAGGCTTAAAGCTTGAAGAATTTATTCGTAAAAATTTTTCGTATTTAAAAAATATGAATTTGCTATCTGATCTTTTTGTCAAATTTTGTTTTGCGAGTGCCTTGCTATTGGCACAAAAACCGGAATGGTTTGCAGCGATGCTTGTTCTTTTTACGGCCGATTATCTTATTCAGGGTCGGTTTTTCTATTTTTCTGTTCGGACGAGCTATCTCTTAGGTATAACCTGCATTGCCTTTTCAGCTACTGAATTTTATTTGCAATTGAGTAGTGTCCTTTGGCCTTTAGTTATCTTTGGGGGATTGTCGTCGCTCTCGTTGATGCAGCTTTCTCTAAGTCAACGCAAGGCGAATTAATATGAAAGGCGACGACATACTTAAAACGCATCCGCTATTGGCAGACCGAATTCGCCTTTCAATAATGGTCACCTTAATGACAAGCAAAGAAAGTCTAACATTCACTGATCTGCTAGAGAAACTGGGGCTTACTCGTGGAAACCTATCGTCTCACGCAGCGAAACTTGAAGAGGAAGGCTTGATAAAGATCAAAAAAACGTTTGTTGATCTTAGACCGTGTACCACGTTTACATGCACCGAAACAGGTCGAAAAGAAGTTCGCAATTATTTAGAAATTATTGAAAGTATTTTAAAAAACTCAAAGGTTTAGTGAAGGAGATACGACTATGGCTAGCTTTTTATTTTCTATGCTTACTCCGCTGTTTTTTTCTTGGCTTTTACCCATTGTAGTTTGTCATGCTGTGTGGATAAAAAAAGCTCCAGAAAAGCCAAGTAAATTGCTTTTATCCGCACTTTTTCCAGTGATGTTCTTCGGCTTAATTGTCGGCGATTTTGCTGCTCGGGCTATTCGCCCACAATTTTATGCAGGTCGCGGCGACAATCCGTCTCAGATTGGGGAACTTTTGTTTGCATTAATCCTGTGTTGGACTTACATACCGATTATTAATCGTTTAGCTGAAATGAAACAACCCAGATACTCAAGGAAGAAAATTGATCTGATCTGGTTTCTGAGATTACTTGAAATACTTTTGTGGATACCCATTTCATTTGGATTAATGGTTAGCTCAAATCTAATTTTTGTGTTGGTATTGGAGCCTCGTGCGATTCTAAACCCGATTTTATTATTATTCTTATTGCCAATCGTAGCTATCTTGATTCCCATAGGCATAAAGCGATGGCGAAAGTCATTAGAAAGAGCAAAGCCCAATGACTCCGCTGTGCCCAAATCCAATAGTATTTAGTCACCATTTATTTGCACAAAATAATACGGGTTTGCTATTTAGTAAGACAGAAAATTACTTCAAAGACACCACCCTAAATTGGGAGTCATCAGGTCCACAGGCAATTCACTCAATTGAAAAGAATCCGCTCGATTAAAAGAAAGGGTATTCGAAGTATACTCACCCACTGACGTTGGGTTTTCGGAAAAAATAAAGGTTCAGTTTTTCTAGGCTGAACTTTTCAGATCGATGCCTTGATTTTTAGGTATTGGTTTTAAGGTTCATCACGGTTAGCAGTGGGAAGCAATAAGTCATAAAAAAAGGAGCATGAAGAAATAATCTCAAGCGTTAAGCTTTGGGTATCTGACATCCAAA
>JAYVPD010000142.1:0-22834 GCA_043757515.1 Pseudobdellovibrionaceae bacterium
CCCCTCTTCTTCTTAAATAATAATTATAATCATTACTTTTGAAGTACCTTGCACATGTAGTGTAGACAGTTCCTGACCACTTTCCACCGTTAAACATGCTTGCATGTAGGGGGAGAGTGGTCAGGAACGATCAGGCGCAACGGAATGTGCAAGGTACTTCAAAATCCTCTAGTCAGTTCATATGTTTGCGCCGTTTTCGATTTTTGCTCCACGCCCTACAAAGTGTCGCAGTCATGCGACACTTTGTAGGGGTTGCTCACCTAGGAATTTGAGCCGAAATATTCGCCTTCGTTGAAATCAAAAAGGTCAATTGGTCTCAGCTCTTTGGGCAAGATCATCTAGAGAAATAGTCTTTTTGCCATTGATGAATTGCGCTTTTAATTGATCTCGCAAAAAACTTTCAAGAGAGCAAAGGTAAATCCCGTTAATTTTTCTAGCCACACGCACACTGACATCTTCGGCTTTTACTTCAGCAAGAAGGGTTTGCAGTTTTTGAAGCAAAACCTCATCGCGCAAAATATAAAAGGTGATGTCCCAAGTTTTATTGAGCAAATGGCTGCGAAGAATTTTAAAATACCTGGCGCGACTTTTTTGCGTAATCTCAAGTTCAATAGCAATTCTGAAGCGCTGCCCTGGAACTTCGTATACGAAGGTTCCGTCTGGAATTGTCGGTGCTGTTTTCCAGTCGATGATTCCCTTTTGACCACCGAGCAATTCGTTTTTGACCTCGGCCTCGGTTTTAAATTCTTTAACCACGGGGCTTGATTCAAGAATTCTTCTGATGTCGATGAGCAGCTGATCATGTTCAAACTGAGTTTTATAACTTCGCCTGATGACCGCCCCCTCAACCTCTTGGCCCCTTTCAGCAAGAAGTTTTCTGCCGTCTTTGCTGATTCGGTATCCAAGTCCCACGCCCTGATCACCCAAAACATTTTCAACTAAACACAGTTTTTTTAAAATACTGATTCGCCGAAAATGCGCGCGTGAAGTTGGATTGCCATTCCAGAGCTTTGCTTTTATCCGCTGGGCATCGACACAGCCGTACTCGGCCAGTAGCCTAAGAAGCAAAATATCACGATCTGTAATGCGGTAGCGTTTGTCTCCTTTGTCGGAAGTCACTTCGATTAATTCTGATTGCAGTTCTGTCATTTGGCACCGTCCCAGCGAGCAGGCTCAGAAATCTCGTACTCAAGGTGTGCCGGAATGAATGTGCCATCCTTCACTTGATCCTCGATATAGCGAACGCGCACTTCGGCGGGTTTTAGTTTTGGGCGATTTGCATTGGGATCTGCGGCGCTGAACATATCAAAGCGGGCTTGACCTGCATTGTCTCTAGCTGCTTGTTCCTTTTTTTGTTTCTGATCATAGCCGGAATAACCAATCAGGCCGCCCAAAAGTCCCCCGATAACGGCACCGACCATTGTGCCATTTTGATTTTCTTGCGTTGAACCGATACCAGCGCCGATCCCAATTCCGATGGTTGAGCCTAGTAGAATGGACTTTTTAGCAGTGGCACAGCCTGACAAAAACAAAAAGCATGACAGCAGAATTGCGCTCAATTGCTTGAACATGATTTCCTCCGAAACATTTAGATTTTATGAGTCTTGAGCACCATAAATCTGCCTGGGAGTTGTCATTTAAGGCGATGGCGGCTAATCAAAACCAGTTTGTTCAACGACCGTGGGCTGCGGCGAGTGGGTTGGAAACTTTCTAGGAATTGGCTTTTTCTCAACCCTTGGCAATCTCCAGCGAGGCAGATTATCAAGCTGCCTGAATTTCATTTTCAATAGTTTTACACCGTCACGATGGGGAATGCTCAAGATGCCCTGGCCCGTGCCTAGGTTTTTGAAATCGTTCGGGTGATAAATAAATTGCTCCACTTCTCGAATAGTTCCAGCGCCAGTTTTTTCAGTGTCGCTGACCTGTTCTGTGATCTTCGTATTCTTTTTTGTTCCAAACGTACTGGCAAAATGCTCACAGGTGTCAGGGTCATTCATTCTCATCACAATTTTGATATTCGTGTTTGTGAGCACCACATTACGAAAAGCTTCTGACACTTTATCAAGGTCCCCTAGGGACTGGTGACTGAACACCACACCCACGTTCGCGGAGCGGGATTTATTTAAAATTGTGGCAAAGCCTTCGTAAATATAATCTTGAAAATCATCAAGGATGCAGGAAAAGAATCTCGGATTCGTCATCAGTACCGCCTCTCATCTTGAGCTGTCGTTTTGCAATTGCACTTTGAAAGCTCTGCAAAACCAGTTTGCCAGTGGCCGATCCTAGAAATGGGTAGAGCATTGTCGGGAGCTGAAAATAGACAATATGCCCGTGCTCCATAGCCTCATCAAAATCAATTCGGTTTTCAGTTTCTTCAAACAGTTCTGCGATCTCGCTTGATGTGAAATTACTGATGGCGGTTTCAAGACCGCTCATTTTTCCTTCCCGCTCCCTTGGCGCGAGCTTCACAAAGGCGATCATGTCTTTTTTAAGGACATTATCTTTTGAAGCGTCGATCCATTTGTTTAGCTCCTCCATGTCGCTAATCAGCTGTTTCACAAGTGAAAACGTGGGCACTTCTTTTTGCTCAAAAATAAGTTTCACGATGCCTAGAAAATATTTGTACTGAATATTTCTGTAATACTCGTTTTCAAAAGTGAAACTTGAAAACACTCTTTCGGTGACTTGCTGGGCGGATTCGCCGCGAAGTGGATTGAATGATGACGAAGCTTCGATGTTACCCAGTGAAAAGAGCCTGAAATCCTTTTCGCGCTTATATTTTTTTACATAGGAATAAAGCTTATCTAAAAATCTGCCGTCAGCCTTGCCATCAATAAGCAGTACGCCAGAGCCATTTTGAATATCTTTAACGGCCTTGGGGATCACGGCACTTTCTGATTTTCCGGCGTTGGTGGTGCCAATGATTTGAGTGTGCATGGTTCTAAATTCTTGCCGAAGCGACACCTTTTTTCCTGTTTCAAATTCATGGCCCAAGAATACTCCGGTATCATCTTCAGCGGTAATCCCATCTTCTTGGGATTTTTTAACGAACTGGTTCCATAGCTTCACAATTAAAAAAATCACAGCTCCTATGATGGAAAGCCAAAATAGACTGATTAGGACAATTCGGTTATCGAACCAGAAGGCTTTCACCACAGGCGCAACTTTATTAAAAATGATGGCACAAAAGATTCCAGCTACAAGAAAGATAGGCAGTTGCTCATTGCCGCCTTGTTGTGGATTTTGTTTTTTATCCTTACTCATTGGTGAAACTCCCGCTCTAAATACAGCATAAATTCCTGTCCTTGCTCGACAGTGATACTGGCCTGGGCTTTTCCGACCTCTTCAGAAGAGGACTTTGCATAGTCGAGGGACGATTGGGCGACACCATTCAGGGCTCCATTTTTAAGGCTGCCTGGCTCAAAGGGAATTCCAAGTTGCCCACCACCTGTAGTGCGATCTTTTAGGCCAGATGCCATGCCTCCGATGAAATTACCTAAAAACTGACTCGCATGGCGCTTAAATGACCCGCTGGAAAAATCCCCAGCAAGGCCGCTTGATCCATCAGGCATTGCGGCTTGCGCTGAAATCCCAAACTGCTCTCCCTCTGGGTACACCAGGGTATGGAAATTGACTTGCAGTCGCTCACGGGCCGGATCTAATTGCCCCTGGCCGATAACTTTAGTTCCGACAGGGATTACTTCATACCCAGCGGGGCTTGTGGCGCCCTGGACAACCACGGCACTGACGGGACTGTTATTGTCAGCACTCTCAACGTGGCCCAGGAGCCTTACCCTGATCAGTGTTCCCATTGGGAGCACATCCGCAGTGGAGGTCCCTCGCTTGATGATCTGTGATGCTGAGTATTGTCGTTGACCAACTGAGCCAGCGCCTCGATTGTTGCTACTGGTGGGTAGTTCCATAAACCCTTGGCTGGCGGTTCCTGCATTTGTAGATTGAGCCGCCACCTTAGAGTTTTTTTCAGCTTCGCGCTTGGCTTCTTCAATTTCTCGTTGGGCTTTGGCTTTTGAGTCAAGATAGCTACCAACGCCCAAGACCAGAACAACTAAAACACCAAGGATGATTCCGATGTGGCCACCATTGATGGCCCGTTTTTGACTGTAGGGATTGGCCTCGTTCAGAAAAAAATTAGCAACTTTTTCCTTTTTTAAAAACGACATTGAAGGTCCCTCCATTCTTTAAATTTAGTGGCGAAAATCCGCAGAAAATAAAATCTGCAAATCAACAGGTTTTTGCTCCGCTATTTTATTTGGTAGCGATAACATGAGTTTTAATGGCTCGTTTTTCTTAAGATCAGCCGTGCGAATTAAAATCAAACCGACGGCCTCGATTGGACTCGCATTTTTATTTTTAAATTCTAGAAATGCGTTTTCAATTTTGACTGGCACCACTCCTTGCATGACATGAAAATATTTTGATTCAATGGCAGCTTGTTTTACGTTGTCACCCAGCTTTCCTTGCATGCGAAACCTCAGTAAAAGTGTGGACCTACTTGTGGGCGTTGCGATTGAATCCAAAGTCAGCGTTAGGCCCGCAAGCTTTGCGGTTTTATTCATTTTCATAGTCAGCATATCATCAAGAGCGACAACCGTTTTTGTTGCGGTTGGTCCCGTAGGGCCTGATCCTCTCTGCGGCTCCACATACACGACGTTGTCATGCTTTCCGCGAGCAGAAATCAGCTGAAATCCAAATTGTCCCTCCTTGGTGAAAACAAAAAGATTGGTTTTGCCCTTTGTCACCAGTGGTTTGATGGCAACAATGCTTTTCATGTACTCAACCTTAAAACCGTCCTGATCACCAATGAGACCTGGCTCTGGGTGGGAGCTAAATTTGAGAAGTGTTGAGTATCCGGCTTCAACAAAAATCGGCGCCATTTCCCCATCTGATAGACGAATGGTTCTAGATGATTTCGCTTCAGCTGGGCAATTTAATGTCAGCAAACAAAAAAAGAGCGTGAGCATTTGAAAAATTCCTTTCGCCATAAATTTAGCTCCCTGTGGGAGTAGTTAATTTTTCGCCTGTGATGTAGATCCCCTCTGGGTTGTTCGCGGTGCGTTCGCCGTAATCAAAACTCAGTTCAAACAGCATCGGTTGGCTTGCGCGGATTCCATTGATAATGAGAATTCGCTCTGCGCGCACCGTTGCTTTTTTGTTTTTGATATCAATATCTGGGTCATCAGTAAAAAGTCTTTGGGCCACCTGTTTTTCTTTAGAGAGTCTGATTTGCTCCTGGCTGCTTAAGAGATATTTTTCCCTGAATTCAGACGCCACAAAGAAAGATGCTTTTTTTGACTGGTCCTCAATCGTCACCGGATCCCAATTGTGGCGAATCGTCAGATACTTTTTTAAAAGCCTGATGAGTTCACGCTCCAAGGCTTTTCCGTCGGGCGCTTTTGGAAAAAGAATCAATGAAGTTTCGGGATCTAAAACAAGAACAGGTGTATTTCTAAGTGCTAAACAGCACACCGTGACCAGCAAAATGCCGACAAGGCCCGACATAACGAGCAAAAGGAATTTTAAAAATCTGTTTTGTGCTTCTTCCTGACCCCATACCTCAAACCAATGCCTTTGAATCTTTCGAATCATGATTTACTCCCGTAAAAATATTTTTTTGAAAAATCAGAGATCACATATTGATTAAAAAACGAATCTACACTTTCGGCGGCGGGGGGCTTGGTCTTGACGGCGTTACTGCTGCTGATTCTGGTCCACCCGTTGGTGGTGATGAAGGTGGCCTTGTGACATTGACGCCAGATCCACCCTCACCAAGTTTGGAGTTAATACCTTTTGCAAAGCCACCGATGATACCCATCTCGCCTCGGCCAATTTTAAACGCAGCGATTGCTTTTGTGGGTGCCGCCAGCATCGCTGCTGCCGTAACTCCACCAAGTCCTGCGGCCATTGATGCGAAATTCCCACTCACAAGCGCGTGAACAACCAGCGGTGTTCCGAGCATACAAATGGCAATGACGAAATTTAAAACCACAATGGTCAGATAATTGCCGTCCATCGCGTACCATGTCCCAAACGGCAGGGCCTTGAGCATTACACTGAGCACGCTCCAGACTATTTTCCAGCTGGCGATCTCGGCCATTGATACAAATAGCTTCAGCGTGATTTGGCTCGTGAAAACATGAAAGAGCAAAAGCAGTGGCGCCATGATTGACAAAAATACCCACGAGAAATGGTAAATGGCCACTGTGATGAACCTTGCAAAATACATCACGGCCCAAGACAGATACGAAAGTCCCGCGACAATTAAGTCGTCAAAAGCTAAAACTGGCGAGATCGAACTTGTCGTGTAAGATTTTGCCTTTTCCGAGGCCATTTGCATAATGCTGTCAATGCCGCTCATATCATCAATTTTGACAGAGATCCCGTTTGCAATCGCCAGCATCAAATCCGTAATCTCTGAAAATCCCACCAGCAGTAAAGTTGCAATAAGGACCCTTTTTATTTTATCTAAAAAATCAGCGCCGCCCGACGGATGCTGAAACCAGACAAGTGCGACTGAGAGCATAAAAAAAACAGGGAGCAGCATATAATAGATGTTCCTCATTTCCATGTGGACTTTAAAGGCCACAGAACCGAGGGCTGCGAACTGATCCATATAGAATCTCGCTTTCATTTAAAAGTGAATGAATGCAGAGGTCACGCCGCGGTGGAAATTTCTAATTGGCCCCAGATACTGATGGCAAATCAAAGCTTGGCTTATAATCCCGAAGTGAAGATGACAACTCCGTGTACTGCGAACGGAAAGCCTCACTCTGCATTTTTGATTTTCTGTTCTGCATGGCGAGATTCTCACTTTGAATTTTTAAAATCGCAGCATTGGTTCTTAAAACCTGATTCAACACATGAATGATGGCGCCTTGGGCTTCAAGTGAAGCTTTGGCTGCCCCTTGGGGACTGGCCACCTGAGCATAGTTCTTTATTCGCTCGGCCTCGGGGTCCACTTCGTCTGCATATTTGAAAACATCATTATGAAGCTGAATACTTTCAGCGACCGTCACGTCATGGGTACTTTGTAGTTTTGCTTCCGCAGTGATCGGGATTTTTCCGTAAATATCTTGGATTTCCCGAATCACTGCATTTACATCGCTCAAGTTTGACAGGTTCCCTGGTTTTAATACGCGGTTCATTGTGTTGATAATACGAAGGGCGGTGCGCTGGCCTTCGTTAATTTGTTGCAAAAACTCAAGCGAATCTTTGCCATTGCCTAGGATGCTTTTGAGCTGCTGCACTTGCATGATCGCCTGCTCTAAGATTTGCGCTAAATAAATAAGATCACCGCCCCAGAAATCTGCTTTGGCCGAAGGTGAAGTGATCAACACAGAAAACAGCATTGTGAAAGACAAAAAATATTTTTTAAGTTTCATCTGAATCCTTTCTTGTTACTGTTTTTTCACAGCCCCCATTGAAACTCCCATCGGGAATCTTACAGCCAATTCATAGATGGCCTGCGCGATTGTCATTTCTGGTTTCTCGCTGCGCATAGTTTCAAGGGCGTTGTTATCATCGCGATCACTTGTTGCGAGCCAATACTCAAGTGGAGTCGGCTGTGCCCTGATTACGGTCCTGTCATCGTTTGCAATCAGAAAGGCTTCAGAATAAAATCCCTTTTTTTGCTTGAGTGATGAAATCAGCGCCATCTCTTGATCATTGAGTTTCAAAATATCTCGCACCGGCGTGAGATCACCTTTTTGCATCAAGATCAGTTTTGTCGCAGTATTGCCTAAGATCGCTGACGAAATGGCGTGGCTAGCAATTTCGACTAAACCTTGAGTGATAAAAGTAACACCCGAGCCGCTCTTACGAAGTGTTCTGACCCAATACTCCATAGCACTTGATGCGGCCTTGCTCTTTAAAAGCTCCCAACACTCGTCCATCAAAATTCGTTTTCGCCGACCAAAATAGGCGGGATTTCTGCTCTCAACCTTGCCCACAATAAAGTCCGTAATGATCAAAGTCATAACGGACTGCAAATCTGGGTAGCTCGATAGGCCCTTTAGATCAAAGACAACAAAATCTGCATTCAGATCCAGCTCGTTATCTTTATCTAAAAGTTTTCCGTAAGCCCGATCACCAGTCCAGGGATAGAGCATTTTTGCAAATTTCCGAAGCTCCCGCTCGGGCGATGATTCGAGAATTTTTCTCAAGTCACTTAAGCGTGGGATTCTGTTTTCATCGGCCAGCGTTTTTTTGTAGGTGGCAATGACGGCCTCTTCCAATAAACTTTTTGATAGCTTTGCGAGTTTGTCCTCGTCCGTGTCGGTGAACATACTTTCTAAAAGTGCTAACAAAAATTTAATTTTCTGCGACGATGGTTCTTTTTCGCCTTCTTCAAGCTGAAATGGGTTAATGGCCAAACGGTCTTCGCCTTCTTTCGGCGGCGCAATTTCAATGTATTGGCCGTTCATAAATTCGCAGAGTTTTTTGTATGAGCCGCCGATGTCGATTACAAACACAACGGGCTTTTGGGTCATAAATTGCAGCAAAATTAAATTGTTCAGAAAACTTTTTCCGGCGCCACTAGACCCCGTCACCAAGGCATTGTAGTTGGGTAGCCTCTGCTGATCAAAGGGGTCATAGCTGACAAGTCCACCGTAACGGTTATGAAAAAGACAAACAGGCGTCGTGCCTTTTCCTTGGTAGGGTTCATAAATCGGTAGAAAGTCTGCCAAGTTGTCGGTCTTGGCCCTTTTTGACCTGACACTGGCAGTGTTGCCAGCGGGGAGCATAGTTTTAAAAACTTTAAATCCGGCCACGTTTTCGGCCAAACCCTCAGCTCCCGCAAGTTCCCTAAATTTGTTAAGAGCAGTCTTGGTCATCATTTCCAGATCATCTTGAGAGGACGATCTGAGCAAGATGGCTGTTTGAAAATAAAAAATCTTTTGCCCTGTGTTGATCAATTCCCGCAGGAGTTCTTCTGTGGAATTGAGCTGCGCTTCAGATTCTAAATCTGTGGCGCGGCCGCCCTGTGAAAGCGACATCGAATGGGCAATGCGCCGCTTGGATTGAAGTTCTGAGAGATCCTTTGATTGCTCAGGGACTTTCACATGAACGTCGAGCCAATAATGAAACGGCAGTGCTGTCATTTTTGAAATCATGCTGGCGTGGGTGTTCTCCGGCATAGATTTTAAACTGATCACGCGATGGTAATAGCCATCATAAAAAAAGGTCTCATACCCTTGGATAAGGTCTGAGAACACAACTTGCTCCCTGGGGCTTGGGTGAACAAGCTCTGGCACAAGTCGCAGCTCTGACGCCAAGAACTCCTGGGTTCTGTGGGCAATTTGCATTACGGGCGCCGGATGGGATTTAACCCTTGTGGGATTCATAAACCTATAGACCAAAGCCCAGACAGATGTTTCATCCATTTTTTCAACGCCTATTCCAATTGTGGACAGCGAATCCCCAATGGCCTGTGAGGTTTGAGCCAAATTTTTCTGCATTTTTTCAAACTGATCTCGGCGCACGGACTCAAATGTTTTTGGCGCATTAAAAAATGACCGAAAAAAAGACGGCCGCTTACCAGTGGCCTCAAAACCGATTCGCTGATAAATAAAAAGATACAAGTTCGGCCGCAAAAGCTGCTCATTTTTAATTTCGTCGCGCAGCACTTGAATCCGGCTTTCTGCAATCCATTTGATGTTTTCGATATCACCCTTGAGGCTTTCGTGCTGATCTACCAAATTTGAAAAATCAGAATTCATATCCACCGCAAAACTCACTTCACAGCCATCATCTAGGCCGTTGAGTGTTGCACGCAGATCCTGAGCGAGTCTGCTGACGCGCTCCTCGTCCCAGGTTTCAATGGACAGACCACTTAGTCTGAAGGCCGAACAAAGACTGCCATCCGAAAGGACGACCACGCCGTCCATGAATTCCCAATAGGGAAGCTCCTTTGCTAGAGAGTGCTCGGCCTTGTATTCATTGAAATTTTTAAACAACCGATTAGGAATTTTCATTTTCACCCTTCCGTTTCATTTGCTGTAATGTAGGGCCGATATTCAGTGTCGGGCTGAGAGGCTGAGAGCACTGACGGGGAATAAATAAATTCGCCGTAGTGCTGAAGATAACCATCGGGCTTGCCGCGTTTTAAAAAATATAATCCGCAGCCGATAGCAATGGTGCCGCCCCAGACAGCCAGCGGTTTTAGTTTTGTTTGGCCAAAAATAAAATTGCTCAATGTGAGGTATAAAAACACCAGTAAGAGATCGGCCAGTTCAAATCCGAACAGGCGATTTTTCTTCTCTAGCGAGCGCGGTACTTTTGAAGTCAAAAGCATAAGTCCTCCTTCAGAAAAAAATAATGTGATAGTTCATTGAAAGAGTAAAATGCCGAGTGCCCTGTATCCATCGAGTACTCGGCATCTGAATGCATGGGGCGACAATTAGTGAACCGCAGAACTGATAAAATCAATAATGGCCTGAGCGCCAAAACCCACCCCTGCGCCGATCAAGGCGTAGGTGATGTGCTGCTTGCTGTTGGGGTTGCCCGTCAGATAGCTGAACGATGCGAGTAACAACCCAATTACAGAAAGTAGCGGGAGCACGGTGCCCGATAATTGTGATTTAATATTGCGGATAGAACCTTCAAGATCGGCATAGGCGAGATCAGGGACTGAAACCACTACCGCAAATGCTAAAAGAGCAATGCCAAATAGGGCGAACCCTTTTTGTGAACTTGGAATGAGTAACATTACGACCTCCTGAATTAAAAAATTTATTCAGAGATCGGCCTTGTCCCCAGCGGGTAATTGCTTTTATGCCGCCGGGGAATCTTGCTCCTTCGCCGTTGAGTCATGAAAATTTAAATACAGATCAGCACCGATCAGCAAATCAAAATCTAGGCGCATGATACCGGCATTTTGATTACTCAAAAGCTTTGCTGTACCAACGCGGTTCCAGAAATATTTTTTTCCTGGCAAACTTGATGGCTCGCGGGTCAACACGACAAAATCAAATGGCTTGCCGATTTCTCGTTCTGGCAAAAGATAGAACTGATCTTTCAGTAACATTTTTAAATAAACCGTATAGGTCGCGGACCCCTCGTAGAGGGTGGCGTGGCCGACAGAACATACTTTTTCTAGCTTTCCGTCTTGACTGACCGCGCCTTTGAAAATATCGAAGCGATAAATTTTAGTTTTCCCTGGGCCGTCGAAATTTGATTCCTGATTTTTATTTTCTCTTAAATTCATCTTTTCCCCTTTTGGTTTTAAAATTAGGCGGCAAGTTTATTCCCAAGCCGCTGAATCTCATCATGCAATGATCTCGAAAAGGTCGGGTTTCTTAAGCACTCATCTCGCAATATTCGAAATGATTTCAAGATCGCCTGCTCGATGGTTTTAACTGTGACTCCCATATCATCGGCAATCTCAGCAATGGAGCAATTTTCCCAAAAGCGCATTATCATCACTTGTGATAAAAGCCCTGGCAGCCCTCTGACGGCGGAGCGCACAATCATATGATCAGTTGAGCTAAATATATTTTTCTGCTGATCTCTTTCTTTTTGATTAAACATGTTTCCCCCTTTTATTAAGATCGACCGTAGTTTTCAAAGCGACTAAATCTTTCTGCTGACCTGACTTGATTTCTGTATTCAAGCCGTCGCCAGCCCTCAAGATCGAGGTCACTTTGCCGGACCTGCACACAGGCCAAAAAGAATTTCATCAGCTGTCGCCAAAGGCGACGGTTGGATCTTTGCTCCAGAGTCTGTTCAGGGGGCGCCAGAGGCACAGCCCGAAGGGGCTCGCTCACCGGAATATTTTGAATCATCATTTTATTTGCGCTCATTTTTATTCTCCACTTTTCTTGGTTTTAATTTAGGCCGTCGCTGCCAAATCGAGTTCGCATTCCGCGATCAACTCCTCGGGAGCTGGTGCTTCTTCCGGCCCAATGTTGAAGTGCTCAAGGCAGGCGGCAAAAATATTGTCCATGCCACCGCTGTCAACGTAGGCCTCTGCACTCAGCCAATCGCAGTCGCCGCAGATGACATCAACTTCGAGGTGGATAAGGCTTTTGCTTTTGCAAGCAGGGCAGCGTTTGTATTGGGTGACTGGATTCTGTGGTTTTGCTTTTCTTTTATTTTTCATTTTCGAAATCCCCTCTGACTTCTTAAAGTCGTTATGAGCTGCGATTTGCTGCCCAGTTGGAGATTCTTATAGTCAAATTCCGTACCAGTGGATTTTTGGCGAGCACCAAAAATGTAAGTGTTTGATTTTGCCGAGAGAAATACAAATCCACGAAATTAGAGGAGTGTTTTGCCTGACCTAGACTTGGGCCGCAATCTTAAGATGGTTTTCCGTGTAAGATAAAGAAATCAGGTCTTTACGTCCTGACCCAAACTCAGGGCGCTTGACCTGAAATTAGGTCAGCAGCGAGGGGGTTAGCAGGGTTGAGCAACTCTGAGTTCAAGGGATGAGATTTGTGATTTCGGGACAAGCTTCAAATTTTGGGCGACACACCTTTTTTGGATATCCTCAAGGTCATAGTGTCCGGTCATTAAGAATGTATTTGTTTGAAGTCCAAGAGTGGCCGCGATATCCAAACCATTCTGCTCACCGGAGCCCAGATCATAATCAAAAAAATAAATCGTATTTTCTGCTTTAATTTTATTCCGGTGAGCTTCATACCAATTCAGAAACTCAGACGGCTTTTTGAAAGCCTCTATTGAAAATCCGACACCTCTGTCTGTCAGTTCATCAAGGCGACTCCGAAGTGAAAGCTGAAAGGATTCCTGGTCATCAAGTATCACCACTGTCCCACCATGTGGAACGGCCACATTCTTAGTATACCATTTGGGCGGCGCTAAACGCGGCAGCAGGATTTGAACGTGAGTGCCTTTATGCTCTGTGGATTCAATTTTAAGGTGGCCACCGCTCTCTTCAATCGTTTTTCGAGCATAGAAGAGGCCAAGTCCGCTTCCAACAGTCTTCCCGCGAGTGAAGCCCTTCTCCGTGACGTGATAAAGAATTTCTGGCGAGATCCCTTTTCCATTGTCCTTGATCTCCACGGCAATCATTTCGTCGGTCCCATGTATCTTAACTTGGATTTTACCTGCGCCACCACAGGCTTCAATTGAGTTTTCGAGGATGTTTGAAAGCGCACGTTTCATTTCTGAAGCATTGAAATCAGAAAACAGAAAAAAAGCGTCTCTGGAAAATTCCGGCGCTATATAAATTTGGCCACCGCGACCTAGTCTTGTCCGCTTTTCTTGGATAATATCTTGTACGACAGCCAAAACTGCCTGCCGACTTTTCTCACTTTTTGAAAGACCCGTCGGCATATCAGGAACCACCCGAATCAACTCAAGCTCCGCTACGATTTCATTAATGCGGTCTGTTGCCTTTTTAATGATGGCCCCTTGACGTACTGGCAGACTCGCTAAATCTTGAATAGCAATTTGAAGGGCTCCTAATGGGGAGCGAATGTCATGGCGCACACGTTGCGCAAGATCAGCCCTGGTGGTTTCCTCATGAAGCCTGACATCGCGACGATAGTTCTTCATTAAACGAAGACGTGAATCTCGGATAATGGGAATTGTCCCTAAAACGAAAAAAAGCCAAATACAAAAGGCCCAAGGCACATGAGAAAACCGATTAAAAATATACACCACCGAGCCGATTTTATTTTTTTCCTGAGAATCAAAATAGAGATTTGTTTCAATTCTTGAATCGAGAAGACTTGTTAGAAAACTCGGCTGATTAATTAAATTCAAATCAAGATTGGCCGGAAGAGAAAAAAGTCTATCGGAGTCTCCATTGAAATAAACAACAGCTTTGAAATAATCAAGCTCCGCATCATTGAGAGTATAAACGGCTTCTCTAAAATCTCGCGTAACAGTTCGCTTGATCATACTTGTGGCCTGTTTTGCCGCCTGATCTTTCATAATATAATTTGAAACTAGCGCAAGTGTTATCAGGACTAAAAGTCCGACACTGTAAATGACGAACAACTTTCTCTCAAGACGTTGAAGGTGAATTTTTAATTCTGAATCATTCATCATCACCCCAAAAAATGTGGTCTGGTTTCCAGTTCCACATCCGTTAAATTTTGGCCCACAAATTCTTGGAGGCGCATCATAGTTGTTGGGCTTTTGTCTTGAGGCCGCAGGAGTTCGCCGCATGACTGCTCAAATGTGGCACGACAAACAAAAACTGGCGCATCCTCTATTTCTTGATATGGGCTCATCAGTCTCTCTGTGCTGAGCTGAGCCGTAGATATTTTAGATTGCCGGACTGGGAGTTTGGGTCCATCAAACAAATGTTCGAAGCTAGTCCAGTACTCAATATTTTTTGCAAGCCGTTGGCGGTCAAACGAGCTTGGCTTTTCAATTTTCAAAAAATCACTTTCTGAAATTGAATTTAAATCTTCAACAAGAAAGCTAACGGCCGCATTTCTAAGGCCTTCAAAAAAGGCACTCTGCATTGCTTCGATTTCCAGCGAATGTGAGCCAAGACCAATACAGCCACCAAACTTGCGGGCAGCATCGAGTCCCGAAAAGATGCAGACGATAACAGGATCAATATTCGATCCTGCCTTAAAAAAACGGCAATCAACTTTGCGGGATCGAAGTTGTTGAAAAACCGCTGGCCATTTCTGTTCAAAATCGCGAACCCTGTCACTTTCAAGATCTAAAAAAGGAATTTTTGAATAGTAGTGGCAAAAAAATGCGTCTCTCTCAAAAAGTTCCTGTGTCGCATTTTGTCGCGCAAGCGCGGCATTAGTATGCACAGCAACACCCAAGCTCGAAATTCCTAGGCCACCGCAAAAGGCACGTTCAATGGCCTCAGCGCCAGCTTTTACAAAGGCTAATTCCTCGCTGGTGGCAGTCCCTCGACCGCTGAACGTTCGACCGTGAAGGGTAATACTCACTTGAAAGTCAAAGACTCCCGCCAGTTTCCAATCACGGACCCAGGTGAGCTCAGTGACTCGCAGTTTGAGTTCGTCGCTATGATTAAGAAGCCATGTGATTAATTTTTGCGAATCAGCCATAATTGATTATTCGCATAAAGTTGTGAAAGACCGGCCTTCCAAGGTTTTCGAATGATAGCGGCATAAGGGGCAATCAATAACGGCACAACAAAAGGTTCGCTCAGGGTTTTCTCGTGAAGCTGCTTGAGACTTTCTACGCGTTTTGATTTGTCAGAAGTGTCCATGTATTCCTTAAGCCACAATCTGCGGCCCTCTTGGTCCATGCCAAAGTAACCCGCGTTCAAAGAATAAGTGATGAGGCCAATATCCTCTTGAAATCCAGTATCCGGCCCTGTGATTGCCATGTGGGGCATGTCTTCAATTGATTCATATTTTAGAAAATTTGGATTTTTTGCAGCTTCACTGACCTCGACGTCTGGCAATGCTGCCCTGATCGCTTCAACAAATTTTGTGCTGTCGCCCAAGCGGACAAGAGTCATTTTAAATTTTTGTTTTGGTATTTTCGATTTTATTGAAAAGAGCTTGTCAATTTTTTCAAGTTTATCTTTCGACAGCGCGGCTTCACCGAAGCTGGGGAAAAATTGTTTTGAAGTCTCGTAGCCGTCAAAGCCCGCAAATCTTTTTGAAAAAGACTCTCGAAGCGTTCTGCCGATTGCAAAACGAATGTTGGCCGGAATTTCGTCACGGCCTCGTTTGGAGAAAGTGAGAACAAAGGACCGGATATTCATTGTCGTATGCAAAACGGCATCAGATTGTGTTCGGCTGAAGGCAATCACCTCATCGGCGCGAGCCGCATCAACGGTAGAAATAAAATCGAGTCGCTCTTTTCTGAAATCCTCAAGCGACGCGTTTGGATTTGCTTTGTCCGTGGGTACTAAAATAATCGTCTGTGGCATTTCCTTTGAGAAATGGTAGTGATTTGGATTGGCTTTTAACTCAATCTCGCCAGTTTCGCTGTCTTTATTGACATAGTAGGGGCCGGAGGTATTTTTAAAATCAATAATCTTCATCGAGGTAGGGTCCACGGACGATCTCGGGATCACCGCAAAATCAATTACAACGAGCATTGGCAGAAGAAACGTTTTACCGGCCGGAGTCGTTTTTAATATAAGCTCATTGCCATGAACTCGAATCCCGTCACAGTGTTCTTCAACCGACTGGCCCCTTGTCAATCCGCAGATCAGTTCTTGAAATTCGCCGTGGGTATTTCCCGGAAGAGACAGCAGCCTTTTCAAAGAAAAGGCTGCGTCGTCGGCTGTAATAGGTTTTCCGTCTACTGTCTTGAGATCTTTTCGCATGACCAAATGAAGCTCAAGATCCTTCCAATAAAATTTCTCAGCAACTCCGGCTTCTACTTGGCCCGTCTGTGGATTCATCTCAACGATAGGACTGAATATATTCTCTAAAAAAACATATTCGGGGGCCAACTGAATTTTTGCTGGCTCGTAGCTTGCCGCTGGTTTTGTATATGGAAATGCAATTCGCAGAGTATCAGTTTGAGAATACTTTTTGTTTACGCCATTCATAACCACACCTCCAAGTAACACTATACCAGCAGCTATCAACCACGCCGTTTTTGATTTCACCACAGAAACCCCTTTAATCGCAAAGCCCGCCGCGTACACCAACAGCTGTTGTCAGAAGTTGTTTATTTAAAAGCTGCTCTCGCACGGACTGCTTCACAACAATTTTCCCGGTCTGGTCAATCTCGATGGCCTGAGCTTTTGCAAGTTCTCGAAGCAAAACATTGATCCGCGCAAGGCGCATCGCCTCTTGGACTTGTGTTTCCGCTTGCAGCTCAATTGAAGTTTCTTGGGCATAGGCCGCTTTAGAAACCAGTAGCATTATTACGGCCACCGCTTGAATAAGATTACGTCTCATATTTGAATCCCCCTTTTTTGTTTGGATTTTGAAAAACGATTCCCAATTCCTTCAACCTGCGTTGAAGGGTTGAATTGCTAATTTTTAAAATATCTTTTGCTAGAATTCGAACCGACGAAGCACTTTGGACCTTAGCTAAAATGTACTTACGTTCTTCTTCAGTCTGACGCTCCCGAAAAGTTTCGTAGTCCAGATCGGGATTGATCACGGCGTCTTGATCCGGCGTGACACCTCGAATTCTAGAATCAAGATCCTTCGGAGTAATTTTATCGGCCTGACTCAAAAGCATTGTGCGGCGGACCTCGTGTTCAAGTTCTCGAATATTGCCGGGCCAATCGTAACCAGCCATCACCCTGACGGTTTCTTCCAAAAATTCTTTTGAAATACCTTTTTCAGCATTAACAAGTTTTGAAAATCGCAGGACAAGTGGGACGATGTCTTCTCGCCGTTCTCTCAATGGCGAAAGTGGAATAGGAAGCACATTGATTCGGTAATAAAGATCCTGGCGGAATCTATTTTCAGTCACCGCAGTTTCAAGATCGGCGTTGGTGGCGCAGATGACCCGAGTATTCACTTTGATCGTAGATTCGCTACCTACCGGACGAATTTCGCCCTCCTGCAAGAAGCGCAAAAGCTTTACCTGAAGCAGCATTGGGAGATCGCCAATTTCATCTAAAAAAATCGTTCCGTTGTTGGCCGCCGTCACAAGTCCTGTTTTACTTCTGATGGCACCCGAGAAAGACCCCTTCTCGTGGCCGAATAGTTCACTTTCTAAAAGATCAAATGGTATCGCTCCGCAATTCACTGGAATAAATGGGCCACGACGGCTTGACAGATTGTGGACGGCACGAGCGACAAGCTCTTTTCCGGTTCCATTTTCGCCGCGAATTAAAACGGTCTCGTCATCTTTTGCGAAGGTGTGAATGAGTTTAGCTGTTTTTACGGAGGCAGCGGAACGCCCTGTCATTCCTGTTGAAGCTAAAAGTTTCTCTTCATCTTCCGTTGCTGGAAACTCCGCGATTGTTTTGTTAGCTTCTTCATACCGAGTACAAAATGTTTTGATGATTGCTAATAATTTATTTGGCTCCATCCCTTTTTGAATGAAGTATCGCGAGCCCGCCGACATGGTGGACTCGAAAGCTGCGTCGCTTGTATCCCCGGAGTACGTTGCAATTTGTAAGGATGGATCAATTTCAAAAAAGCGTTTCGCAAGTTGAGCGCCATTTGTGCCTGGCATATTATAATCAATTATAGCCAACGACAGTTTGCCTTTGTTCTGCCTAAGAAACGCAATGCCCTCTTCATAATCAACAGTGGATCTGATTTGAAAGCCTTGGTCCTTCAACAAAAACTCGATGGCTTCAAGGTCCAATGGATTGTCGTCAACGATTAGAATTCTATGCTTCATGGACGTTCCCCTCCCTGCATTCCTAGAACTCTCTTCGCAAGGTATATGCCACGATGCCTATTTATTGATCGGATGCGTTTTACTACATTTGACGTCATGAGCTGTAAGGTAGAGAGTTCTGCATAAATTTTGAGAGGGGCCAAAGTGACCCAATTCTGGGTCAAATCTTTGGCCTCTTGACGAACGATAAATTTAATTAAGTGTCTGTAACAACAGTTGTTTATTTAGAATTAGCTGCGAAGTTATTTACTGACCCAATCTCAGTTCACAGTGCCTGTCGGCAAAAAGACACCATGACAAACTCTTGAAACCCTTGGCTAAAGCCATTCTCGGGCTGACCCGCATTTGGTTCATTAAGGCTATGTTATATTTTTTTCATGGCAAAAAGAGGGTTGAATCTAGAATCTGAGTTTCTTGATTCGATCACGAAACAAACTGTCTGGAACAAAAGCCGTTTTATCTTTGGTGCTCAACAACGTGCCGTAGGCGAGATCAAAGTCAGAGGTCACCACAAACGGAAATACAGACGAGTCGAGCAAATTCAGAATCATCGCATCTTGGCTACCAAGGGCGCTTTCTTCGGAAAAGCGGTACATCTCTTCCCAGCGTAAATCTTTGCGGAAAAGCTGCTTAGTATCGTCTGCTCTCATGTCGATATAATTGAGAAAAAATCTTTCTACTAAAAGATCCCAAGCCTCAACAAGATGGCCTTGTAAATATTCTTGGCAAAAGTTTACCCAGCCCAGGTGCCCCGAATGGTTGAGAGGCAAAAAAGTTTGTTTGCAAAGTTTGATTCGCGAGTCTGGTAAATAGGGGTCACTGCCGAGTTCCGCCTGATTATCAAGCCAGCCTTGTTGCTTCTTAAGTAGTTCTCGAACATTAGCTGAAATCTTCCACTTCGATTTTAGGCTGAGCATACCCATCAATGCCTCTGTCACCGCCACACGTCGCTTGTAGTCTATAAACTCAGCGCGAGCTGTTACGCTTACTGAAATTGGTATTTTGTAATCGGCGAGTTTTTCATAAAAAAACTGTGCGTCTTCATGAAAGGAGTGATCCTTATCACTGGCTGCAATTAAAAAATTTGTATCAGCCAAACATCCGGGCGGTTGGGGAGTATCTTTTAAAAAAATGTCGATTTCTGAAAATGGTAGACAGCGTCCCAAAGTTTATATCTCCACGTCTTTGGCAGCTTTGTCATCTTTGCCAGGTTTTCTCTCTGGCGCTGGAGTCCCGTATTCCGAAATAATTTGGACAAGTCGATCAGAGGGCTCTCTTTTTCGATCACGCTCAAAATCCTCGGCTGCTTTTTTTGCCCCGCCCTTGGGCGGCGGTCTTAGTTTAATCTGATTCATTTTTTTCTCGAGTTCTTTAGGTTAATATAACATACTTTTAGGGCGAGATAAACCCTCGTTTTAACATGCATATTTCAGATTTGTGCCGATGCCGGATAGGACATAAAGAAAGCACTGCTGACCGGTTTAATTTCCGCATCATCACGACGTAGAACTCGCTTCTATAGCGGAACTCCAGCGACAGTCTTCCGGCGGCCCATATTCGACAAGGATTTGCTGGTATAGGCTAGTTCGAATCGTGCGCAAAAGTTCCCACAATGTTCCGCCAAATTCATCGATCGTTTTCTTGAGCTGCAAAAGCAGCTGAACCAGAATGGCAACGGCGAGTTGAGTTCGAATTGCGTTTGGATTTTTCGTCGGAAGACGTCGGATATCGAGATGCCCCTTCAACCACCGGAACAAAAGTTCGACGGCCCAACGTTTTTTGTAGATCCCGGCAATCGTTTTGCCGCTCATTTTTTTATTAGACGTCACGAAGTGAAATACTTTTTGCGACGACGGATCTCGGTAAATAATGTGCCGCAGTTGCAATGTCGACTTTCTCGCCGACAAAGAGGTCGATACAAATGGCCCATCGTAAACGACGCCAGTCGCGTTCTGATTTCCACGTAGAACCGATTTTTGAAGCGTACGATAGCTTGCGCAATCTTTGAGTCTGGTGACGAAGTCCGATTTCGCATCAACAACCTTCTGCCAAAAATTAAAATCGTTGTATGCCCGATCGAAAACGTACATTTTCATAGCTGAAAGACGAAGATTTAGACTGACCGGCGAGTCGGCTTTGCGACTTGGCGTAATCAAAAAATCTTCGATCCATTGACCATCGACATTCCAAACAACGTGAAGTTTTGCCGACGCCTTGTGCCCGATAGTGTACTTTTTCTTCCAACCGGGCTCATCAAAAAGACTTCCGTGGACGTCGATTTCTGACGAGTCGATCGCCAGAATTTGCCGAATTGCTTTGCGACATTTCCGGTTTTCAGATTTGCCGCGAATTTCGAGCAAAATCATATCGCAAAGTTCTCGAAAAAATTCTGAGTGGCGTAATCTCAGCGCATCGCCAAAAGTCGAATCTGGAATCTTCAGCGCCATTTCTACTTCGCGAAAACTTCCAAGCCGCATCACAAAACTGCAGATCAGCGCTTGCGTAAATTCCCAGGTTTTGAAACTTCGGACACCGCGGTCGATACGATGCTTTTTCGCGAGCGCGTCGAACTTTTTTCGATCAATAAGTTGAAAGAGCGTAAGCCCTTTGCGATGCTGATTCACGTTGCCGCCTTCCTTGGCGTTCTGATTTGTCTTCGCAGGAAAATCAAAACAACCTAGCGAAGGTCTGGCAACTCCTTATAATCCTTAATGATTCAGCCGGTCAGCAGTGTAAAGAAAGAGGCCGCTCTATGAGTGATAGCGTTCACCTCCTAGAGCGGCCTCTCAAATTTATTTGTATCGACGGGGATCGTAAGTCTCGCAGGCCGTCGTATGATTAAAAATACTCGGGCAGCCCCAGCTTGCCGTTGTCCCAGCAAGAGCCGTGGTTCGAAGTTGGGCCACAAGTTTTAGTGGGATGTCGGGCCTGCCGATCAGACAGCAGCCGATGTAGAAAGTTAGGAACACTTTCATTAAGTTTTCTAAAGAACCTTGGATACTCATTGGTAACACTCCCTTTTTTAATTGTTGGAGGCCATGATTTTTGGACCGCAAAATATGTCCTAAAAAAGTCTCTGAGGATGCCTTTGCAGGCATACCGAAAAACTTCGGGTTAGGCACAGAGCGTGTCCTAGATCTGGCCTAAAATAGGCGAAAACGGACACAAAACGAGGAAAACAGAGAACACTCAACTCACGGGGTCTTGGTTGAAACTGACTTTCGTAATTTATTGAAACCATTCAAAAAATGTTTAATTTCAATAGATTAAGAAAATGAATTTCGATTTCGTGTAATTGCGTGGTGCCTAACGTCGGTATTGGGACTACAGCGCCACTTGGAATTTTGCACGTAGCTGGTTCGTATGGCTCTCTTCGGTACGAGGGGCCTGCAAATACAAACAGACTTGCTTTTTATAATGGTGCTGGAAATCAACAGACTTGGTTTGATGGAAATACGACTCTTAACACGGCTGAAATTAAAACTTTTGCCAGTCGCCTTACGCTTGGTGCTTCTGGAGACACGCTAAATATTGTTGGCAGCAACGTCGGCATTGGGACGACAAGTCCGAATGTGCCGTTACAGGTCAATAGCAATATCAACACGACAGCACTTGCACTCACGGCCAACAACTACAGCGCTGGCGGTCAACGCCTATCAATGGATTTCAACTACGCCGGCGGCACACACACATACTCTCAGATCTCGAACTACACAGACTCGGTTGTCACTTGGGGCGGCGCACTTGCTTTCTCGACCAACGCCGGAACGACTCAAGGCAGCCCGCTCGTCGAGAGAATGCGCATCAACGCCTCAGGCAACGTCGGCATTGGGACAACTGCTCCTAATAATGGATTAACAATTGCTAAAGATAATGCAGGCCTTGGTTTGCAATTAAAAACAGATACTTTTCATAACGAAATTGGTTTTAAGAACGCAGCGGGAACACTTGTGGCAGATATTTTATCCAGTGTCTCAACCACTACGTATGGCACTCAGAACGGTGGACTAGGTTTTTTTACCGGAAGCAGTTTTGCAGCTCCTCGCTTATTAATGGATAGTAATGGAAACTTCGGCATTGGGACTACGGATCTTTAGTTAGCCAGGGTTTGCCTGAACAACATTTCTTGCTTTCCTCAGGGCCACCTTGATATTCGCCAATTCTGGGCGCAGCTATGCGAGTTGGACATACATCAGAATATCAAAGCCAGTGATTTCAAGAAGAATAAAAAATTATTTCATTTTGTAGGCTGTTTTTCGATTCATTAAAGCTGTCAGTTTCGATTTGAAATGGAGACGTCCAATTTTCGACGTCTTCATATTCCAGCAATTGGTCGCCAATCAAGATTTAGCGAAATTCCGACACTCAAAATTTGAATTCCTATTCAATTCGCGAGTTCTCGACGAATCGACCTTTGCCGCGCTCACAATTAAAAAGCAAAGATCAATCTTTCCAACAACTTAGCCTGTGAGCCGCTCTGGTGGCCTCTTTGCAATTCTAAAAGATGAAAGGACTTGAAAATGTCCTTCACTACAAGGAGAGCAAAAAATGAGTACGTTAAGAACTTGTCCCCGGTGCAACGAGC
>JAYVPD010000143.1:0-5852 GCA_043757515.1 Pseudobdellovibrionaceae bacterium
AGTAAATCAAATCACGGCTTTCTTTTTGCGAACTAAGTCCCGCATCGAAACATTGCAGCTTCAGCGTGATATAAATAACTATCCAGAAGAACCACTGCTAGCCATTATTCCTGGCGCTACCTTATCCGATTTATGGCGTGGATTGAGTCAAATTGAACGAGTACTTAAAGTCATTTCATTATTGGTACTGGCGGTTGGTTTGGCTTCACTCGTAAGTTCCCTATTGGCTAGTCTAAACGAGCGACGACGGGAAATGTCGATTTTACGTGCCATTGGCGCTAGCCCGTCGAAGATTGCTTTTCTTTTGGTGTTTGAATCAGGACTCATAACATTGGTGGGCGTTTTACTGGGATTGATTTTTGAACTGTCTGGATTTTTTATTTTGGAGTCTTGGCTCGCTGATAAATTTGGTTTCTATTCAGTCGGCCCTGTTGTTACCTGGACAGATTTTTACTATATGGTTTTAACGATAGTAGTTGGAATCTGTGTTGGCTTGATCCCGGCCCTGAAAGCCACCAGGCAAGCATTGAAAGATGGCTTGTCTGTTCGTGTTTAGATCTGTCGTGTTTAGAGACGATTGGGAATTGATTTTTGAAAATGAGATAACTCAAATGGCCGTGGATGTCGATCCAGCTCACGATGTTTTGCATTTAAAACGTGTTGTAAAGAGCGCTAAAGAGCTGGCCCTCCTAGAGGGAGCCAATCTAAATACCGTGATTCCAGCAGCGTGGCTTCATGATTTTGTCGTGATTCCCAAAAGTAGCCCGCTTCGAAAACAGGCTTCACAAATTTCAGCCACTCGGGCCATCGAATTTTTAGAATCCATTCTCTATCCGTCGCAATTTCACGCAGCCATAGCCCATTGTATTCAGGCGCATAGTTTTAGTGCCAATATAACGGCGGAAACAATCGAGGCTCAAGTAGTTCAAGACGCGGATCGTTTAGATGCACTGGGCGCAATCGGTATTGCTCGTTGTTTTATAACTTCAGGGCAGATGAAAACTCAGATTTATTCTCCGCTTGATCCTTTGTGTATACAGCGACCAGCCGACGATTCGGAATTTACAGTCGATCATTTTTTTGTGAAACTATTTAAAATTGCAGACACCTTGCAAACAGCCTCGGCAAAAAAAGAAGGTCAACGGCGTGTAGAAGTGATGAAAAACTATCTGCAGGATTTAGCTATTGAAATTTAGGTACTACTTTAGAGTTTCGCAATGTCCGCTAGCAGCTAAAGAATGATAGTGCACAGGACGCCAAGACCCGCCACCTGCTGGGCACTGGTTCGCATAACCCGCTTTAATTGATACTAGGCTAAAGAACCAAGAATCGCGAGTGAACAGCAAATTCTGCAATTTATTCTTACACCCTCCGAGGGCATCGGGTACTCGAATTCTACCTGAATCAGTTTTTAAGGGTAAAGTAGCATCGAGTGAGTACGAGGTTATATTGGCTCTGCAACCTTCATTTACCGAACTAACTGAAATATTGCATTCCCAAGTACAATGTTGCATTTCCACAGCAGAGGCTGAGGTACCGAGGCCAAGGAAAAGTCCTAAGGACATAATACAATTTAGCAATTTCACGTGCGACTCCTTAAAGTTAAATCTAGCTTCAAATCCTATCTAAGTTCTACCTAGCTAGAATCGAGCCAATCTAAGCCACGCATCTTGGCACCGTCGAACAGGCTGGAAATGTCGTTACGCTTTTCAGGTGTCTCACTTATTGACGATTATCTCTTTAAACTCATCTTATTTCGGCGAACAGCCTTTGAGTCCATAGGTATTTTCTTCTTTGGCATAAGCTTCATCTTCGGGATATCTAAACGACAACCCGGCGTCGTCATCGTTTTGAAGCCGAGTGAAAACATCGTCGTTATTAAAGTAGGACATAACTGAGTTTGTGCTTTCTTGAGGATGCATCAGTCCAAAACAATGGCCCAGTTCATGAGTCACCAAATGAGTCAGAAATCTGGCTTTTTTTGTGTTGTCACTGCGACCTTTTATTTCACACCCAATGATATTGCCGCTTTCATATTTAGCCTGTGCATGACCACCAGATAGCCCAGCAGCAGGATTGGTTCCATCAAAACAAATCTGAATCGTTCGTGTTGCAGCGGTGGCGATAGAAAAGGCCGAGTCCCCTGCCGCAGGAGTTCCTGGATTATTTGGATCTGCTGGATACAAAGCCAATCTTACAAACGAGCTCGGAACACTATTGTAATCATCAATTACTGATTGAATAATTTGGTAGTAAGTCAGGCCGTTTACATTTACTAGTGGGTCATTGCTGGGCATGTCATTTGTGTCCACTGCAAAATCAGAATCACAAAGCTTTATCCAGACGGTTGGATCCGATTTTGAAATTTGCCATTTACCGGGGAAAACTCGAAAGCCTGATGACATAGAAAGTATAAATAGCCAAACAGTGCCTTTAAATAATTTATTCATAATATCAAAACTCCACCCACGCTCACAAAACCATCCGTTTGATAGGATCTATCTGTAGTCACCGTGATATCGGTTCTCCAGCGAAAATAAGAGGACGTATTCCATTCCATACCGCCTCCACCAATTATACCGCCTCCACCATTTGTCGAGACCATTCCAATTTGAAAAAAAACAGGAGTCGACGTCCGATGAATATAAACTGCGCCAATTCCGGTATTTTGCAGAAGTCCTATTTCCAAACTTCCAAAACCAAGTCGGACATTCCCCGTCAATCCAAAATTAGGTCCCAAACCCCAGTACAAATGACCGATCGTACTTTGCATAGGTTCGGATTGAACCTTGCTTGTTCCCATAAAAATAAAACAAATGATAAATAATAAATATCTCAAAAGGAAAGTCCTAGGGTTACATGTGAAACATCTTGAAAATTCAGAAATATATGTTGCTGAATTTGGTGCGTCAGTCCAAGGACCGTATCAAATGCCAAAAAGGTGGGGCCAAACTCGAATTTTAAAAGAAAGTGCGGTCCCAGCACGTGTTCATTCACTGTTTCAGTCGGATCTGTAGGTGATGGTCGATAGGATCGCACTATATAAGTGCCACCGACACCGGCACCAATCAAACTAGTCACCGGTCCAAACTTTTCAGAATAAGCGACTTTATAGCCAGCCACAGTCCATGAGTTCTGCGAATAAATAGTCGTTTGAACGCCTTCGCTTCGATATAATATTCCCCACGTGTCGGTATTTATTCCAAGCGCCAAAGCGGGAGACGGCCGACCACCGGTGACACTAGAGCCCCCAATGCCGAGGTCAATACTTGCCTGACTTTGGATGCTTATAAAAAATAATAAAATGATTTAGACCAATACTAGTCCTGAAAAACGAAACAGTGGTTTAAGTGAATTTCAAATCCAAACCGTTTTGTATTTCAAATTAGTTTCCATGTGAATAGTGCCGAAGGCAGGAAGACATTCGACTTTGCTCCCAGACTCGTATTTGGCCTGAGTTTAATTGGGAAAGTGCACTCAAGGAGCCATTTTTAAAAAATTCTGATATTCCTGTATCAATTCGAACTAATTTTCGCCCATAGTAGGGATCGTAGGTAATTAGCCCGTTATTAGTTACATCGTGACCTGCCACTACATAGTCAAGCTTGACGCCATATCTTTCACCCATCGATTTAAGAGTGTCGTCAAATTCTTGTTTTGAGAGGTGTTTTCTTTCTTCGACTATACCTTCGGGAGGGACTCGAAGTCCCGAGGTAAACAATGGTCCATCAGCCAAAACGACCCATTCAGTTTCTAGGGTCGGATACGGCAATGGTGGTTCGCCGCCATCTTGGAATAGTATCTGTCGATTTTCTATCCATCGCCGAACGGTAGCATTGATTGCGCCAAGATCTGTGTCTTTCGCCCAATGATTGAAACCAGCATGGCTAACAAGTGTATTGTTTATTATTATAAAACTATTAAGAGACCTAAAAAAGCGAGCGTACTTTGATTGTCCGCCAAGCTGCTCTCCTAAACGCGCCTTAAGTTCACCTTTGCTGATTGCAGAAAGGTCTTCTTCACCGATAAAACCTCTCTTTTCTTCGTCAGAAAGGTAACTGAAATTTCCTTTTGCCACGATGAATTCATGATTTCCTAAAAGTGGATGAACCTGACCACCCGCCTCTTCAGCCTTAGCACGCAAGTCGATTATAAAGTCCAAAAGATCTTTACTTTGTTTTCCATAACCAAGGTAATCTCCGACTAAAACCAAATGGCTTTGTCCACCGATCCAACGGTCTTCGCTATCAATGAGTTTCAAGTTTTTCAATATGGTTTTAAATCCAACTAAATTGCCATGAAGGTCCCCGACATAATGCACATCATTCTTAGTTTGGTAGATCCACTGTACGCCATCAAAATCCATGACAGGCAATGCTAGGCTACGGCTATTGTGGACTAGCACGAAAGCAAGGGTAAAAATAAGAATGATCGTTTTCACAGTTTACAACCTTTCAAAAACCAGCCCATTCAAATGAAACTTATCTCACCACAACTTTTATATTGGCTTATCTTAAAGTTGATTTCAAATTATCGGCATACACCTGTCTATGAAACAGACACTGTTTTGCAGGATTAGTCATGTGCTGGCCTAATTTGTCAGCGACGTACACGCAACGCCATTAGCGCCTATGTGATGCATAGCTTTTGGCCCAGAAATAGCATTTTTACTTTATCTATGAGGGCAACGCGATCTGCGATACTAATTCTTATCTGTTTTTTGACGGGATTATCACCGCATTCTCAGGCCTCGTCGAGATCTGGATCAGAATGTAAACACTTCTACTCTTTAGGTTCTATCAGGTCTCATGTTGTTGAGTTTATTCAACAGTACACCCCCTACTTAACTAACGAGTTAGGAATAACTCGTAAAGTGTTTTTGGCGGAAGGAAGGAAGGATGTCGTTATAGATAGTGATCCTTTGGCATGCCGTTTTTGTTTCGGTGGGGCGGAATTTTTACTTCAGGACTTGTTTAGATATTTTCCAAATGGGGACTGGAGAGTGGTTGAAACAGTTCAGAAGTTTCAGAGTTTTTTTCATTTATATCTCTATTCTCCAATATATAATCTAGTCGTGGATCCAACCTACCGTCAGTTTTTGATTGAAAGTCGTTCGGCCGACTTCGATTCATTACCTAAAATTTTTGTAGGCTCAGGTCCTGAGTTTGCGCACCTCTTAAAAGATCGGCTTCCACCTGAGGCGATTGGAATTTTATTTGATGCAAAAGATGTAACTAATCAAATGTCTATACCGAATCGTCATCAACGGTTTTATCTTCAGCAGAAATAATAAATATCCAATTGAAAAAAACGATCTTGGAGACCTAGCCGGCAGATCTTAAATCATTGTATCTATATGTGCCAGCACCAGAAAATATATTCTGGCAGATCCATGCCCCCCGGCTTTTGGCACTGCCATTGGATATAGCATTTAGGCTTTTTGAAGTGCCACCTGTTTTTCTACGCAATGACGAGATTCTAAAAAACAATTTTTTTGAAATTTCATTTGACAGTGAAATCATGCTCTCTGAAGCCTGATAGCTAAGTTATTTTTTTTAACCTCGTCAGCGGAATAAGAATGAATACTTCTTTCATCCTCAAAGCAGTATGCGCGACAAAAGCGGAATAAGTGATTAATCCAATGCGAGGTCTATTAAATCAAAAAGCATGTAAATTCCGTTTTTAAAACCCGTGGTAGGATTGCCTCATCACAAATGAGGTGAACCTATGAATCTAAATAATTTAACAAACCAAAAACTGGATGAACAATTAAAGTCTTTGGTGACCAGCGAGCGTGAAATCTTAAGTGATATTCTTGTTCACATCAAAGAAGTCGATCGAAGAAAGCTGTT
>JAYVPD010000144.1:0-22269 GCA_043757515.1 Pseudobdellovibrionaceae bacterium
AATATGAAATCGCCCGAAAAGAGAAAATTGTCGGTGGTAAAGATGTTAAATATCTACACTACAGAGCTACCAGATTTTCCCTTGTTTTACAGAACTGAAGTCGCAGTGATACCGAAAAATTTGAAAAATTTTCGAATGACCGGACATACCTATCCTGAAACCAGTCAAATCGAAACATGGGAATATTAGAGTCTTTGCAAAGTGCCTTTTTTTGCAAATCGTTAGTTATTTTTTCAAGTTGGCCCATTTTAAAATGCCATTCATCGAATTGAACTATAGGACATTTTATCAGGGGGTAGTTATGAAAAAAATCACATTCGCTTTTCTAGTTTTAATAGGGGCCAAATCGCAAGGAGCTAGCTTGATCTGCGATACTTTGCTAACCCAACTAATGTCAAACCAAGTTCAATTGACCAGTTATGGAATTACACTCAATGCCGTTAGCAAGGGAAAGCCATCGCCGCCAGCAAAACCACTTGCTGTTTACCAGGCCTTTGGTAGTAAGCTCAATCGCGACAAAGAAACGTTTGTTGAAATTTGTTTAAAATAGAACAATCGATGGTATTCTGTTACCCTATGCGACTTTCTATTTGCCTATCGGTATTTCTATTGTGTTTTTTGCAGACGCAACTGGTCCTATCAGCGGAAAATCAGCAACAGGAATCGTCCGCACAAACGGAGGAACCTGAAACACAAACCCAAACGCAAAACCCGACACTAAGATTTTACCAGCACTTGTACTTACCCCGGAAATTGTTTTAGGCAGCCTGGCTTTGGCTGCTGCAGCCGGCATCATAACTCGACAAGAACATCACGATCTGGCTGCTAGAATTGGCGATTCTGTTGACAACATGACGGCTGCTATAAAAGCTAGAGTCGAAGAAATAATGGCCAAAGTCAAAGCTCGAAACGGGCAGCAACGCGGGCGTCACTAAAGAACAAGAAAATCCCTGTCAAAGAACGTCTAATTTGGATGAAGCCAAGCCTCAAAATCATAAGCCCAATGGCGGCCGCTGCGCCAAAGGAAAAGACTGATCATGGAAAGACTCTGGCTTTTTTTATTTTTTGCTTTATTAAGCATTTCCAGTTTATCTAGGGCTGATTGTTTCAAAATTGAATCCGAAAACTTGCTGGAACTTGAAAATAAAAACCAGGTGATTTCATACAAAGACAAAAAAAGCACTTATCAAATAACAACTACCTGTCAACGCACCAATTTAAATAGAAAAACGCTGACCTCAGCGCACAGAAACATGGGAACCCTGATTGATATCGACGGTCAGTTTTCCTACCTCAAAGTTCTGGGCAAAAAACCGTTTATGACCATTTTGTATTCGTTTGGAAAAGAGACCGGAACCTGTTTATTTGTGTCTTCTGCATTGTCTCGTGAAGACTCAGTTAAAGAAATCAAATAAATAGTATTCGACGGCCTGTCGCCGGCACATTTAGAGAATCTTAAATTCTAAAACTAGGCTCAAAGAAACTTGATTATTTTTCTATTGCTGAGCTGGATTGAAAGCCCTAGACTCAGTCTATGACTTCATCTTTAGATACTCATTTTCCGAAAGTCTTTGATCACTATATCTTGATGGATTTAGTCGCGTCCGGTGGCATGGGACAAGTCTTTCAGGCTGTTACATTGGATGAAATTGGACGGGTGGTGGTTGTAAAAAAAACCTTTGAACATTTTCGAACCGATTCTTCTTACGTTCGCATGTTTCGGGATGAAATAAAGGTTTTGTCGCTCTTAAATCATCCCAATATTGTTCATATGTACAATCATGGTGCTCACGGTGAATATTTAGAGATGGAATTTGTTAGAGGGCTTTCCTTGCATCAGATACTTGAGGTCGTTGAACGACAATCACAAAAGATTCCTATTGAAATAGCTACCTATATTTGTCACGAAGCCGCCAAAGCGTTAAGTTACGCTCATGAATTGCGAGATGATTCAAAATCTATGCCTTTAGAGATTGTTCATCGCGATATTTCACCTCACAACATTATGGTCACATATAAAGGCGGCGTGAAAGTATTGGATTTTGGAATTTCAAAATTCAGCGACAAAGTAAATGTAACAGAAGTCGGAGTTGTAAAAGGCAAAAGAAACTATATTTCTCCGGAACAAAATCGAGGACAAAACGTTGGACCGGCTGCTGACATCTATTCTTTGGGAGCCGTGTTTTGGCGACTTTTAACTGGACGCCCTGCCTTTGATGCGGATAACCCGGAAGAGTACGCCAAGACAGCACTTAAAAATAACATCGCACCTCCTAGTAAATACAATCCTCAAGTTCCTCGATCTTTAGACAAGATGATTTCAAAGGCCTTAGACGCCCTTCCCGAAAATAGATACCGTACCATGGCTGATTTTCAAGCAGAGCTCTTGTCTATTTCAAAAGAAGTTAATCGCGAAAATTCTATTGTTCGAAAGACTTCTGAATGGATGCAGCAAACATTTAGAGCCAGAATGGTCTCTGACGAAGAAGCCTTGAGAAACAATCTTCAGAAAGCTTTGCTTTTGTCTAAAGAAATTGTGGACAAAAGAGAACAAACGGTTCCCCTGCCCCAGAGTACCCCAGCCAAAGGAGCAAACAGCGATGAACTTCAATTTAAAATCAATGTTAAATATCTTGGTTATGGCAGTCTGGCTCTACTAGTGTTGGGCCTTTTTTTCATTCGACCGACTGGCTTTTTGACTTTGATATCTAGATCCACAAATAGCGAAATTGACCAACCTACAAATAACTCTAATGTTTTATCAGACCTCCAATTGCTAGCTGAGCAAGGTCTATTTGACGAGGTTCTAGCGGGCCTGAATCGAGTATCCGCGCAGCAAAGACTGGCTTCTTGGCGGGATCTGGTTGTTCGATCAGTCAGTGGATACGCTGCTGTATTGGCTAAAACAAAGGTAGAAACGGCATTTGACTTTTTAGTGAGCTCCGAATTGAAATATCCATTTCTTGTGGAAAACAAAACCTATCGGGAATTGCGCCAAGACGTAGCAACAAAATGGTTTGAATGGTGTGCCCCTAATCGCCTGGATTGCGTTGATATTCTGGTTCCCTTTATTTCAAGTGCCCCAGAAAATAGTGATTTTGCATTTAAAATTGGTCACCGAGCCACTTATTTTTATTTTCACTATTCAGCTCTTCCCTTTTTCAAGGTCGCGACCGATTCTGAGTTTGATAAACACATCTGCTCTGATGACCGCTTGAAATCGGCAGTTGAGAACGGCAGTACTTACGAAAAAAATAGCCAAATTGGAAAGTTGGCTCGTGAGGTCGCAGAAAAATGCAATATCAAAATTAAAGACTAAAATATTTTTCAAGGCCATCTGTTAGCGATAGAATTTCCCGCACCTATTTTTACGTTGAACCCAACGGGTGCGCAGATCTCGAACGGCATCTTTCAAGTACTCCACTGCAGACTGATGCCGTAGAGCCGCTTTTTTCTCTATTCTGTCAAAAACTTGTGTCCAGATTTGGTTTGTAATACTAAATGGCCCAGAGGCAATGAACATAGCGATGGCAGGATAGTATAAAAAATTGCTTACTTGAGGTGAATACTTAACTAAGCCCCAAGTCGCCGAAACAAACCAGAAGCCCCAGATTCCATAGGTTCCAATTGTTTTAATCACTTCATTTTTTTTAATACTTATTTTCACAGGACTAACAGGATTGGCAAATGGTTCTTGAAAGCGCGACTTTCTGAAGGAAGCTAAATAATTTTTGTACATGCTAATAATTGAACTTGAATTCGTTTGATCTTTTATTCCATATTTTTCGGTTACTATTGAAATCAAAACTTCAAGACTTTCCATTTTCAGCGATTCATTGGGCCGCTGATCTGCAAAATGACGTAGTTCCAAAGAAAGTGTTTGCAAGTGATTTAAAAAATCTGAATTTTGGATGAGAGTTTCCATCGATTCTTGATTTTGAATCATTTCAAACTTTGAAAAGAGAGACACAATCAGTTCTGTTGGTGTCTGATAGTCATTCGCTAAAATTCTGTATTTCATGGCGAGAGTTGGTACTAAATCTGTCTCGGAATTGATCGTGGCCTGGGCCCGAGATCCAGAAAAAAGAATAACTAGAGTAAAAACTACGATAAGAAATGGTCGAATCAAAAAAATCATACAGGAATTGTTATTTCAAAAATCTGTCCAGCTCGATACAGATTTATCGGATTTGACTAAGCCCGTCTGTCGACAAATCTTCCTCAGATACAACAAAAGTCACTTGGAGTTTTTAGTCTAAACCTGTTTTGTTAGATTGGTGACCATCTATGAACCTTTGATTTTGTAAAGGTCACTACCCAGATTTTTCCATTTCCGCCTTTTTTCTTTGTACCCGGCTTAAATTCAGTGGCCGATGCCATTGGGGCGGGCCTTGCGGCTTTTTTCTTTGTTTTTGTTTGCGGTTTTTTTGTGTTTTTTGAAAACCTAGATTCATCATTGAAAGCTTCAAAAAGACTTTGCTTTAGTTTTTTGGGTCGACTGAGTCTCATTCCGTTTAAAAGAATGGCGATGGCTTTAATTTCTTTCTGCAATGATTTTTTACGTCGCGAGGGATTGTCGTACCTATTTAAATAGTCAGGAGTGTTTACCAAGAATTCGGCAATTCTAAATGCTTTTTTCAAGAAAGCTTTAGAGACTTTAACTTGATCAGCCAAAGCCAAAACCACTATTCCTAAAAATTCAGCTTCATCATAAAGTTCAGTAACCTTAATCTTAAGCCATTTTGCTAAATCCTGATTGAGAGCTTTAGATGTCGGCGGAATGAGTTTGTAATTTACGAAAGTAGACCGATACCAATCATGAGCCCCGTCCTTGTCTCCTGAACCATATCCCCAACTTCCCATAGCGTGCTACCTCTCGATAGTATTTTAAGAGAGACTGGACCAATTGACAATAAGTAGTTCCAAACAAACGCAATTACCAAACCTTCACTTGACCTTACTGAGACCATTTATTAGCGTTTAAGCATGAATCAAAATAGCACAGATTTACCAACTGAATCGTCTCAATCCCCTAATTTACGGTATGTTCATTCTTGGCATTATGACATGCTTATAAATCAAGAACGATCAGGGTTTTACAACTCGTTGATTAAAGATAGCTGTCGGGGAAAAGTCGTTCTTGAGATTGGAACGGGAAGTGGCTTAATGGCAGTGCTAGCCGTTCGGCACGGGGCAAGTCATGTGTATTGCTGTGAAGAAAATCCGCTTTTATCTCTGGCTGCGAGGCAATTGTTCAAACGTTTGGGAGTTGAAAATAAAATCACGATGATTACAAAAAACTCAAATAACATTGCGACCGATGAAATACCTCCGGTTGATGTTGTTTTGCATGAATTATTTGGCTCTGATCCCTTTAATGAAGAAATGGTCCCAACATTGCGAGATGCAAAACGATTCATGAAAGATTCAGCCATTTTTTTACCAGAAAAAATTCAAATAATGTATCAGCCCATCCGAACCGCCCAATTACCTGAAAAGATCTATTTTCAGGATATTGAATTAATCGAAATGAGCCAGCTCTTAATTGAAGTTCATCCCGCATTGCGCGTGCGAGATAAAAATACTTTATTAAACGATGTTTATTATTTACCGGAAGTTTCAATGCAAGAGCTCATAACCAAACCTTATAGTTGGGATGAAGTTAACCCAGCAATGAAAAATGTGGATGCGGTTGAAATCACCTATCGCATTGTTCACGGCGAGCACAAACTACAGGCGGCTGCTTTTGGTTCCTCGGCTGATCGCGACCATTGGTACCCCTTAGTTTTTTATAAATTAGACATTCCATCGCCCAAATTACAATTTTCTGTAGTGAATCAAAACAAACTGACTGTGCTATAGAATTACTATTTTAGTTTTAAAATTCGATTCAATTGAGAGCGCTGATAACTTGCAAATCGACCGAAATACAAACATCGAATCAGAGGATCCTCCATCGGGTCGGCATTTTTGAGTTCGTTTTCAGTTTTTTCACTTAGTTTTATGTCGTTAACTCTAAGATAAAGAGATGTCAACGATTCGCCTTGTTCAAGGGCCGAATACAATTTTCTAATTGGAATTTCTGTTAGCCAGTCAATGGGTTGATCATCCAGCAAAACACTTTCTATTTGATTTCCATTTATTGAATATACAAACCGGACAGTCTTACCAAGATTAGCGTGCAACACCAGACACCAGCGACGTTCACTTTTAAAAAAAGGATCAATAGACGGCTCAATTGATTTATGTTTTTCTAGCAATTCAGTCTGGCAATACCTCAAAACACACTCCATTTGATTCTGGGTCAAATCTAAAAACATTTTCGCGATTTCACTAGTCGCTGGAGGGCACAGGTTAACATCATAGTGGTAATCCACATCCTGGGGTCCTAAGGGCTTCACCCATGATAGGGATTCTATCTCGTTCAAAACTCCTGCTTTCAATTCCATTGTTAGGCCTGGATTCATTTTTATTATTTTTGTTTCTGTTAAAAATGATAAAATCCATCTTTCAAATTGTTTATAACTAATCGGAAATAACGCTTTGTTATACCATGACCAAGACTCGTGGATAAAATGGCACGAGCTAGGAACTACGAAACGCGGATTTAGCATTTTTAATTGCTCGGCCCATTCAAAAGGAATGTCCTCAGGGACTATTGAAACATGGGAGGGCGCTAAAAGCGCGACTTCGCGAAGAGTTTGGAACGGCCACAAGACTATGTCCCACGGGGCATATCGGGCTAACGTTGACATAGATTTAGGATCAATCCAGCTATCTACCACATTCAAAATATTCAGCCCGCCAGCGGAAATCTGAAGAACGCAATCCACATCCGAATCCAGCGCAAGTCTGGGCGTGATTTCAAATTCGCCAATTTTAATCGAAGTATCAATTTCTAAAGGAAAGACAGACTCGAAACCAAGTTGTTTTAGGAGATCCAGAAGCTCATCATAAATACAGTAAATATAAATGGGCGTACTACGATTCACAAGTTCCAGACTTTCAAAAGAGCAATGATCCTCATGGTAGTGGGAAATAAAAACTGCGGACCATCTTTGCATTCTAATTTTATGGCAATCAAACTCTACAGATGGAAAAGCATAACAGTTTACACTAAAGGGATTCTCGAAAATAGGATCAAACACGATTTGGGTTTCACCGAACTTAAATTGATAGCCCGCATGAAGAATTCGCGAGATTTCAAGTTTCATTCTGGTATTGAAAAAAGGCTACTCGGTAAAACAGATTTCAACCAAACCAGATTATCTTTTTCAGTTAAGTCTGTTGAAATTAATTGTGGGTCGCCAATAACAGCGGTTATTTTTCCAGATTTAATATCTACGACAACTTGCTTGTTCAAATCATCAAGTGAAATTGTCATCGCATGATTCACTCCTACGACTTCATAATTGGAATCTCTGGATTTATAACGATAAACGCCGCCGCCAGAATCCCCAGGGCACGAGATAGATCTTTTAACTCCGTCACTATCTAAAATTCCAAAATAAAAAGCGCCCGTTTCAATTTTGATAGGCTGCTTAATTGCAACAGTCAGATGGGGGTACCTCGGAAAGTCCCCGCCTTTGCAACCAAACCCACCGACAAGGACTTTACTTTGCCTTGTAAGCGTTTCTGTTGCTATTTTTACCGCTGAAAAGGCGCCAATATCTGACAGCTCTATTAAGGCTAAATCATTTTTTGCTTCATAATTTTTTGCTAACCACCCGGGGTGAAAATGAACCTTAATTACTTTTGATGATCTTTTTTTGGAATCTTGATAAGTTCCTAGCGGACCGCCTTCTACTAAATCAAAAGATCTCACATAAACGGCAAATTCGTTTTCATAACCAAGACAATGAGCCGCTGTTAAAATATAGTGCTCACTGAGCTTTGTACCCGAACAGCTAAATGGGCCCCAGTTCCAGGAAATAGCACCATTAAAATCTTTTCCAGGAAAATCGCCACCAATGTAGGCGATCCCCTTAGAAGATAAAAAAATAATAACTGCAAATAAATTCCAAACAAGTCGATTTTTTTGAACCCGAAATTTTATCAAACTAGACACCTATAGGCCTTTGATATTAAAAAAACACAAAGAAGTCGACAGTAAACTAGAGTTTTTTTCCATTTTTTGTTTTAAAATTACGGATTCGGCTGAAAAATTAGATTTTTGAATAACTCTTTCCATGTTTTTATAGTTTTAACGTGAATTAGTTTTTGTTTGTTTTCAGGTTTTTCTAAGATTCTGATTAGTTCCGGATTCATTAGACGATGCTGTTTCAAAAGGGTTTGAACCATTTTTTTAAAATGGCTCCATCTCCACTCTTTTGCCCCTTTAGGCATTTCTTTTCTAGGTTGTACCAAAATAACTATCTGCCTTTTAAACAGAAAATAAATATTGAGCCAGAGGGGAAATTCTAAAAAAATGATAATATTTGCGTTTTTTAAATGGCTGGGCAGTAGATCCAATGGACCGTGCCCGTCCAGAATCCATCTTTGTGCCGAAGTCGCATCTTTAATTTCGCTGCGAATAGATTCTATGCTCTTTTTTGTCAAATTTCGATTAAATTCAATTGTATCTACGTGGATTATTGGAATCGATAGACAACTGCTTATTCGCCTTGATAATACAGTTTTTCCAGAAGCAATAGCTCCTAATAAAAGTATTCGCTCAGTTGAAACAGCCACTGGTGACATTCCTTCTTTATTTATAGACCACCTCAATTTAAGTAGGAATTCGTTTCTCTATAGGACGTCTTAAAAATCCTGCGCAGTGGCGCCTCGCCTATTCCTTTAGATTCCATAGGTTCCAGATGCGCATTTACTGGCTTGGCAGGATACATGTGAATACCTAAATTTGTCAATTCTGTAACCATCAAAGAGTTTAATCTCGCTTATATGGCCAGATATTTCCACTGGCGATACTAACAAGGATAAATTGCGCTGCCGTAATTTATCAAAGGAGACCAAATGAAAATGAGTTTTGCCATTTTACTTTTTTCTTTATTAACACTAAACATATCTCAAACTCTTGCAACTTCTATCACTTCACTTGAAGAACAAAGCGGCGCTAGCGAAAATTTTGGCAATGAAACTGGCGGTATTATTTTTGATTTCTTGAGAACGTCGGACCAAAAGGATATTATTTAACCGAATATGAAATCATTAACAAAATGCCGAAACTTACAAACAGAATTTTAATGGACGATCAAAAAGATCAGGGATGTCACTCTCCACTAGATATTAAGAAACAATTAGCTGAGTCAAAAGCCAAAGCTATGGAAGCACATATTAAGAAACTTCGAGCAATGAGATAGGCTGGGATTTTTCCAGCCTTGGTTTTAGCTTTCTGCTGACGTTCTTTACAAACAGCTCGGTTGCGTTTTGTACTCGTAAGCCGTTTGATGCCCAGGGTGAATCACATCGAGCATGTTCGTAATTCGATCGATTGTAAATGTAGGATCTGGATTGAGCTGTACACAAAACTCATTGCCGCCTTCGTGACCCCACGATGTTGTAATAAAATGGTCAACGATACCTTCAACCAGCAACGATGCCATTGAGGCCCGTACGACTTTGTACGCATCCGGATCAAACCCTGTGAAACCGCCCAAAAAGGTTACTAGCACGGCGCGATTTTCAACAGCTGCTGGTTGATCTGGATTAATTGGCAGGATTTGCTGGATAGTCGTCGCACTAGCCATCATTCCTGAAAGTGAAATAATTAAAACTAATAGGTTTTTCATTGTTATCTCCTAAAAAAAATGGCGAGCTAACATGCATGTCAGCTCGCCAAAGATTCAAAAATTTAGTATCGGATCAACGATGCAGAATTCAAAGGCTTGAACCAGCAAAGAGGACGAATGCCCGTTTTAGCACCGGCTGCAGAGAAACAAGAATATTTCATCGCTACTTTTTCAGCGTCTGGAGTGTCTTGACCTGCTGGAAAACCTTTAGCAGGAATTACATTTAGATCCCATTTAACTGTGCAAAGCGCGCCAGAGAAATAAGTGTCTAATCGGCACTGGGCAGCTGGATGCGCTGGATCTGTTTTCTTAACTACAGATGGATCTGGAGTGTCAAAGCTAGGCGCTTTTGTTCCGCCAAGCACTGCCAAAAGATTAGCAAGTGATAAACCGCTTAATGATGTACGTACACACCAAGCTTGTGCATTGGCGTTTCCATTCCATACAGCTTCACACGATTTCTGAACCGTAGCAGGTGTTTCGCGCAAATGGCGATACAATGAATTTCGTTGCACTTGATTACCCCAAAGGTATTTTGCACACACGTTTGTTGCGAAATAATCAGATTCACCTTCAGCCGCTGCCCAATCTGTTCGTCCATAGAACGAATAGCCTGCAAAATGATGGCCTAATTCGTGACATACAACCATTGCAAAACCATCTTCTGTGATTTCTGGACGTCGTGCTAAACCGCCGTACATGTTAACAACCCAAGCGTTGCCACTTTGTGAAGCTGACGCGTTGACTGTTGGATCAGACCATTTTTTATTAACCCCTAATGTAACCTTTTTTGCTGTAGCAATTGGCGTCCAAAGAGCCATCACTTCATCAATAATCTGGTTGAATCGCGCTTCTGTGATATTTGCTGGACGATTTGGATTGTCTAGCAAATGCAAGTTATTTGCAGGTAAAGCCCATCTTACATTTGGCATTCCATAGTACACATAAGCATAACGAGATTGAGCCTGAGCTAGTCCCGTAAAAAATAATAAAGCAAGTATCGCAGTGTTCAGTATTGTTTTCATAAAACCCCTTATTGAAAATAATTTAGTTAAAAAGCTAGGTCAGCAATCCAGGGGTTACAATATAATAATTTAAAAATGCCGTGCTGCTCTTGACCGCAATCGCGATCCAAATTTCATTATCTGACAGGACCTAAAAATTTATAAACTGCTGATTTTGTGAATAAAATTAATATCAGGTTCGTAGGAAATAGACCTGCCCACCTTGATCGCTTTTGTAAGTAGCAAAAAAAGTGGTTATAAAATTCAAACAAAATTCAATTAAATTGATGTTTCCAAAATCAAAAGTATCAAACCAATGATAGAACCACCCGCAACCACACCTGCAGAAAGTGTTTCCTGATTGTCTATGAACGCTCGGTAAGTAAATCCTTGTTTATTTTTTGCTATCCGCCCAATTACCCAAAAGAAAAGAGCTCCTAAGCCCATCATCAAAGAATCCGTAAATCGCAAAACAAACGCTAAACCAACGCCCACCGCAGATATAGGAAATCGACCTTTTGTTTTTCTTTCTAAAAAGGCGCCCACGATTCCTAGAACTCCGCCGACCAAAGCGGCCCATTGAGCCGATGGATGAAGAGCCGCAAGTCCCGCAGTCAGTATTTCAGCTACGGCTTTCCAAACAGTCACTGCTGGCAGAGGTAATTTTTCAGACGTAAACAGACTGATGTCATTATGAAATAACATATAAAACACAGGGACGGCAGCCAAGCCTCCGGCAAATATTCCAAGCACATGCCCGATGGCTTGATGTCTTGGTTTTCCGCCCAGCATATAACCTGGTTTAATATCCATTAACAAATTGCTGGCATTCAGCGACACTTCGCTGGTGATTCCGGCAGTCATTAAATTTGTGGGAACTTGTCCGGGAGCTATAATACTATAGCTAATTTGGGTTAATTTTCCCAGTGCACTTCCCGGAGTCACCGCGGTCAAGCCGGTGGCATTGACGGCAATTAGTGTGAACACAAAAACCATAGGAATCGCAATGACACCTAACCACCATTGTACACCAAACCAAGAATGACCCATCCAAACCGCAATTGCGCCAATGACTGGAATTCCAACAAACGATACCCAGTTTGGCAACTCGATATCTTCCAATGGATCCACACCTTTGTTTTTTGTATTTTTTGTTTTTCTTTTGAAAGCCGAAAGAATAATTTCTGGCTTTGCAAAAAATGAATACAAAGACGCGGTCGTCATCATAGCCACTCCAAACCAAAGACCCCACATGGTTATTGATTTAAAATTCGCAGTAGCAATAATTTTTTCCTGAATCAAATAAGGCGCAAACACACAGTAGTTTAAAAAAGCGCCAAGCAGCAAAGACATGGCTGTTTTCATACTCATCAGGCCTCCCGTTCCCATCAAAACAATTGATGAATCCAGACGCACAGTTAAGTCTTTTAGTGGTGTCCCCAGGATGGTCGGCGTTGCAAACTTATAAACTAAATCATCCCAGAATTCTGGCAATACCAAGAAAGGCATTTTAAGCGCGGTCATTACTTTTTCACTGCGCATAAACTCAATCAGCGCGGCTACGCCCGCCCCGGACATTAAAATTTTTGCTTTGAACATGCCTTCTTTTCCACTTTCCGAGTGCAAACTATCTAGCACAATGCCTGCCGCATACCCCTCAGGAAAGGGCAATTGTTCATCATTGATAAATCGCTTTTTCAAAGGGAAGGCGAACAACACTCCCAATAAAGATAGAACCACGATCCACCAATACGTTTGCCACATCGGGATCACTTGATGAGTCACCATCATATAGGCCGGAAGTGAGGCCATCATGGGTGCCGTCATATAGCCCGCACTGGTAGCGATGGATTGCATGGCGTTGTTTTCCAAAACTCCCATTTCAGTACCGATATTAAATCGAGCACACAGTTTAAAAATAGCAAAAGAAAGTATCACCGAGGTCACACCGACACCCAACGTCCATCCTGTTTTGATTCCCACATAGAGGTTAGTCAAACTCAAAACACTTCCTAGAATCATACCTGTTAAGGCGGATCGAATTGTCAATTGAGGTGCATTTCCTTTATAGATATTTTCAAACCACCACTTATCTTTTTCAACTAATGTCATATTGGCAATTTGATCGTCACTTAATTCTTTTATAGCCATCTATCCCCCGATTTGAAAACCTTGGAGATAATCAATGGTTTTAACAGTTTAGGCAAGAAAGAAAGCCCGTTTCACGCTGTAAAAAGTATCTGTCATTTTATTGCTATCAGACGTTTTAGAAATAATGAACTACTCTCGCCAGTTAGCAACCTTGGAGACCCGATGAATCACAAAACATTACAAAAATTGATTCTCTTTTCTACTTTATCTTTGACCGTTCTTACATGGGCCCAACAGTCCCCTCTAAACGCTTCGTCTTCAGTTGAAAAACCTGTTTCAAGTTTGAACATTCTAAATAAAATCGAAGTGGGCGGCGATTGGATGGGCCTTGGCTTTGGATCCGTTTGGGAGGCCTCGGGCGGCCTATTGTATCGAATCAGCGGCACGGACAATTCTCTTCAAGCAAAAATTCCGGTCGGTCCTGATGCCTACCGCGGTATTGCTATCGGAGATTCGTTTGTATTTGTTCCCGCTACAGGAGACCAAACGCTTTATAAAATTGATCCGATAGAAAATAAAGTTGCAGGATTCCTTGCCTTGAAATTTCAAGGCAGCGAAGCCAGCGTCGGCGTCAGCAAAGACTCTGTCTGGATCGTAACAGCCGATACGCCAGCTCAGCCTGAATTATCAAGAGTCGACATTGAAACCATGACGGTTGTTTCTAAAACTAAACTTCCAAGCTTATGTGCCGGTGTGGTTTATGCCTTTGAAAGCGTCTGGCTAACGTGTCCCCAGATTAATCAAATTATCCAAGTGGATGGCAAAACAGGTCAGATTGTAGCGAGCATCCCTACGCACTCGAACCCTCGGTTTATTGCGGCTAGTCCAGACAGTGTTTGGGTGCTGAACCAAGGGGATGGCAGCGTTCAACGTGTCGATCCAAAACATTCAGCTGTGTCGATTACAATTGAAGCTAAGTTATCGGGCGGAGGTGGCGACATTGCTTACGGTGAAGGTGCTATTTGGATTACTATTCCCGGAAAACCCGTGAGTAAAATTGATCCCGCAACGAATACTCTAACAGCTTCGTTCGTAGGTTATAGCAGTCTTGGCGATGCGATTCGAGCAGGCTTTGGAGCAGTTTGGGTATCCGGTGGCCAATTGAATCGCATCCAAGTTCCTTAGAAAAACACTCGGCTATTTTCTGGCAGCAGCGTCTTTTCTTTTTTTAGCGTCGCGTTTAGCCTGAAGTTTGACGTTGAATTTCGCAATAACTTTCATGTCCGTGTTCGCGCCAACGTAGCTAGAAATACTTTCAAAATTAGAAGCAAAGAATTGTGTCAATTCCGTCATTGCTTGGGCTAATTGAGAACTATTCGCTTTAACCTCAGCCTGATTAGCGGGATCATTTATATACAGTTGGAATTGATAAATGACATCACTCATTGGTTTGCGCAGACCCGTTAATTTTTCAAGTGTTTCGATTAGCTCAGGTTTGGCTTGCCTAACAGCTTCGGTGACTAAATGTTGTTCGTAACGACGATATTCTCGCATAACTCCAATTCCAGAACCATCGGAACCGACAGCAAAAAATGTTTTTGCTTCGCCCTTGGCCCAGCCTTGTTCACCCATAACCATGCCGGCGTGAGAACCAAATGCAGACACAATATAGACTTCCGCTAAATCATCCATCCAGCGATGGGCTTTTAATTTAGACATCCATGAGCGTCTGAATTCTGCCGAATAAACCGCAATAAAATCAGTTAAGTTGCCTTGTTCTTCTGCTGTCAGTTTTGCATAAGTAGACGAATCCGACTTTAGCAAAAGATCAAACATCGCTTCGTAAAAATAATTTGTCGCGCGCGTATTATAGCTTACCATTTTATGAAGGGACGTTAGCAAAAACGTATCTGAAGCATCATTGAATCCCGAAAATGGCGAGGAACTGGAACTGCGACCCGATTTTTCCGCGCGGTCTTGTTCATCTAATTCATAGCCAACATTTACGAAAAAATTTTGATCGTTAATTACAACTTTGGAACCCGCCCCGCTTACTATTGATAAAAAGGTTGCCAAATTCATCGCCATAAGGGTCGCATTTTTAGGCTCGGCCATTTTTAATCTTAGCAATTCCTTTTTCAATACAGTTACAATTTGAGGAACTTTAGAATCGGATCCAATTTCTGCGTAATCTATTGCTGATACTTCTGCGCCATTAAGTGCATCAATAAGAACTTTAAACTGCTCTTCTGCTTTTAGTTTAACTGCCTGACCTTCTGATGTTTCAAATTTTGAATCGCGATGCAAGATAGTGACATCCGCGCCGCTTATAAAATATCTTAAAATCTTGCCGTAGGCATCGGGGTGAAATTCACTAGTTTTTTTGGAAATTACATCCCAAGACGCTATTTTAAAGAGCTGCATGGCCGCTACGTCCATCGTGTTTCTAATGTTCAACATAGACGAAAAAAACGGATTGCCAAGATCATTTTTCAAATCATAAAAGCGGGACCCATAGAATCCACGGCAGAAGACACTCTCTTTGGCAAAAACTGATGAAGTGAATAAAATAGTTGCGGCTACTATTAGAACTTTTTTATAAATATTTTTTGGCGCTAACATTGGTTGTTTCCTTCTTTGAATACACTTTTTAATAGTCGATTATAGCAGGGTTAATCGAGTATTTGCCACTGTAGAGATTTAAACAAACTGCCAATTTTTGTCGTTTAAAAGAATCCTTGTTGCCCTTAAAAGGATTAGGTAGGTTTACTTTGTCCCTTTTTCATAATTTAGGATTAAGTCTATGTTAAAAAAGACAGAAGAGTCATTTGACCTAATTTTTTCAATGACATCATCGTTTTTTTGGTCAAAGCGGAAAACATTCTTGCCTTAGAACTTTCATTTGATAAATTGAAATCCCTCAAACTAGTTCCCAAAAAGTGGAAGCTAAATTCCTCACTGTAATTTTTCCCTGTTCAGAAAATAACAGGAACCAAAATTGTTATAATGCTGACCGCAATTGTCATTTCGTCCAAATGAACCTGCTCACTTTTTCTCGAAAACACCGTCTTCTAATTTAAGCGACCCCGCCGCGAAACGGCCTTCGAGTTGCTGCTTACCTTTACAACTACAGGATTTGACCCTGTAAAAATGTGAAAGACGAGGTAGTTATGGCATTTTTTTCAAATATAATTCAGGCATTTACACATGGCGGCTTTGTTATGTGGATCATTTTCTTTGGCCAAGTATTTTCGATCGCGATAGTTATCGAACGTATTTATGCACTCTATTTAGCTAGATCATTAAATAGCAAAGAATTGATAAAACAATTTGAAGACGATATTAAAAAAGGTCGCTTAGATTCAGTTCTGTCTAAAGCTCAGAAACTTTCTAAAAAAGAGTCGGCTATTTCAAGAGCCATCATTGCAGGAACCCAAGCCGCCTACCATCGCGGAGGATCCGAAGAAATTCAATCTAAAATGGATGAAGTCTTATTATCTGAAACCTCGGCTATTGAAAAACGAACAGGATTTCTAGCTTCGATCGGAAATATTGGAACCCTTGCTGGATTACTAGGGACCATTATTGGTTTGATCGATTCCTTTGCTGCCGTTTCAAACAGTAACCCCTCTGAAAAGGCCGCTTTACTATCGCATGGTATTTCAATGGCCATGTATGCAACCGCCTATGGTTTAATGGTAGCCATTCCCGCATTGGCCATGTTTGCCGTTTTGCAAAACCGCGCCAATTCATTGAGTGATGATTTAAATCAGTCGTCTCTGTCTGTTTACAACTGGCTGACCTACAGCTACGAGCCGGTCACTAAAAAAACCGCTCGCCACGCTGATCTTTCAAATTAGGAAATAGTTTACTTTAACTTATACGAGGTTGTTATGGGACTTGTACATGGATCCGGTGGAAAAAAAGATTTGAATGTCGAGCTAAATTTGCTTCCGGTATTTGATATTCTGTCCGTCTGCATTTGTTTTTTACTTATGACAGTCGTTTGGATTGAAATTCGATCGCTAGAAACTAAGCAAGCCATCGGTGGACAAGCTATGAATGAAACGGATACTCGTCCCAGTGTTTGGCTTACCCTAGACACTAAAAATAATATCACCGTGACGTTTAAATCACCCAAATCAGGAGAAACAACATCCACTTGGCGTTCGAAAAAAGGACAAATCGACTGGACCAAAGCGAACGTTTTTTTAAAACTAGCGAGTTCTAAAAAAATCGAAAATGCGATGATTTTGCCAACTAAAACAACTAAGTACGACCAAGTCATTCGATTGATGGACATGTTAAAACAAAACGGAATTATTGATATTGGCCTGTCGCCAATTTAATTAAGGATAAATTAAATGAGTACGCATTTTTTTAATAATCACAAAAAACGAAGTCCGCTTTTACAGCAAAAGCGCATTCGCAGTGCTGGGGCTAAAAGCTCGGGTAAAAGTTTATTATTTAATATGAATCTCACCACGTTGATTGACGCTTTTTGCATATTAGTTATTTTTCTTTTATCAAATATGAACGGTCAACTTCAAAACATTCAAATTGGCAAGAATATGCTTTTGCCTGCAGCGGCTGGTACTGATGTTTTAGGCACTGGAGTCGTTGTTCGAATGGAAATCAATGACCTGTTTGTGGACGATCAAAAAATATCAGCTGATAGTCTTGTTAAAGTTTTGTTAGATCATAAAACCCCGGAAAAAAATTCTTTAATTATTCAAGCTGATAAGAATTCAGATTACGACAAAATCAGTCTGTTATTACGAGCGGGCGCTCAAGCTGGTTATGAAAAATATGCCTTTGCCGTTCTGCCCGGCAGTTACGCCGGAAAAGAGTAGGAAGTATTATGATACGAGTTTTTCAATGCCTTTTAAATATTTCGGTTTCATCAGGACTCGCGCTCGCGTTGTTTCTGTCGCCGAATATATGGGCTTCTGAAAAACTAGATCTATCGACCCATAACTCGCTGATCGAAAAATTAGAATCTGTCCTCTCTAGCCACGGGTCGGATTCTATGTTCAAAAACTCTAAACTCGCTTTACGCTTGGCTGATTTGTATGCGGAACGTGCGCGCATTCTATCTCTTGAAAAAGAAGGCAAAGGCGACGCTATTTATAAAGACAAAATCTTTTCTGATCGAACTCAAGCCATCAGAATATACTCGCAGATTCTTTCATCATTAAAACCTCAAGAAAAAGGCCGCGTTTTGCTTCAAAGTGCCCACTTGCATATCCTAATGCAAAAACAGGATGAAGCCGTTAAAATTTATTCAGCCCTATTAAAGTCATCACAGCTTCATACACGTGAAACAGTTTCTATAGCCCAAATTCAGATGGGCGATATATTATTTTACAAAGGTGAATTTGAAAAGTCGTACAGACTTTTTAAAGCGTCTCTTGCACTTAAAGAAAACCCACGAAAAGGCTACGCTTTGTATCGAGCAGCTTGGTGTCAATACAATATGGGTAAGCCTCGTATCGCGCAGACTCAACTTGTAGCTTTACTTAAAAACAAAAACCTATTTGTAAAATCAAAAAGCCAAGTCCTTGATGTCAGTTTTCAGGAAGAAGTGTCGCGGGATTTAGCCACTTTTATGGCCCGCAATGATATTGATAAAAGCGATATCCAGACTCTTTCAACCTTGAGTCCTGAATCCTCTCGTCAAAAAAACTTGGTTTATTTAGCCACTGAATTGGACCGAACGGCTAAAAAACAAAGTGCGCTTTTAGTTTGGAATGTAATCGGAAAACAGGAAATCGATTTTGTTAGCCAGCTTGAAGGTCAAATTCAAATCACACGAATTCAATATGACCTAGGACACAAAGATCAATTGCTTTTGGAAATAGATCGCTCGTTATCGCTCTTAAAAAGTCCTTCATGCCTTAATAAAAAAGAGAATAAGGACGAATGTACGCAAGGAAAACAGAATCTGAAGCGAATCCTCTCAGAATGGGGAAAATCCGAAGAAGGCGCGCCGTCTACGCAGCTAATACTAGGCTTTGGAAAATACACCTCCAGTTTTGACGATGCAGAAATGAGCTACTGGGCCGGCCATTCGTCTTTAAAAAGCAAGCTCTACCCGGAAGCCTATTCTGAATTTAAAAAAGCAAGCATGTTGTTTTCAAAAATGGAAACTTCATCAGACTCGCGGTCCCATCGAATGTTCGAAGGATCTTTGTTAGGCGCTATTGAAGCTGCCGAAACGTCGACTGAAAAAGGATTAAAGCTTTCTTCGTATCGACTTTACCTAGATCTAAACCCACAAGGATCTAAACGAGACGATATAAAATATCAGATCGCTCATTTATATTATGAAAGCAATGAATACGCGCAGTCTGCCGATTTGTTTCGAGAAATTGCGGTTGACACTAAGGCGCCTTCTACACTGCGAGAAAAATCGTCAGAATTGTGTTTGGATTCGTCTGTTCTTTTAAAGAATGAAGCTCAAATTGAAAGTGACTCACTTTTATTTGCTAAGGTTTTTAGAAATAGAACAAATTATTTTTTAGGGATCTGGAGAAAATCAATTCTAAACCAATCTGCCAGCGTTTCAAATGGGAAATCATCGAAAGTGCCTGACTTGGATGCCCAGTGGAAAAAATTAGATCTTATTGCATTGGGTAACTGGCCGGCTCAACAAATGAAAACTTTAATAAAAAATAAATTGGCCATTTCTATCCGCCTAAAGAATTTAGATATGGTCGCAAAATCAGCAGAGCAGCTTTTAGCTTTAGACAATCTTTCCAAAGACGAGGAAAACCGGGCACTCGATCATTCTGCTTGGGTCGCAGAAATGAGAATGGACTTTCCAAAGGCCTTGAGATTGCTGAAACTTGTAACACCGAAAAAACAAGGTCTAGCCGACCACTATTTTAAACTGGCACTTTTAATGGAACTAGCGCACCAAGATCCAACTTTAGAATACCAAAAATTTATGTCTCTTTCTAAAGATCAGGACAAAAAGCAGTATGCCGCCTATCAGTTAATTAAATACAGCCAGACACCTAAAAAATTATTTATCAAATACGCGAAAGTACTAAAATCCAATTCACCACTTTATGCCTCTGCTGGAGTGATTGCTTATGAACGATCACAAGACTTCACTATTGCGCGTGCTGTGCTTGCTAACAAACCTTCAAATGCGACCTTTGAATCTCAAATATTGGCGCGATCCCTTGAACTTAAAGATTTTGATCGATTAAACAAAAAACTATTGGCTGCTAAATTAACGACAGGTTCTGGACGATTGGTTCAAAAAAACCTAATTGCCAGGATTAAATTATTAAAAGAGCTAGAACAAAAATCACAGCAAGCCATTTATAAAAAAGATTCGTCTTTGCAGCTGATCTATCTTGCGCAAGTGACCTCTGAAAATTCAAGACTGGTTAAGGATATTTTAGCATTACCAGTTCCAAAACAGCTGACCAGCAGTGAAAAGAAATACTATCAAGAACAAATTCAGCTTCAAGTGAAGCCCTACCTGACTCAAGCTATTGCTGTTAAAGACAAGGTATCTGAACTTTGGGATACGGCCATTAAAAGATCAGTTTTTAAAGACCTTCATGATCTATCGCAAGAAACAGAAAAACCGGGTTCAGTATTGGCACAATATGAAATCGCTCGACTTAAAAAGTCCGCAGAGCAAAGCGGGCTAAAAGAGAGTCCATTTATAAACTTTTCTAAGGAGCGCCACAAAGTGGCGGCTGAAGCTTCAAAACTGCAAAAGAGCATTTCTGAAGATCCGTTTAATTTCAATGACATAGAGAAATTCAAAGCTCTTCAAAAAGAGCTCGGAAGTGGCCCCATGGTTGCTTACTTAGAAACACGAAGCCAGGAAATCCATTCTGGACTTCATTCTCGGGGAGGTCGAAATTGAGAACACGAATACCGCAGCTAGCAATTTCGGCTTTGTTAACCGTTTCATTTTCTTCCATTGTTTTTTCCAAAACTATGAATCAGAAAAAAATGGTGTCAGCAGCGGAGTCGACGTCGGCGGCGAAAAAAAATAAAAATTCAAATTTAACGACTGATGCTAAATTTGGCGACCAAGCCGTCGGTGGCAAATATCAATTGCCGATGGAAGCTTTGTCAGTTGTGGAAAATGAAAAGTCTATTGACGATCTAATCGGCGTTAGAAAAAATTTTAAAGACCGCGTTCAGCGCAGCAAAGGGATGAGGTAATCTATGTCCGCACAAGCGCAGCAAACTGTCTATTTTTTAGAAAATTCCAAGGGTCAGGCCGTACGCGCCATAGAATGGGATTCTAATGAACTTAATTTCATTTTTCGACATGACACTCGACGTGTCGAGTCGGTAAGTGATCTTGCAACGCTTAAAGAGCAAGGGATTTCCTATACGTTGCTGGAAACTGTTGAAAAGCAGTTTTTCAATCTAAAACAACGCTACCCGATTCGCTCGATGACTGGTGAGCTTAGTTTAGTTGCTAAAAGCGATTTGATTTTACCCGATGTAGATTTGACAACTGATGATAGCAATGAATTTTCCCTCATTTTAAAACGAACAGGCCTCGCGGCCGCAGCCATTGCCTTGTTTCTTTTTGCTATTAGTTTCTTGGTCAGCCCTTCACCTGAAATTAAAGAAGAACTTCAAATTGTCCAGGTATTAGATCGCAAACAAATTGAAAAACCTCTAGTTGTTGCCCCAAGTGAGAAGCCAGTCACAAGACTTCAAGCGCGCGCACATAAAAAACCCGTAAAGGTTCCAAAAAAGATTGTTAAAAATCAGTTTATAAAAGCTCGGCAAAAATCGACCCAAGTTACCCAGCTTGGGGCGCTTGGTGTACTAGGCACTATGAAATCCTCAAAGCAGCGAGGTGGATTGCAATTGGATCAAGCGCAAACGTCGGCTGGAATTGGCCGTGGTGGATCCGCTGGCAGTGGCGGTGTTCAAACGTCTGTTTATTCTAAAGGTATGTTCGCAGCGCCACTTGGATCGGGTAATCGCGCAGACGGCGCTGGCGGCTACGGCACCAAGGGCAAAGGCGGCGGCAAAGCTGGTTATGGAAAAGTAACGCTGGTTGGATCTAGCTCTAGTTCTTTTTTTGAACCGATAGAAAGCGAAGCTTGGAGCGATGGTGGTCTGGATAGAAATGCAATCGCCGCTGTTATTTTTAGGCATTTAAGCGAAGTTCGTTTTTGTTACGAGCAAGGTTTGCAAAAGAAGCCAAATCTATCTGGCCGAGTTTCTATGAACTTTATGATTGGTCCTTCGGGCGAAGTATCGACTGCCCAAGTGAACAATTCAAGCTTAGGGCACCCGCCTGTTGAACGTTGTATCCGTGATCACTTGAAGACTTGGAAATTTCCTCAACCGCAAGGTGGAGTGAACGTAAAGGTAAGCTATCCTTTTGTTCTTCGCCGCGTAAGTGACTCTTAAAGGAGTGCCTATGA
>JAYVPD010000145.1:0-22237 GCA_043757515.1 Pseudobdellovibrionaceae bacterium
TTCCTCTTCTTTTAAGTTTTATATTTTTTAAACTACCGCTTAGTTCAAAATTTGTCTAAAATTTTCTATAAGGTCTAAGGTATTGCATGACGTTAAACAAATTTGAATAAAACGGATGAGCATTGCCTAATTGATTGTTGAGTTTTAAATAGTAAACCTAACGATGAAACCTATCCCTTTTTGTGAAAGGACATTTATGAAAATTTTTGTGGGAATAAAGCAGGTTCCAGATACTGAAACCAAGGTGAAACTCGCTGCCGGCGGGGCTGGCGTTGATTTGACTGGCGCCAAATGGGTCGTAAATCCTTATGATGAATTCGCGATTGAAGAGGCTATCAAAATTAAAGAGAAAAATCCGGGAACCCAGGTGTTTGCTATTACTTTGGGGCCAAAACAACGCGCGTCTGAAGTTTTGAGAACGGCTCTGGCAATGGGTTGTGACGAAGGAGTCGTGGTTAATTCAAGTGCCGAGCTGGATAATTTTGCAGTGGCGAAAGCCCTATCGCTCGCAATCAAGGCAGAGGGTGGTTGTGATTTGATTCTGCTCGGAAAACTTGCGATCGATGACAATGGCAGTTCGGTTGGGCCGATGTTAGCTGAAATGATGGGCATTCCCCACATTAGTGTGGTAAGTAAATTGGAAATTAATGGTTCGACCTTGCGGCTTGAGCGCGATATCGAAGGCGGCGCCAAAGAAGTTTTTGAGGTATCGACTCCTTGTTTGTTGTCGGCCAACAAAGGCTTGAACATGCCACGATATGCTAGTCTTCCGGGAATTATGAAAGCTAAAAAGAAAGTTTTAAAAGAGTATGAAGCTGAGGCTTTGGGCGTGTCTGCGGCCGATATAAAATCAAAAGCCGCATCCTATACGTTACCAGATGAAAAAACAGCTGTTAAAATGTTAGCGGGGGATGCCGCTAGTCAGTCAAAAGAGCTAGCTCGCCTATTGCGAGATGAAGCTAAGGTTTTATAAATAAGGAGTATATCATGAATAAAATTATTGTTTTTTGCGAACATACTAACCAAAATTTAAAACGAAGCTCGATCGAGCTTTTGCAATTTGCGCGATCTCAAAGTTTTCATGTAGTAGGACTAGTGCTTGGTTCAGAAGCACAAAAAGTTGCCGAACAGGCCACTGCCAATGGCGCCAACGATGTTTTGCTATATAACGATCCCAAGCTAAATGCCTACAATCCAGAACTGTATTTGGCTGCAATAGAAGATGGAGTAAAGCAATCGGATGCAAAACGCGTTTTAGCTCCGGCGTCGTCTATCGGAAAGGATGTCTTTCCTCGGCTTGCTGCCAGACTGGGTTCCTCATTGGCTAGTGATTGTGTTGGGCTGTCCGTTGATGCGGGTAATTTAACTGCAAAAAAACCAATGTACGCTGGAAAATGTTTTGCACAGGTGAGCCTAAAAGATTCGCCTTACCAGATTGTTTTAATGCGCGCGAATCAAATGCCCGTCGCAGCGGCCGACGCGGTCAATGCTGCGGCCATTAAGGCGTTGCCGTTACCGGCAGTGACTTTAAAAGCCATTTTAAAAGAAATCGTTAAAGGAGCCTCTGAAAAATTAGATCTTACAGAAGCAAATGTTATTGTTTCGGGTGGCCGAGGCCTGAAAGAAGCGGGAAATTTTAAATTGTTGGAAGATTTGGCTTCTGTTCTTGGGGCTACTGTTGGAGCATCGCGAGCTGTGGTAGACGCCGGCTGGGTTCCACACTCTATGCAAGTCGGTCAAACGGGTAAAACTGTGGCTCCGGCACTTTACATTGCGGTTGGAATTTCCGGAGCAATTCAGCATTTGGCAGGAATGACGGGCAGCAAAGTCATTGTAGCAATAAATAGTGATCCCAATGCGCCGATTTTTCAAAAAGCAACCTACGGAATTGTGGGCGATTTGTTTGACGTCCTTCCGAAGCTGACTGACGAATTTAAAAAACTGCTCGGCAAATAGATGTGTGATTCGATTTGATTTTTAGAAAATACGTTTTATCTTTTATTGTTTGGCTCATCTACAAATCTCTTTATCTTACTTGGCGGGTTCGTTTTCATGAACCTGACGAGCTGAAGAATCGTCTGAAAGCCAAAGATGTTCCGCTTATTTTCGCCCACTATCACGGCGATGAAATAGCTCTTTTGCAATTGATTCCCTTTTACCGTATAGCCACGATGTCATCTAAAAGCAAAGATGGCGAATTAATGAGTGGCTTGATATGGTTAATGGGCGGCCGATCGTCCAGAGGGTCTTCCTCGCGAGGGGCAGTCGAAGCGCTTAAAGGTCTTGTTAAAATCATGAAAAAAGAAAAATTCAATGCCTGTTTGGCAGTCGATGGCCCAAAGGGCCCTATCTATAAAGTAAAACCCGGTGTCTTTGAAATTTCCAGACTGACCAACGGGCAACTTTATTTTGGCGGCGTCCACTGTGATCGTGCTTTTCATTTTCCGAAAGCTTGGAATAAAACATTTCTGCCAAAGCCTTTTGCTATTGTTGATATTGTTTGGCTTGGCCCCTTTGGCCCCTACGATAAGAATTCTGACCCACGCGACCCAAAACTTTTAGAAGAGGCAGAGTCATTACTTGTTTCAGCTAGATCAAAGGCCAAGGAACTGTTTGATCAGACACTTTAAGAGTGATAGCTTTTAAGGGAGCCAAAGTTTTAGTTCGCGGTGTAAATTTTTAAAAAAGGATTTTTAAATGCCTAAGTTCGCGTCGGCAATTTTAATTGGATTGATTTCTACTTCCCTACTTTCATTCGGCCAGAAAAAACCAGATGAACTTGTAGCCAGTGTTGGAAACACTAAGATCACATTGAAAGATTTTAACGACAAGTTTAATCAAGCCACAAAAATGTCTGTGAATCCGCCCCCAAGCAAAAAGCAATTTCTAGAAGAATTGATTCGTTTTGAAGTCGGCGTTCAAGAAGCTGAAAAAAGAAATTTAGACCGAGATCCTATCGTGCGCGATGCTATGAGGCGTGAATTGTACAAGGGTCTGCTGGAAAAAGAATTAGGAATGAAGGTTCAAAATATGCCAATTACCGAGGCGGAGATGGCAGAACATTACAAAAAAAATCCGGAAGTTCGTTTTAGCCATATTTTATTTGAATTAAAGCCTGACCCAACCCCCGCCCAGCGAACCGAAGCTTTGGATCGGGCAAACAAAGTTTTTGAAGAAGTTAAAAAATCAAAAAGGCCTTTTACTGAACTAGTAAAACTCTATTCGGACGATCCGTTGTCAAAACAAGTCGGTGGCGACGCTGGCTGGCAGTCTCGATTGACGATTGTACCGCAGCTTTATGAAGCGGCACTGAATGGCAAGCCCGGAGATATCAAAGGTCTAATTGAAACACAATTTGGCTTCCATATTATTCGAATTACAGAAAAGCGCACGTACGAAAACGCAAGTAAACGCGCTGTTCGTCTTTCTGTTTTCGAAGAAAAGCGTAAAAAAATATTTGACGATTACATGGAAAAACTAAAGAAAAATTACACTATAAAATCTAATCCTTCAGTCGTAGAGTAATTTGTGATTGTTCGTAGTTTTTGGGGCTTAACTGCGGTTGGCTTTCTGGCTGTTTTGTTTTTTTTTAACGCAGGCTGCACCAATCAACAGCCTTCTATTTCAAATAAACCAATATTAAAAGTTAATGAAAACGTAATGTCGGCAAAAGAGTTTTCTAATAAGCTCGCTATGCGCCTGCGTGAGTTAGATTCGCTAGCCGCTAAAGACCCCAATGTTAATTCCCGAGTTAAAGATGAAATAATAAATTCATTTATTGTTCGTAGTTTAATGATCGATTGGGCTCTAAAAAATAAAATTTCTGCTTCCGATGCGGAGGCCGAGGATGAAACCAATAAAATTCGCGCTCAATACCCCGACGATTTGGCTTTTCGCCGAATGCTGGCAGAAGAAAGCACTTCGTTTGCCGAGTGGCAGGCCAATTTGAAGCTGAACATTCTTGAAAAAAAAGTATCGGCGGAAATAAATAAAAATATTGTAGCGCCGACCGACGAAGAAATCCGCGCTTACTATAATGAAAACAAGGAAAGCTTTAGAAAAAAAGAGCGCATTTTTCTAAATCAAATCGTCCTAAAAGATCAGGCGCGGGCCGAATACATGAAGCAAGAGCTAAAGAAACAGCCGTTTGACGTTTTGGCCAAGAAGTACTCCATTGCTCCCGAAGCCGATACTGGTGGAATTGTGGGTTGGGTCGAACGCGACACTGTGGATTTTTTTAGTCCTGTTTTTAAGTGGACGCTCAACCAGGTAGGCGATATTATAACGTCGCCCTTTGGGTATCATGTAATCAAAATTACCAAACGCGAGCCAGAACATGTCCCTTCCCTTGACGATGAGAAGGTTAAAATCAAAAGAAGAATCGTTGAACTAAAAGAAAAATCGGCCTATGTTTCCTGGATAGACAAAGAGCTGCGCAGCAGCTCTGTTTTCAAGGATGTTGAGTTGATATCTGCTTTGAAAATCGAAACACGGGGCAGCCAGAATGAAAAGAAGTAATTTATTTTTAATTCCGATAATTATTTTTGCAGGCGTAAGCTCAAAAGCAGAGCTTGTAGACCGCATAGTGGCCACGGTTAATTCTGAAATCGTGTTAGAATCTGATTTCCAAACTTTAAAAAACAAACTTAACGGGTCTACAATGGTTGATGAATCTTTAGTCGACAATATCGACCTCGACACCCTTGCGAAAGACCGAAAAGCTCAGCTTGATTATTTAATAAATGAACGCCTTTTAGATTCTGAGGTTAAACGATTGAACTTATCGATAACAATGGATCGAGTTCAAATTGAAATCAAAGAAATGGCCAAGCGAAACAACATCACGCCTGATGAAGTCTTGGCGGCCGTAAAGGCACAGGGAATGGGCGTTCCAGAGTATCAAGAGTTTTTAAAAAACAGAATTGAGCGCCAAAATCTTTTAGAACAAGAAATTATTTCAAAAATTCGGGTTACCGAAGAAGATGCCTTTTCCGAGTATTTAAGAAAAAATCCAAATTCGAAAAGCGCGATATCGGAATATAAAATCGCTCAAATTTTATTTAGAGTCAAAAAAAACACAACGCCTGAATCTGTTTTTGCCCGCGCGCAGGACATACACAATAAGTTAATTCGCGGCGATAAATTTGAAACTCTGGCAGAGCAAAACAGCGAAGATCCTGATTTTTCCCAAGGGGGCCTGCTTGGAACTTTTAAATCCGGTGAGTTTTCCAAGGATATCGAAGACGCAATTAAAAAGATCGAAATAGGTGAAATTACACCTGTCATTCGCACTAAGCAGGGTTTTCATATTTTTAAGCTGTTAGAATCTAAAACAGTTAAAGATCCCAAATTCGAAAAAGAAAAACCCGCCCTGACGGCTCAGCTTGTCGAGCGAAACTTTAAGCGGCAATTAAAAATCTGGCTTCAGTCAAAAAGAGACGAATCGTTTTTAAAAATTAACTCTAATGAAGCCGTTACAAAATAAGAAAACCCTCCTCGTTACTACGGGCGATTCCGACGGGGTGGGTTTTGAAGTGACCGCAAAGGCCCTGGTTTCGTTACCAAAGGTTTTTTTTAAAACTTCTGAAGTTTGTGTTTTTGTAACTAAAAATTTCGAAAAGAAATATTTTACCTTACTTTGCAAATCCTTTCGAGTTGTCACCTTGCATTTGTCCTCCAGCGCTTTTTCGTTAGATGCCCTAGTAGCTCAGACTGCTTCTAAAAAGCCTTGTTTGTATTTTGTGGTTTGTTCAGATTCACCACCGGCTTGGATTTTTTCCTTGGCTGGATTGTGTCTGAATTCCCCAAGCTCATTGGCTCTTATAACCGCTCCGCTATCAAAGACACTAATCAAGGCGGCTGGGTATTCTGAGATTGGCCATACTGAAATTCTGGCGACGGTGTCAAAGTCCAATTCGCTGTACATGGCTTTTGTTGGAATGTATTTTAACGTGGTTCTTTTAACTGGGCATATTCCCCTGAAGGCGGCATCTGATGCCTTCAAAAAAATTCAATGGGACACCATTAGGCAGTTGATAGATGATTTTATTCCGGGCCTGCGCTGGCCAAAAAAACCGGTTGGAGTTCTTGGGGTGAACCCCCATGCCGGTGAAAAGGGACTCATCACAGGCGGCGAAGAGGCCATGGTCACTAGCCAAATTGAAAAGATAAATAAATCTCAATCCAAAACTAAATGGGAAGGTCCTTTGGTGCCAGACGCAGCTTTCCTAAAAGCCAATTGGAGCCGCTACAGTGTGTATCTTTGTGGATATCATGATCAGGGACTTATACCCTTTAAGGCTATTCATGGTCAGGATTCTGGCGTTCATGTTACCTTAGGTCTTCCCTTTATCAGAACCAGTGTAGACCACGGAACAGCTAAAGAAATTTTCGGAAAAAATCGAGCGAACCCTAACTCAATGATTGAGGCCCTTTTGTTGGCCAAAAAACTCCTAAACAAGAAATTGAATGTATAAATTTCTATTGAAAGTAGCGCGCTTTCAATTCTTCGGACTCCTCTTGCTGATGCCATTTTCAGGATTGGCCGAATCCGTATTCAGTGGAAATGTATATAGCTTCTATGAATCTGGTATAACTCAAAATTTGACCTCAAAAGGATTGGGTGGCTCTGTACTAGCGCAGTCCAAATTAGGCGGGCAGTGGCAAACTCAAATGGAATTTGTGGGTGAAAAAGATGTGGCTGACACCAATGCGTCCTATGGTGAAATTCGAAATCTCTATGGAGAATGGAAAAATCAAGCGATCAAGGCAAGGCTTGGCTGGCAAAATATAGACTGGGAAGGTACCGACATTTTTAATCCTGCCGATGTAGTTAACAGTAAAAACTACACCCGGCCGATGACACCAATATCAAGGGCATCACCAACCTTAAGAGTTTTGACAGAGTTAAACGCTTTTGAGTGGGATTTAATTCTGATTCCACGAAAATCCGAGAACCTATTTCCAAATAATAAAAATTATTGGCTACCACGAAATAAAAAAATCCTGGTGGATAGCGGAAATACTGAAATTACCATACCTGACTCTATCGATTATGAACTAAGACCGCCTATCATTTTAAACGAGGCTAATAAAAACAATTTTGGAACGCGCCTAAGCTATCGGGGTCTGAGTTTGGATGTAAGTTTGTTTTATTTTGAAGGGGCCAACACTTCGGGAACTTTGATTTTAGAGGGCGTACCTCTAGAAATTTTTCCAAAAAGCTCGATACTTCTAACGTCACCCATTACCATAACGCCCATCGAATACAAACAACGAACGTATGGTGCCACAATCACCAAGCCGTTTCTAGAAAGCTGGATTCTAAGGCTTTCTGGTGCTTACACGCAACCACTCGAGGTCGATGAAAGAATTCCTAAGCCTCTGGACTCTGCTGTTGTTGCTTTGGAAAAATCGACATCCATATTTAAAAAATCAGTAATCACTAGTTTAGCTGCTTATAGAATTAGAAAGTCAGATACAAATCAAGTAACACTTCTAAGATCTGTTTTTACAAATGCAGTGTCTTTATCGGGTCGCCTAGAATTTTCAGAAGAGAGTTCTTGGCTCTGGGCCTTTATTTTTGACTTGGCGGGCAAATCCAATTTGTCTCACCTAGAATGGAATTACAGATTAAATAATTTAATTTCAATAGGCGCTTCAACCGATCAATTTGAAGGGCCACCGGAATCCTTGCTCGGATCCTATTCTAATTTTGACTTCTATCGAGCGTTAGTTAAATTCTCGTTTTGATAGTCCAATATCACACTGTCCCCACCCACTTCGTAATCTTCCACGCTAAATGAGTCCTCCAATAGCGATTTCAGGCTGTAGCGAACATCAATTTTAATAGCCGATTCTAGTGCCACTTTTGCCTTTTTAATTATTATCCCCGAAATTCTTTGAGACGAGTTGAATTTTTTGAGGTAGATACTTTCAAAGCGATATTTAAAATCTATGCTCGGCGACTTTGCCGAAATATCAATGTCCTGAGCTGATTTCGTGATATCCGCGTTTACTGAAAACCCAAATGCCAAATCAAGATACGGTGCAAATTTCTTTTCTCTTTCGGCGTCAAAAGTAGCGTTCAGATTACCAGAAATTTGTGCTGTCTTTTTAGACGTCCACTGCACAACGACGTTGTAGAACGATTTGAAACTAACTTCAAATCGCGAGTCCTTACGAAAATTCAGCAGGTCGGGCCAAAGAAAAAATTGTAAAAACCGACTTCGCAGCAATCCCATAAATCCTTCATTTTCCCTGATATTCATTGTTTTAATTGGTGTCGATTGAATAGTTTGTTTTGCCATACTCGTTATTAAAATCTTCGGTACGATAATTTTCTGTTTATCAAAATTCATGGTCGTAAATTCAGATTTGTTTAAGACTTGTTTTTCTAAAGCGGCGACCTCTTGATTTACATCTGTTGTCAACGTACCAAGAAGGCCTGCGCCCTTGGCGTTCCAAACAGCAATGCCATCCAATTTTACTTTTGAATTTATTCCAGAAAATAAACTGTCTTTTGCCGAGCTCCACTGGCCGAGAACGGCGCTTTTAATCTTTTCAAAAATCAACGATTGAATAAAACGCCTGTCTCCTAATCCTGCTTTTATCTGAGAAATAAAAATGGAGTTGATTCCAAGTGGACCCGAGCACTGGAAATCTGAAATCATCCACGAGTTTTCGGTCCAATCAATTTGCAAGTCACTAAGGACTGGCGATGGAAAGTTATTAATCCAATTCCAATTCATATTACTTGTTAAATGAATTCCAGAGTTGGTAATAGAAACGGCAGAGCACTGTGATACCACTCGAACTCGAATTACATTCCCCGCGACAATTTGCTCGATCGTTTGATCAACCGAAATCAGCGGAATTTGGATAGTGACACTTAGTTTGTCAGTTTTATTTAGAATGCTTTTGTCTGAAACTTGATACTCTAAGGCGTCTGTGCTCGCGAGTACTGTCAGCTCTGGAACATTCAAGTTCCAAGAATTCACAGACAATGGGCCAGGTTGCAACCGGTATTCCAATTTCAGTGGCAATCGACTTAGGTCTGCAGAAATGCTCGCCCAGGGCTTCCAAACCAGGACTTCGGTCTGTAAAGACGCGCCCATGGCCAAGTCCAGACTCAAGTAAAAAGCTAATAGTACCGACTTTAGTGTGCAAGACATTGGAGAATCCTTTTGTATGAAAAACTCTACTGACCTAAATCCAGTCGGAACACTAGAAAGAAAACTTGAGAAAGTTTTTCCACCAAATATTAAAAGCCCTTTTTTAGTTTACTCATTAGTTTTTATTCTTGGATCGACGCTTGTCGCTTTGAGTTTATTTTTTGGTCTTAAAATAAAGGGACTTAATACAAACTATTCAATAAAGGATTTTTATCCCAAACACCATTCGGTACTTGAAACAGATACTAAAATAAAAAAAACATTTCAACTACGAGAAAGTCCTACTCTTTATTTCATTTTAACTCGTCGGGACCATTTAAATTGGTTATCACAGAAGCCCTATTTAGAAATGAAAAATATTACTGAAAAGATCAAATCCCGTTCCGACATTAAATCCATTCTTGGAATAAGTACTTTGGAAGGAGCTCATTTTGCTTCTGACGGCTTAAATATCGGGCCGCTCTTAGAAAACAAATCCACGCCCTTTCGGCAATTGTTGGCAGAAAGCAATCCCATTTTAAAGCCAATGCTTTTGTCGTGGGACAACACATCCGCAGTGATTGTTGTTGAATCAAAAGCAACGGAACCAGGAAAAATAAAAATTCTCGCGGGCCAAGTTTCGGGTTTAATCTTGAAAGAGGATCCCAGTCTGTTTGTGCAAGTGGCCGGGGTTCCTGCGGTTCAATATAGGATTGCCGAAGTGATTCAGGCGGATCTTGGTTTTTTTATGGCGCTAGTAGTTTTTGTATTTTGTGGAATGTTCTTCCTGCTTTTTCGACAATTAAGTATTTTGTTTTTTGCCTTTGGCGCTTTGGTTTTAGTAAACACTACGGTCATTGGGATTATTGCCTATTTTCAAATACCTTTTAGCGCGATTCTTTCAACGCTGCCAATTTTAGTTAGTATATCCTCTATGAGTATTTTGGTGCACACTTTGCATCTGTGGTCTCAGGTTGATCACCCAAAAACCCTCAATACACGTTTTACCCAGGCTCTTTTAAAAATTGCTGACTTGGCGTTACCTAATTTTTTGGGCTCGATCACTACTACATTAGGTTTTATAGCGCTTTCAACATCGTCTATTCCCGTAATTCAAAAGTATGGGATAGTTGTCGGAGTTTCAGTTGTAGCCGCTTGGTTCCTGACCCAAATTTATTTGGTCGTAGGCCTTGTTTGGCTCAGCCCGAAAAAGAAAGCTCTTTCTGTGAATCGCTCTAGCTGGGCCCTTTGGGGTATGAAATATGGCGGTCCTATTTTGGTAGGAACTCTCGCTTTTACTATTGGAATGAGTGCCTTTATTCCTAAAATTCAATTTTCTTCGAAATTATTTGACGACTTGTCTATGTCGGATCCAATTCGAAGAGCTACCAATGTCATGGATAAAAGCTTTGGTGGAATAGTAAATTATGATGTTGTTCTGACGTCTAAAGCCGCAAGCTATTGGAAACAGTTGGCTTCATTAGGGTTGCTTCGGGCTTTTACAAATGATGTTCGAAAAATTTCAGGGGTAGGCAGTACTATTAGCCACTATGATTTTTTACCGGCTAATCAATTGCGCTCGCCGGCAGCGGTAGCCGAGTCTTTGTTTTTGTTTTCCTTGGCGGTAGACAATCCACTAAAGCAGTTTTTAACTGATGATGGGCGAACGGCTCGCGTTCTGATTCGTGTTCACGATTTGCCTTCCAAAAACATTCAAGCCATACGTGATCAAGTTGTAAGTGCTGCCAAAAGCCGCTTTGGCCCTTCCATCACCATTCAAGAAGCCGGGCTTGCCGTTAATAGTCATGCAATTAATCATGAGGTCGCTAGGCAACTTGTGTTTGGGTTTTGGGAGTCGCTAGTATTGATAGGATTGTTTTTGGTGGTTGTGTTCAGATCCCTACGTTGGGCTCTTATTGCGTGCATTCCAAACTTGATCCCGCCGATTTTGCTAATGGGCTTTATGGGCCTCTTTGAAACCAGTGTTAAGCCCGGTATTGCTTTGATTTTCTCTATAGTTTTAGGGCTCGCTTTTAATAACACTGTCTATTTTTTATCTCGGCTGAAGTCCCTTTTAGAAAAGCAACCCTCATTTCAAAAGAGTTTAAAGCATGCTCTTTTGCAGGAAGGAAATCCCTGTGCGTTTGAAACTCTTATAATGCTTTCGGGCTTTAGTATTTTTGTTTTTTCAAGTTTTAACATGAATAAACTCTTTGGAGGTTTTATGGTGCTTTCTATCCTATTTGGCTTTGTTGCCGATTTGCTTTTTCTGCCAGCTCTACTTTCATTTTTTCCGGAACTGGGCATTGAAAACCCTGGTAAAAAAACGGGCACCCTTGGAATTAAAAAATGGGTGACGGCAACCCCTATCGTTGTTTTGGTTTTTATGTTATTTAGTTTTAAATCCCATGCCTTGACAGCTGATCAAGTGCTGCAACTTTCTGCCAAGTCAGTTTCCTCAATCGATGATCAGGCCGACGTTCTTATGGAAATAATTGAAGCTAATAAAGATGTAAAAACCAGAAAATTTAAAATGAAAACTATGAGCCAAAATGGATTTCGAGCTTTGATAAGAATGCAAGCTCCGGCAGATATTAAAAATACGGGATTTTTAACCCAGGTCATTGGCAATGAAGAACAACAATGGATTTATTTGCCTTCGACTAAACAGGTTCGCCGAGTGATCTCTAAAAAATCTGAGAATGGAATTTTGGGCTCGGAAGTGTCTAGTGAAGATTTAAGCTTGGGACTAGTTCAAAAATCGAAAGTCGCGCTGTATGGGCAAAATTCAAAATATCATATTTTAAGTATTCAGTTTAAAAACAATCAATCTAAATACACCCATGCCTTTTCTTACATAGATAAAATAACGTTTGTTCCTATAAGCACTGTGTATTTTAGTGGTTCAAAAAAAATTAAAACTGTGGAATTTACTAAATACATCTTGTTAAATAAAAAGATCTGGCGAGCCCAGGAAATTAAAGTCGTTAATCATATAAACAGTCGTCGAACAAATTTGAAGTTTATGACTTACAAGGTGAATGTCGGAACCAAGCTGAATGCCTTCTCGCAATCGGCGCTCAAAGACGAGTCTTAGGCGGTAATTCTGATTTTTGGCCCTATCCCTAGGGGGACGGGCTCTTTGCGGCGACTCCGAATGTCCTTTAAATCCCAATTTTGCTGAATACTCATTGAACTTGCACTCAGTTGGTCCTATTATTTCGGTTTATTTCCACTGGGGAGGTTGTGTGTATCAAAGTGTAATTTTCAGAGAATATGATATTCGGGGTGTCTACAACAAAGAATTCGACAACGATTTTGCTTATAATCTGGGAAAATCTTTTGCCTCTTATTTATTTAAACGACTAAACAAAAAAAATTTATATGTCACTGTTGGACAAGATGCGCGTCTGTCTTGTCCCGCGATCGCTAAGTCTTTAACTAAAGGGCTAGTGGAATCGGGCGTTCGCGTTTCGCATTTGGGTTTGGTCACGACGCCAGTTTGCTATTTTTCAACTTTTGAAATTCCTGGAGTCGACGGGGCCGTTCAAATCACTGGCTCCCACAATCCGCCAGAATACAACGGATTCAAAATTTCCTTTGGAAAAAGCACAATTTTCGGCGAAGAAATTCAAAAACTTAGAATGATAATGGAAAAAAACGATTACATTTCTGGAACTGGGTCTGAAAGTAACTATGATATTTTTCCACAGTATTATGCACGCTACAAAAAAGAATTTGGCCAAATTAAAACAGTAAAGGTGGTTTTAGATTGCGGCAATGGCGCTGGGGGTTCGGTAGTCAGAGGATTATTCAATGCCGTTGGTTTAGACCCCGTCATTTTATTTGAAAAACCCGACGGCACCTTCCCAAATCATCATCCGGATCCTACAGTAGAAAAAAACCTTAAACACCTGCGTGATGAGGTTCTAAAGACTGGCGCCGTTTGCGGAATTGGTTTTGATGGGGATGCCGATCGAATCGGCGTAGTTGATCACACAGGTAAAATGCTTTATGGCGATGAATTGATGGTTATTATTGCCAGATCAATTCTTGAAACAAACAAAGGTGCAAAGATAATCGGTGATGTTAAGTGCAGTGATCGTATGTATGACGATGTAGCCAAGCATGGTGGTATACCTATCATGTGGAAAACGGGTCACAGCTTAGTTAAGGAAAAAATCAAAGTTGAAAAATCACCCTTTGGCGGTGAAATGAGCGGACATATCTTTTTTGCTGATCGCAACTATGGCTATGACGATGCTCCTTATGCGGCTCTGCGATTAGTAGAAATACTTTCCAAAACAGGAAAGACGATCCCAGAATTAATGGCAGGATTGCCTCCAGCCTTCAATACACCGGAAATTCGAGTCGACACTACGGAAGACAAAAAACTTCTTATCGTAGAAAAGATGAAAGAAGCGTTCTCAAAAGGTGGGGATTTCAAAGTGAACTTAACAGATGGAATTAGAATTTCATTCCCATATGGATGGGCCCTGTGCCGATCTTCAAACACTCAGCCGGTACTTGTCTTACGTTATGAATCCAATACGCAGGAAGGCTTGAACAAGATTAAAAACCAAGTGGAAGCGGTCGTAAATAAGTACCTATAGTTTTATCACTTGTCGTTTTGAACTGAAGGCTTGCGTGAACCGCGAGCCTTTTTTATTTCTGTTTGAAAATAAAAAAGCCCACCTTTCGGTGAGCTTTTTCAATAGCAAACTTTTAGATTATCACTTTAAGTTCAATATAAGAACTAAAGCAATCCCCCGATTTTTACGAATGCTACAAGGAAGCCCAAGATTACAAGTGACTCGATAAGAGCCAAAGATAACAACATTGGTGTAAAGATTTTGTCCTGAGCCGCTGGATTTCGCGCAATACCCTCAAGGGCAGCCGCTGCGGCTATACCTTGCCCAAGCGTTCCGCCAAGAACCGCAATACCCATACAAATGGCTGCGCCAATTGCAAGTAAGCCTTTTCCATCATTCGACGCTGCTGCTACCGCGGGATGAGTTGCTGCATCCTGAGCAAAAACTGTTGTTGAAGCAAGAATTGTTACAAGTACTGTTACTAAATTTTTCATGTTATCTCCTTATGAAAATTAATTTTTTTATTTCAAACTCTGTGGTCACTTTTATTAATGGTCTGAAGCTTGAGCTAAAGCGATATAAACCATTGACAATAAAGTGAACACAAATGCCTGGATAAAACACACAACCATCCCAAGAATGTAAAATGGAATAGGGATTAAAAGAGGATAGGGAACTATACCTAAAAATACGCCTAATACCGTATGATCACCCGTCATCACGTTAGAAAGACGAAGCCCCAATGTCAGTGGTCTAATAAAATGGGCAATCAATTCAATAACCAACATTAAAGGCGCCAGCCACCAGATCGGTCCCAAGAAGTGAGCGAAATAGTGAGAACCGCCTTGTTTGATACCTATGTAATTATATGAAATAAATGAAAATACACCAAACGCAAAGGCCGTATTTATATTTTCTGTTGCGGGGGTCATTCCCGGGATTATTCCAATTAGATTATTTAAAAAAATAAATCCAAAAATTGCGGAAAAATAAGGAACGTATTTATAGCCATTTTTTCCAATAATTGAAACTGCCAGCTTGTGAATAAATTCGACGTTTACTTCTAATAGGCCGCGTGTGGAAAATTTTCCCGCTGGAACAAGTGCTTGTTCGCCAGTACCCAACTGTTTTTTGGCAATCAAACCAATTGCTAAACTAGCAACACTAGCAAGAGCCAACGTAGCTATGTGAGCATTTTCGTGGCCGACAGCATATTGGGTCCAATTAAACGACATCAATGTCCTCTGTTTTTTTCTGGGTTAATTTTGTTATAATTCCCCCAATCATCAAAGCTACTGGATTCATTAAAATTCCCAAAACAAATGCGTTTTGGTTTATCCACTCAGTTTTTGGTATTTGAGAGAAAACTAAAATCAAAATTCCGTATTTAATTACAACAACACTGATAGAAGGGGCAACTCTTTTTTTGTAAAAAATGAACAGCCAGGCTAGCGACAAAACCCATAAATTCACCAGTGAAATAGCGCTTCCCGAAACGATGGATAACCATTGAGTCGACCAAACAAGGCATGCAAAAAAACACAAGGTTACTTGAACCAAAGTTATAATGTAGATGAATCTCATAGCCATTTAGATCCATTTACCTTAAGCAATAGGTTTTTCCAAGTGATTTCAATGTTTTGCGCCTCTCAGTGGGGCCTGGATTTTTTACCTGGTTAAAAAATGTGCAGTGCCCTATACTATTCACTCTAGTAAAGTAGGCGCATGTTATTACTATTTAGGATTGTTTTTCTGGTGTTAGCTTTCAGTGGTTACGCGTTTGGCGAAAACTACTATTGCACACTCAGAACCAGTGGTCCCTCAAGTCGATCTGCTCCGATTTTAGTGCATCCTCACTCGGGAATAAATTCGACACTAACTCGTTATATGCTTCAAACTATGGACAGTCGAAATCCCTACACCCTTTTTGGTATAGAAACACATTCGCTGGACATTGTTAGGGCCTATGAAATGACGTTACAAGTAGACGGGCTTGCTAGTCCCATTTATTTTAAATTATTGCTCAATCGCGGCACTGGTTTAATAGTGAGGGCTGTGGGTGAAAGTCATTCAGAAAATGTAAGATATGAATTTATTGGCAGCGGTGGCGGCAGCCCCGCTTCTATTTCGATAAAACACCGCAATGGCTGGGCAACGCATATTTCATGCGGAATTGAATAATGATTAGCTGTCTATTTTTGCGCAGACTCTGATTTTTGAGTCGATTTCAGTAAGAATACTAAGTGCACCATCCAGCCAACAAGAGACAGCAGAATTAGGCCGGCAACCCACAGTCCTTTGGATGGCCATTTTGAATCCAACGCCTCACCAATATAGACGCTTAAAAGAATTAACCCAATAAGTTCAAACCCTATGCCTGCAAAAACGAGATACTTATTCATTTTCGATGTAGTCCTTTGGCGCCAGGTTGGTTTTTAATTCGTTCATTAATTCGTTTTATCCTCAGTTCAATGTACTCGCTTGAAGTGTGGTTTTCACGAAACGTATAAAGAATTTGAATGGCTTCTTTATACTGAAAGTTTTCTTCATAGCAAACGGTCAGGGTCAAAGGAACGTTTTCCTTTTCAGATTTAGCCGGGAATTTTTTAATTAGGTCGTTAAAAACCACAATGGCCTTAGCAAATGCTTTTTGGGCCACAAAAATATTTCCCTGCAGTAAAAGTGTATCAAATAAAATGTCGTCAGCAATTTTTAGCCTTACAATTTCATTAATTTCGCTTAGAGCTTCTTCAAATTTATTTAAATAATAGCTCGCTCTTGCGACAGCTAATTTGTAGGTCGCAATTTCAAAGTCTTTGTCAGACATTTGCAGAAGCTTATAAAATTCAATTATGGACTGCTGATAGTTTTGAAGACTGTCAAAAAAAAGATACGCGATTTCTCGCTGAGATTTTACTCTTTCTTCGGACGTTTCAGAATAGAGCACGACATGTCTATAAAACCGAATGGCGGTCAGAAAGTCTTTTTCCAAATAGTGGCTGATGCGAGCGGCTTCCCTGGCTGATTTTAAAGCCCAGGGTGATTCCGGCGCGACTTTAATTGCGTTATCAAAATGAACTGTGGCTTCTTTAAAATGCTTGTTTGAAACTTCTTGTTCGCCTCTCTGAAACTCTTTCTTTTCAGGTGGCGAACAAGCAACAAAAAATAAAAAAATAATTCCTACACACAGTATTTTAATCATCAACGTCTAGTGTTTGTCAGTGGGAACTGGTTCGCCTTCAACAATTGAATCAATTACGGCAAATCCAGAAACTACTTCCTCTTTGTCATCCAAGTTAATTAAACGAACCCCTTGGGTATTTCGACCAATTACAGAAATTCCGCCAATGCTCATTCGAATAACTTGACCCTTGTCAGTAGAAATCATCAAGTCTTGTGAATCGACTACTTTTTTCGTTCCCACAACAAAGCCAACTTTGTCCGTAGTTTTTTGTGTAATAATTCCAACGCCTCCGCGGCCCTGAGTGCGATATTCTTCCATGCTAGTGCGCTTTCCATAGCCCTTAGACGTAACCATTAAAATGGTATCTTTTGAATTTCGCTCTAAAATAGTCATTCCAATAACACTGTCATCTTTTTCAAGCGTCATGCCCTTAACTCCACGAGCACTTCGTCCCATAGAACGAACGTCACCTTCGTCAAAACGAATCGACATGCCTTCTTTGGTTGCAATGAAAATATCACAGGTTCCATCAGACATCTGGGCATCAATCACGCCGTCTTCCAAATCTGTTGTAAGTGCAATAATTCCATTATTTCTTGGATTTGAAAACGCATCCAAAGAGGTTTTTTTGATAATTCCTTTTTCCGTCAACATAACTACATATTTATTTTCTACAAACTCTTCGACTGGCAAAATGGCTCGAACGCGTTCATTTGAGTCAATTTGTACAACGTTATGAATCGCTTTACCTTTTGACGTTCGGCTTCCAAGAGGCAATTTGTGAACTTTGCACCAGTAAACTTTTCCTTTATCGGTAAAAACAAGAAGCATGGTTTTGGTCGACGTTGTAAAAATGTCGGTTACATAGTCTTCTTCGCGGGTTTCCATTCCTTTTGTGCCCTTACCGCCACGCTTTTGAGTTCGGTATTCATCGGTAGGAATTCGCTTAATGTAGCCGGTATTGGTGATGGTAACGACCACTTCTTCGTCAGCAATTAAATCTTCATCTTCAATGTCAGTTAAATCGCCTGTAAGTTGAGTTCTTCGCTTGTCAGAGTATTTCTTTTTAATTTCTTCAAGTTCGCCTACGATTAATTTATAAATCTCTTTTACGTCACCCAAAATAAACTTCAACCACTCGATGTGTTTTAAAAGTTCATTCAATTCGTTTTGAATTTTTTCGCGCTCAAGGCCTGTTAATCGTTGCAATCGCATTTCTAAAATTGCGACTGCTTGACGTTCACTAAATTCAAACTGAGTCATCAATCGTTCTCTTGCAATTGTGGATTCAGACGAACCGCGAATAGTCGCAATAACGGCATCAATGTGATCTAGCGCTTTTTTAAGACCTTCTAAAATATGTGCTTTTTCTTGCGCTTTTTTTAAATCAAAAAGGCATCTTTTTGTAACTACGTCACGGCGATGATCAACAAAGGCTTCTAACATTTGTTTTAAATCAAACGTTACCGGTTGGTTTTTGCGATCAAGCGCCAGCATAATGATTCCAAAACTGACTTGCATCTGAGTGTATTTAAAAAGTCGATTTAAAATAACACTGGCATTTTCACCACGCTTTAGAACGATTAAAATACGCATGCCTTCGCGCGAAGATTCATCACGGATATCGGAAATGCCTTCAATTGTTTTTTCACGAACCAGATCAGCAACACTTTCGATCAATTTAGCTTTGTTAACTTGATAGGGAATTTCAGAAATTATGATTTCTTCATGGTCTTTTTTAGTAACAATTTCAGCGACAGCTTTGATTGAAATAATTCCGCGCCCTTTTTTGTAGGCTTGTATTACGCCTTCACGGCCCGCAATTACCCCATACGTTGGAAAATCAGGTCCAGGAATTTTTGCAATTAAATCGTCAATCGTACAGGTTGGTTCGTTGATTAAATGAATACAACCATCGATAACTTCACCCAAATTATGTGGAGGTATATTTGTGGCCATTCCAACGGCAATTCCTGAAGATCCATTTACCAAAAGATTGGGAAATTTAGCGGGTAGTACTAGGGGAATTTCCAAAGAATCATCGTAATTGGGGCCAAAAGGAACGGTTTCTTTGTCGATGTCTTCTAGAAGTTCTTCCGCTAGGCGAGTCATTCGAATTTCGGTGTACCTCATCGCAGCTGGTGAATCCCCATCGATAGAACCAAAATTTCCCTGGCCATCTTCCAGTGGGTAGCGCAAAGAAAATTCTTGAGCCATTCGCACAATTGAATCGTATACAGCAGTATCACCATGCGGATGATACTTACCGATCACATCCCCAACAACACGCGCTGATTTTTTATAGGGCTTATCATGAGTGTTGCTCATTTCATGTTGAGCAAATAAAATTCGGCGATGAACTGGTTTCAATCCATCTCGCACATCTGGCAAAGCCCGGCCCACAATAACCGACATCGAATATTGCAAATAGGCTTCACGCATTTCTTTATTTATATCAATGGTAGAAATCCCTTTTTCCATTTCCATAAAAACCTCTTCCAAGTCTCATTACAAAGAGACCAATTAATTCCAATTTCGTTTCAAATACCAACTTACGAGGCTGGTTCGCGCCTAGACGTCGAGCGCTCGTGCTAGCAACGCATTATCGTGTATAAACTGACGTCTCGGTTCAACTTGCTCGCCCATTAAAATACTAAACGTCTCATCTGCTGCTACTGCATCGTTAACAGTTACTTGCAACAACCTGCGATTTTCAGGATTGAGAGTTGTTTCCCAAAGCTGTTCAGGATTCATCTCGCCTAAGCCCTTATATCGCTGTATATAGATTCCCTTTTTTGTGGACTCCATCATTTGCTCGTAAAATTCGTTGTAGTTTTCAAAAGATAGTTCTTCATTTCCGATTTTTACATTGATCGGAAGCATCGAATAACTTTGAATAATTTGCCAAATATTTTTCAACTCAGTTAACAAAGACGAGGCAATGAGTTTCAATGATATTTCCGATATTTTTTTATCGGCATACTTACTTGTAGTCATTTCATAATAGGACTCAGCTTCTGATGCGCCTTTTACGAGTCGGTAAGCCACTTCAGTAATACCCAATTGGGGATTGCTGACTGTCCAAGCGCGATAATCATCGAAAAGCTCTGGGTATTTACTTAGATCAATTAATTTCTTTTCGACATCAGAAATCTTAGAAACTAAGAAATAGATAAAGTCTGGATCATATTTAACTGAACTTGTTTTTAAAAGCTGATTTAGTTTTTGAATACTCAATACTAGTTTTTTAAGATCTTCATCGCTTAGGTTTTTTCCAATAACTTTAAACCCGCTTAAACCAAGGTTTAATAAATACTCGGTCAACGCGTTGTCGTCTTTCAAATACGTTTCAGATTGCCCCTTTTTGGCTCGATACAAAGGTGGTTGGGCAATGTAGATATAGCCTTTTTCTAACACTTCAGGCATTTGACGATAAAAGAATGTTAATAGAAGGGTCCGAATATGCGATCCATCCACATCCGCATCGGTCATAATAATGACCTTGTGGTACCGTATTTTATCCGCGCTGACATTGTCTTTGCCAATGCCTGTGCCCAAAGCTGAAATCATCATTCTGATTTCATCGTTTGATAACATTTTATCAAATCGAGCTTTTTCTACGTTTAAAATTTTACCTTTCAATGGCAAAACCGCTTGTGTTTTTCGATCACGCGCTTGCTTAGCAGATCCTCCGGCAGAATCTCCCTCAACCAGATAAAGCTCACACAAAGCAGGGTCTCGCTCTTGGCAATCCGCCATTTTTCCTGGCAATGAGCCACCATCAAGGGCTGTTTTTCTTCGTGTTAATTCTCGTGCTTTGCGAGCCGCTTCCCGCGCGCGAGCAGCATCAGCACATTTCTGAATGATTTGTTTTGAAACGCCAGGATTGCGATCAAACCAATCTTTTAATTTTTCATTTACGAGGGTTTCGACGATCCCTTTTACTTCCGTATTTCCTAATTTAGTTTTTGTCTGACCTTCAAATTGAGGTTCACGAACTTTTACTGACACAACAGCGGCAAGACCTTCACGAATATCTTCGCCCTCTAAGTTTTCCTTCAAATCTTTCAAAAGATTTTTTTCAGTAGCATAGGCATTAGTCGTTCTAGTTAAAGCCGATCGAAAACCCATTAAATGAGTTCCGCCCTCATGGGTATTGATATTATTGCAATAGGTAAAAACCGATTCTGCATAACTATCGTTCCATTGAGCTGCTACTTCGACTTCAACAGTATCCTTTTCGCCTTTAAAATAAATGACTTCTGTATGCGCTGGTTTTTTAGATTGGTTCATATAGGCGACAAACTCAGCAATACCCATAGAAAATTGAAAATCTTGCTTTTTTTGAGTTCGTTCATCCACTACTGAAATATGCAAACCAGCATTTAAAAATGCCAATTCTCGAAATCGATTGCACAAATAAGTTGAATCAAAAACTATCGAAGTGTCTTTAAAAATATCGGTATCAGGTTTAAAGGTAACTTTTGTACCTGTACGTGTAGTGGGAGCGCCTTTAACCACAGCGGTTTGTGGAGCACCACGTTCATAACGCTGAGACCAAACAAATCCGTCTCTTGAGCTTTCAACTAAACAAAAAGACGACAATGCATTTACCACTGAAGCGCCCACACCATGAAGTCCGCCGGATACCTTGTAGGAACTTCCATCAAATTTTCCACCGGCATGTAGAACAGTATAAACAATCTCAAGTGCCGATTTTCCTGATTTGTGACCCGCGACCGGCACGCCGCGACCATCATCTTCTACCGATAGTGAGCCGTCGACGTTTACAGAAACAGAAATCAATTTACAAAAACCTGCCAAAGCCTCATCAACCGAGTTATCCACGATTTCATACACCAAATGATGAAATCCTCGAAATCCAGTATCACCAATGTACATACCTGGTCTTTTTCTAACGGCCTCTAAACCCTCTAGGACTTGAATAGAATCGGCTCCATAGTCCTTGTTCTGTATTTCTTTTTCCTGGCTCATTAAATCCCTTTAGCTAGATATTTTAGTTTTTTAAAACGCTATCTAATAATTCCATTTTCCAAATACTTAATTTTTACATTTTTATCGTTAACAGTTTCGACAGTGTCCAAAGCAATACCCAACTCCGTGCTTGTAATAAAAATTTGTGTTTTTAGTTTTTTTAAAAACTCAACAAGTCGAAACCTTTTATCACTGTCTAGCTCTGACAAAACATCATCCAAAAGTAAAATCGGATACGTTCCGTGAACCCTTCGATGATACACTATTTGAGCCATTTTAAAAGACAATATAATAGCTCTTTGCTGCCCCTGCGA
>JAYVPD010000146.1:0-21970 GCA_043757515.1 Pseudobdellovibrionaceae bacterium
CAGCGTTGATTTGGTTCGGAATTGGCTGCCTGGGATTGTTTTACATGCAAAGGAATCACAAATGGAAGACTTAGCACCACCTCTCGAGCTAGTTTTGGCAGTCAAAAGCAGTATTGAGAAAGGAAAATCGATTCAAGATGGAATTAAACGCTATCTCGCGTGTCATGGGCGTCAAGATTTTGGAACAGTGGTGTTCCGATGGTTTGTGTTGATCGATCGTCAGCTGCCCACTCACGCACTCGTATCGACGAATCGGTCGGTCTATCGACGACAATTACTGCAGCTTCTGGAAAAGGGGATTAAGAAAGAGCCGATCTACACTCAGATTCTCATACTTGAACATGAGATTTATGAGGCGTGTGAGCGCGAGATTCAGGAAAAGTTAATTAAGCTCCCGTATTTAGTGATGATTCCCGTGCTCTTTTTTCAATTTCCGGCACTTCTGACAATTATTTTTGGGCCATTAGTGCAAAATTTTATTGAAAGTTTGAGATGAAGTGGGGGAAGATATCTAAAGATGGGTACAGTGATCTTCAATCGAGATAAAATAGAAGTCAGCTCGGACAGCAAAAAAGCTGACAGCAAAATGGAATCCCCTTTTCCACGGGAGTCCGCCTCAAAGCTAGAGCTATACCGACTTCTAGTAGACGAACTTATTAAAGATGAACCGAATAAATCAAAAGTTCGCGATTACTGTAAGTTTTTAAAAATACCTTATTCTTTGAATGCGACGACACAGATTGGAACTGTTTTTAATCGGTTGCAGTCCTTAAATCGCCAAGCTATTAATGAATAATGTCAAAAATATACAAATCTATAGTCGATACGATAGGTAATACGCCTATTATAAAATTAAATGCAGTCGTTTCTAATTCCATTCACGATTTTTACGTGAAACTGGAATATTTTAATCCCGGTGGCAGTTTGAAAGACCGAATTGCGGTTTCCTTGATTGAAGGCGCGGAAAAACGGGGCGAATTAAAACCCGGCGGGACTATTGTTGAGGCCACATCTGGAAATACAGGTTTAGGGCTGGCCTTTGTGGCGGCAAGCAAAGGTTATAAATGTATTTTTGTTATGCCAGATAAAATCAGCGAAGAAAAACGCGCAATTTTAGCTGCCTATGGTGCAAAAGTATTGATTACGCCGACTGCAGTTGAACCAACGGACCCAAGATATTACGTGAACGTGGCAAAAAAAGTTGCCGATAACACTCAGAATTGTTTTTATGCGAACCAATACCACAACCCCGATAATAGAAATCGGCATTATCTGGTGACGGGTCCAGAGATTTGGCAACAAATGGACGGTGATATCGATATGTTTGTTGCCGGAGCTGGCACCGGTGGAACTATTTCGGGAGTTGGCCGTTATCTAAAAGAAAAAAACTCGAAAGTTAAAATAGTGTGCGCTGATCCGGTTGGCAGCATTCTATACGATTTGTTTTATCACAAAAAAGTAATTGATCCGCCAGCTAGTTACAAAGTCGAGGGCGTTGGTGAAGATTTCTTGCCAGAAAATGTAGAACTTAAATATATGGACGATTTTGTGAAGGTTAACGACAAAGAGTCATTTCTAATGACTCGCGAACTCATTCAAAAAGAATCTTTGTGTGTTGGTCCCTCCAGCGCCATGTGTCTTGTTGGGGCAATTAAATACAGTCAGCAAATTAAAGAAAAAAAGCGAATTTTAGTTTTGCTACCAGATAGTGGTAAAGCCTATTTAAGCAAAGTTTTTAATAATAAGTGGATGATCGAAAATGGATTTTTAAAAGAGTCTGAAATCGGTGTTGCTTTTAATAAAGTCGACGACTACAAAAATTATTTCAATGAAATAGGAATATAAAATCCTAGCTAGCGTCCCAATGGAGACCCAATGAAAAACAAAGAATTAGAAGTAAAATTTGCGACTAAAGCTATACATGCAGGCCAAGAACCTGACCCGACAACCGGCGCAATCATGACTCCGGTTTATTTAACTTCGACCTATGTGCAGGAATCTCCCGGCGTACACAAAGGCTGGGAATATTCACGAACTCACAATCCAACACGGAAGGCTTATGAAAACTGCATGGCCGCATTGGAAAATGGAACCCACGGTTTTGCATTTGCATCCGGATGTGCCGCGACTACCACTATTTTGGCTATTTTGAAAAATGGTGACCATGTAATTGCAATGGATGATATGTACGGTGGAACATTTCGACTATTTGACCAAGTGTTGCGGCCAATGGGATTAAATTTTTCTTACGTTGATTTAACCCATATTGCTAATTTTGAAGCAGCGATCACACCGACCACCAAAATGGTTTGGCTAGAAACGCCGACCAATCCCACATTGAAACTTGCGGATATTGAATCCATCGCAAAGTTAGCACATAAAAAAGGAATTTTAGTTGTTGTTGATAATACGTTTATGAGTCCTTACTTTCAAAGACCATTGGAATTAGGTGCGGATATTGTGGTACATTCCGCGACTAAATATATTGGCGGACATTCTGATCTAGTAGGTGGTATCGCGGTAACAAACAAAACTGACCTAGCGGAGAGACTGGGCTTTTTAAGCAATTCTATGGGTGGTGTTCAAGGCGCTTTTGATTCATTTTTGGCTTTGAGAAGTTTAAAAACTCTTCCTTTACGAATGAAAGCTCATCAAGAGAATGCTATTAAAATTGCAAATTATTTATCAAGTCATCCGAAAGTAGAAAAAGTCATTTATCCCGGATTAAAATCGTACCCTCAGCATGAGCTTGCCCTCAAACAAATGAAGGGTTTTGGCGGTATGATAACCTTTTTTATAAAAGGCGGATTACCAGCCGCAAGGAAGTTTTTGGAGAGTGTCCAAATTTTTGCTTTAGCTGAAAGTTTAGGCGGTGTTGAGTCTTTAATCGAACATCCAGCCATCATGACCCATGCCAGTGTTCCGGCCGATAAAAGAAAGGCGCTGGGCATCGATGATTCATTGATTCGCTTGTCTGTAGGGATTGAGGATGTCGATGATTTGCTTAAGGATTTAGAAAAAGCTTTTAATTCTTGACAAGATATTTACCCGTCAGATAGTTAACTACATTCGGGCATTTTAAACCGAGGCCAGGTAGCTCAGTCGGTAGAGCAGAGGACTGAAAATCCTTGTGTCGGGGGTTCAATTCCCTCTCTGGCCACCACCTTAATTCACCACCCCTGTTTTGCTTGTGCTTCACCTCTTTTTTTAAGGTGCTCGTTCTCCCCTTCGCTTCCGCGATGGGGCCCCGTTCCGCCGCTTTTGCGGCGGTTGTGTTATTCCGACGCTTTTTTTATTCGCTGCTTTAGCAGCGTCACTTTGGCCGCCAATTATTTTCTCGTTTGGTGTTCTATTTTTTGGTATTTAAAATGTAACTCTTGTCATGAATATTTGGAAATTCCATGGGGGATTTGGTTGGCCAAGTTCGCTTCTTAGCAAACCGCTAGATGATCCGCCCAGGTAGGCGCAGGCTCCGTTGAATGTGTCTCTGGTTGGGCCACTGCTGGCGTATAGTTTTGGTAACCCGTTTTCTTGTTCCAGTTGGCCGGTAGCTAGATTTGAAAATTTGTAGACTCGACAGCCGCGATATTTTGCATCCGGATCTTCGGCTGGAGTGACAATTAAATAAGTGCCTGAACTTGTTTCCGCTAGTGCTGGGGCTGCGAAGCCGCCGCTAAAAACAGGATCAACGGCTACCGCGTCGGATTTTTTAAATATTCTAGTTACATAGTTCCAGCTTGCTGCATTTTTAATATCACAGGGACTGTTGCATTTTAATAAAACAACTAATCTATCGTCGTCAGCTGTCGTATTTACGTCATTAATTTGTTCGCATTGAATCGCCATATAGAGAACACTAGCTGTAGCGTACAAGGAAGGCTCACTAAAAATGCAAGTATTGAGAGCGGCATTTACACCCGTGTCTAACTGAATAGAAGCGGCACCTGTAATAGGTGGGACGGTTACCGAAACTCCACTATTGTTAGCTGTATCATATAAAAAGTAGGTAAATAATTTTACCGCTGTTGCGGTCAAAAGGCCTTGCGGCGAACTAGCCATTTTTAATGAAATCCAGGAATGTTCAAACCTAGGAGCACCGTTTATTTTCAAAAATGTATGCCACATCAGTTTCCACTTTTCGTTTGCTGCGGCCCCTGGATCGTAAACTAAGGTAGAAACTTCGTGAACCCAAGTACCCGCATTCAATGGAGGGGCTAAGCCCGAAATATTTACGTCAGAATATTGATTGACGGCTCCGGCATCTGTCCAGTTTTCCCCCTGATCCGTGGAATAGGCCAATTGCAGATGAACAGCAATCGTGTTTTGAGTCGGCCACATTGCCGAGTGATCAACAGCAGAATAACTCATCCATAAATTACCTGTACTTGGATCTTTTGTAATCGACGGATCAAAAATACCGCCTGATCCAATCCCTGCAAACGAAATCTTTTTTACTGCCGGCGGAGCTGTCGAATCGGTGGGTGCCGCTGGGCTTGCGCCATCATTGCCGCCTGAAGATTTTGAACAGTTACTAAATAAAGCAAGACTTATCCCGCCCACCAATAAAAGCGATATAATGATTTTTTTTTTCATAAAAACTCCGCCAAGTGTAATTAACGTTTTTAGAAATACTACTGACAGCGAGAAAGTTCTTTTAAAACATTTTGGTTTGTTTTTACAGAATACGGAGTTTCTGCATTCAATTGATTTGAAGAATCGTAAATAAGTACCGTCATCTTTTCCAACCAAACTTGGTCATCAACCTTAGCAAGCTGACGGCCCCAATGGCTGTTTGTTACCCAATGTGAAACTAAAGTAGAATTGCCGTCAGAGTCAGTTTCAGTGGTAGTTTCCAAATCATCGGTCGTATAAGTACAATCAATAACTTTCTCTGATACAGTGGACTTTAAGTCCTTTGTTTCATGGCTAATTTGAAGATGATATTTTTGCCCTGTGTATTTTTGGTGAACAGAATAATCACCATTTTTTTTCAAAGACGAAGCCGGCAGGTAAAAATTGAATTCATGTGTTTTTGTAAAAATCGAAAGAATTTTTTGCCCAGATACAAGTCTTCCAATATCCGCGCTAAAAAATGCGGGATATTTAATTACCACTCGAGCTTGATCCAAATTAGAAATGGCCACGTTTTGCTTTTTAGTGTCCACTAACACAATGTTTCCAAAACCAGCGCCCCGGGCTAATTCTTGTCCCACCGGTGGGACGGGCTTTTTCAAGTTGGTGCCGAAAGACGTTATCGAAACTAAAAAACAAATAAAAACAAATACTGACTTCATAGTGTCTCCATTGTTGAAATCGATTTTCTGGCTTCTAAAATATGCTGTGCTGTCATGCTCAAATCATCCACACCGCATTCAATTAAAAATGGCATAATTTTGGGATGGTGGGCAATGGAACCACAAACTCCGACGTGCAAGCCGTAGGACTTTGATTCTTTGATTATGAATTTTAAAAATCTTAAAAATCCAATGTGATTAGGAGATGAAATTGAACCCAAATCAGCGTTCATTCGGTCGCATGCGTTTGAGTATTGAAATAGATCATTGGTCCCAATGCTAATAAAAGTAACCTCTTTGGCCACTTCCTTTAGCATAAAGCCCAGTGAAGGGACCTCCATCATAACACCGAGCTCGATATTTTTATTGAATTCAATGTTCTGGCTGGCAAGTTCTTTTTTTACCTCAGCAAGAATGGCTTTGCTGTCCGTAATTTCACTTATAGTTGAAACCATTGGAAACATTATTCCAATATCCGAGCCAAAAGCGGACGCCCTTAAAATAGCCCTAAGCTGGGTTTTGAATAGATCTTTAAATTTTAAACAGAGTCTAATGCCACGGACACCTAAAAAGGGATTTTCTTCTTTTTCTAGGTTTAAATAAGAAATTACTTTGTCGCCGCCAATATCGAGAGTTCTTACCACGACTTTAATTGCGCGTAACTTTTCAAAAACTTTTCTATAAATTTCGAATTGTTCATCTTCTGATGGCGGTTCAGTTCTATCTAGAAATAAAAATTCTGTACGATACAACCCTACCAATTCAGCGCCATTTTTAATTACCGAATCAATATCTTGAGGACCCGATATATTAGCGCCCAAGGGGACTGCCTGCCCGGATTTTGTTATTGTTGCCATAGTTCGATAGGACTCAAGAAGCTTTAATTCCTCTAGATAGTGCTTTCTCTTGTTTTCTAAAGTTACTTCAATTTGGTGATCTGGATTCAAGTAAAAATCTCCTGAGATTGAATCCAGAAATCCTATCGTAGCTGAAGTTGGATTAGCTAGATCAATCGGAGTCCTTACCAAGCAAGGTATTTCCAAAGAGCGACACAGGATCGAAGTGTGAGACTGCGTACTGCCGTGTTTCAAAACAACGCCCAAAACTTTGGATTTATCTAAACTAAGCAGCTGTGAGGGACTCAAATCATCAGAGATTAAAATCGAAGGCTGATTCAGGATAATATTTTCATAGGCTTGAGACGGATTTGCTATATAAAATAAAACTCGTTTTGAAACGTCGTCCAAATCATGTACCCGCAGTTTCATATATTCATCATCTAGGCCGGCAAACAGATCTCGAAAAATCTGAACTACCGCGGAGTAGGCGTCAGACGCCGAATTACTTTCTGAAATTTTTGCCTCTACTTGGTCCAGAACCTCTGGATCCTCCAACAGCTGAAGGTGAGCTTCGATTACCTCTTGGCCTTCAGAGCCAGAAGTGCCCATTTTTTGAATTAAAGTATTCAGATCTACTCGAGCCAAATCAATTGCTTTTTGAAAACGATGTTTTTCTTCTTGAATATTTCCGATTTTTTGAATTTCGGTTTTATCAGAAAAAGCATGTTTAAAAAATAATGGTCCCCGAGCAATACCCTTAGATACACTTGTGCCTTTAAAGATTGTGCTGCCTAATTCTGATTGTGTAGACTGACTTAAAATCAAAGCTTGAATTCCTTGTCGACAAGATCAGAAATCTTTTTTAAAGCGCTTTCAGAATCTTCGCCGTCAGCGGTGATAGTGAATTCAGAATTAAAAGTAAGTCCTAAAGTCATTAAGCTTAAAGAAGATTTGGCATTTACTTTTTTTTGATTAAACTGCAATTCAATTTTACTCTTAAATTCAGCTGCCGTTTTAGCTAAGGCCCCCGCCGGGCGAGCGTGCAAGCCCTCTTTGTTTAGAAGTATTTTTTTCACTTCAGCCATTTTAGAAACTCACTTCTATTTGTTGGTTAGACTTTTTAGAAATAACAACTTTCTTGTCTGCATTTGTAAATACTATCGGAGTTAGTTCAGATTTAGCATCCGCTTTGACCAGGGCTAAATCAAATTCCATCAATTTTTGACCTTGTTTTACATGGTCACCGACATTTACAAAGCCTTTGAAGCCTTTGCCGTTCATTTTAACAGTGTCAATCCCAACATGAATCAAAACTTCTACGTCATCTGAATTTTTAAGAGCGATTGCATGTTTAGTAGGGAAAAAATGAATAACTTCAGCATCAAACGGAGCCACGACAAGGCCTCGGCTTGGTTTTATCAGGTAACCATCACCCAATATTTTTTGCGAAAATGTTTCATCTGGAGTGCTTTCAATCGGAAGGATTTCTCCTTCGATAGGATTAAGAAAAGCAGTTTTTGTTTTTCTAGACATCAAGCTTTTTATTTCGTCTTTGATTTGATCAGATTGAACACCGAAAATAGCTTGAACGCTTTTACCGGTCATCATGACACCCGAACAGCCTTGACGTTTAAGCGCGTCTTTATTTACTAGTTCTGGGGAAGCAACCTGCAATCTTAGGCGGGTGATGCAGGCATCAATTGATTGAATATTTGCAGCACCGCCCAAAGCTGCCAAAATCTCGACACTTCGATTGGATTGAGAATTTGAATTCACAGCTTGGTCTGTAGCGGCTTCATCTTCGGTTTCTCGACCGGGTGTTTTCAAGTCTAGCAAAGGAATCAAAGTATAGAACACTCCAAAATAAAGCGCACCGATGACGGGCCCCACGATCAGCCAAAATGACATACTGTTTTTTTGATTAAAAAACCCTAAAACAAAATCAATCAGTGATGCTGAAAATGTATAGCCCAAATGAATATCAAATTGATAAGTCAACATTCCAGCCAAAAAAGCCAAGGCAACGTGAAAAACATAGAGAACGGGTGCAACAAATAAAAAGGCAAATTCAATAGGCTCAGTGATTCCCGTGATTATAGAAGTAAGAGCAGCAGAAATCATAATTCCAGCAATTGCTTTGCGTCGATCTGGCTTTGCACGCAAAATCATAGCAAGAGCCGCCATGGGTAGCCCAAAAAGCATGATGGGAAACTCAGACGCCATAAATTTTCCCGCTGAAGGATCGCCACCAAAATACCGAGCCGAATCACCTTTTAACGTTTGGCCAGCAGAATTTACGAATTCGCCAAATTCAAATAAAAAAGGAGGATAATAAACATGATGTAATCCCAACGGAATGAGCAATCGTTTGCCAGCTGCGTACATTGCTGGACCAAATTCAGAATTAAGAGCCATCAAGCCAACAGAATGAATGCCCGCTTGAATCGGTGGCCAGCACACACCTAAAACAAGACCCAAGACAAGACATGAGGCCGAAGCCAAAATTGGAACTAATCGCTTGCCAGAAAAAAATCCAAAAACGGGATGTAGGGTAGTCATGTGATACCGATTGTATATAAACGCAGACAAGCCGCCCGAGGCGATGCCACCAAAAACACCAGTATTAATGGCCATAACGTCTGGAGAAAATCCTGAAACAACTTTTAATACGTTGAAAAGAGTAAAGTACCCAGCTCCAGCAGCCAGCGCAGCAACCCCAGCGCCTTGGGTAAAACCAACAGCAACTCCCATTGCAAATATCACTGGCAATTGTTCGAATATAGCTAGTCCACCACTGAAAAAAACTTCACCCAATTTGTGGGCTATCGAAGCGGCTTCCGTGTTGTCTTTAAGTATCCGACCAAGTGCCACCAGCAATCCAGCAGCTGGCAAAACAGAAACGGGAATCATTAACGATTGACCCACTTTTTGAAGAATGGAAAATAATTTACTAAACATATACAAAAGTCCCCTTATTTATTTTAAGAACGAGCGCGCAAACGAAAGCGCCTGATCTCGGCGTAGCTTTGCAGTGATTACACTTGCGTGGCTCCATGTCAGATTCGGAGCACCTTGCAAAAATCCATTTTCTCGATTGATTTGTTCAGACAGCGATCCGTCAGCGTTGCGATGAAATAAAACCCGATTGAAAAAACTGTCGGCTTCTTCAAATAGCCCTTTGATTATGAGTGAATAGTCGCGGTCCATGACTCCTAAAATCTGCCCTGATTTTAACATCGGATTTCCGCCTAGGCTTGCATAATAGTCACGATTTACGTCGTTAATTTGAATTCTTTTATTTCTAATGTGGTTAGAAATAAGGCGATACAAAAACTCTGCGCCACCGGCCGTGGCCAAGACCCAAGGATTTCCGCGCGAATTAGTTTTGTACCCATCGTAAGTGTCTTCAGGATATCGACCAATTGCAGTTCCATAGTCTTTGTTGTTATTTATTGTGTAAATAGAATTAAATGTATCCTTGAGCCTTAGAAACGTTGCCAAAACCCGGGGATCGGCAACGGAAAACTGCGCGTCTTGAACTTCAGAATGCAATACTGCCAGTAAAACAGCAGAATCTAATTGAGATTTCCCGCGCCCACGTTGAATAAACTGTGTTGCTTCAATAAAGCCCTTACTTGGAGACCAAAAGTTTTCAAGAGCTGAAGAAATTAAGCGAGCTTGTGAAGAATAAAACTGAGCAGCACCAGCATCTTTGAATGCAGTGGCGACAGAGTATCCCAACGCCATAGATTTTCTTTGGGCCAAAAGAGTATAAAAATGTATGCCGTAAATTTCTTCCCATAAATCAAAGCTGGATTCTTGCCAGTGATGTCCAACATATTCCAAATCTCGCTTGATCAAAGAGTCAGCCGGAATATTGGCGCCATAAAGCATAGGCAATAATTGGTTCAGTTCGGGCCATTTTTCATTTAAAGCTAAAGCAAGTACGCGAGTGTGCATACTGGCCCGCAAGGCGGGGCCGTCATTTTGAGGTCGTCCCCAATCACCAGTGAAAGGAAGACCATTCAAAAGAAATTTTGGTTCCCCAAGGCCTTTAAATGACTGGCTAGAAACTTGAATTTTAGCGTTGAATTGCAAATGGTCCAATAGAATACTTCTGATTTGATTTTTCAGCGCGCTGTTGTTGAACCTAGGATCTTCATATATATCCAAAAGAGAATCGGTTACCAAAGAAGCATCCCGTACCCAATGAAAATAATAATCAGGATTAGATCGAGAGGGCGCCGCGATGATTGAGCCGCGAAGGCCATCATTTGGGGACACATTTTTTAGCAAAAAATTTACAGATTGTTGAAATTGAAGTTCGAGCTGGCCGGCATTGAGTGGCTTGAAGGGCCTAGCAAAAGCGGTGATCGACACCAAAAAAGCCGCGAGCATTAAGCGAGCTTGAATCACAAAAACCTCCATAAAAAATGCGTAAAGGGCCGATTTTATTAATATTTTGTAGTGCAAAAATACAAGACAAATAAACCAAGATCAACGCAAAGCGTTTGCTCGCAAGTAAACCGAGAAAAACTTATACTAGACATAAAAAATCGCATCGCGTTAAAATTACAATACAATTGCTAAAACAAACACTTACAAACTAGGTTCATCCAAAGTAAAAATCCGGGGGGGGTTATCATGAAATCACTTGTAGCTTTATTTGCTCTATTATTAGGCGTCGGCCTTTCAAAAACTGCGCACGGACAATTCCGACCTCAACAGGGTCAAAATGTTCAAGGCGAATTTATAGTTCGGTTTCAAGGTGCTTATAATCCTCAATACGCAGTAGCGGCGCTTCAAGCGCAAGGGCTTCAGGTAAAAGAAGTCGTATCTACAACTTTAAACCTGTATTTAGTAAAAGGTAAACCGACCACTCAAGAATCATTGGGTGCCGCTTACAAGGTTAAGGGCGTTGCTTATGCCCAACCCAATCACTATGTTTTCTTGCGAGCGCCTTTAAATTTAACCGCTGGGTTACCAAACGATCCTATGCTGAATCAACAGTGGGATATGATTGAAGGCAGTGGGATTTCTGCTAGCAAAGTATGGCAAACGACTCCAGGTGGAAAAGATAAAGGTGGACACGATATCGTGGTCGCTGTCGTTGATGGTGGATTTGATTTAACTCATGAAGACCTTCGAGAAAATATTTGGGTAAATAAAAATGAAATTCCAAATAACGCTAAAGATGATGATGGAAATGGATTCGTTGATGATATGTACGGATGGAATGCATTTAATAATTCTGGGAATATCACATCAGACATGCACGGGACTCACGTGATGGGCACTGTTGGTGCTCGCGGTGGAAATGGTCGCGGGGTATCTGGAGTAAATCAAAATATTAAATTAATGGCTGTTCAAGGCGCTTCTGGCACAACAGCAACCGTAGCAAAAGCCTATGGTTACGTAATCGAACAGAAAAAACTTTGGTTCCAAACAAAAGGTCAACGTGGTGCGAATATTGTTGCTACTAATTCTAGTTTTGGAGTGGACAATGCGGATTGCAAAACAGGCGAGTTTCCAGTTTGGAATGACCTATATGAACAAATGGGGCAATTGGGAATCTTATCTGCGGCGGCTACTGCGAATGCAAACGTTGATGTTGATCGCGTAGGTGACGTACCAACAACCTGCCAGAGCGAATACATAGTTACCGTTACTAATACTACAAAAGAAAATACTAAATTTCCTCAAGCGGGATATGGCGCTCGATCAATTGACTTAGGCGCGCCTGGGACAAATATTCTTTCAACTTTACCAAGCAACCAATATGGATTGTTAACAGGAACTTCAATGGCCACTCCCCACGTTTCGGGTGCAATTGCATTAATTCATGCGGCGGCAAATGAAGGATTCATCCAAAGATACTACACACAACCCGGACCTGCAGTTTTAGCTTTAAAACAAGCTATGCTTGCCAGTGTTGACCAGATTCCTTCTTTAAAGGGTGTTACTGTTTCTGGTGGTAGGTTGAATGTTGATAAAGCAGTTCAAGTTTTGAACGCCGCCCGCTGGAGATAGTCAGTAGATATTTTTAGAAATTGGAAAATTGAAATTGAAAAAGCCTCAACACTGTTGGGGTTTTTTTTGCCTTAGGGAACCCCTAAATCCACATCCCCACTTTTTCAAGAAAGAGGGTGTCGAATGTCCAACTTTTTGACATTGTTTCTTTTCATTGTGCCTTTTTAAGCAAGTTTACCTAAAACGTACTTCAATTGCGTTATAACCATTTAAAAGTGATGCGATTTTTGAAATGGAACCTATCGTAGTCTTTAACAGGAGATAGTGGCCTATGAAAATCAGCATGAAAACGTTGGGTTTAGCTGTTGTTGCATTAACTTTAGTTGGCGGTTGTACCAAGAAAAATACTTCCAATTCAAAACCTGCCCAAGCGAAAGCCAAAACGGACGCCGACAAACCGGTAGCCCAGCCGATTAAATCACAAACGCCCCCTGAGGCAGACCCCCCACAGCCTGCTGCCGATCCGGGAAAAGCCGCGGACCCTCAAGCTCAAGCAGACAAAACCGTTACAGATCCCAAAAAAGTTGCCGATTCAACTGTTGATTCGTCTTCGCCTGCGATTATTATAAATGGGCCAATTGCTTCGCCAAGTGCCGATACTCCGGGAGCAGTAATTATTTCCGAGTCTAAAGATTTGATTCCCGCAAAAACTGTGACCGAGCCACCAAAGGTAGCTGTACCAATAGTTGCGAATCCAGCACCGGTAGTACCTGTTCCAAAAACAGTTCCTATTCCACCCGTTCCACCATTAGAAACTGTTGCCCCAGTCACAGCCACGCCTGTGGTCCCTTTGAAGCCTGTTGTAAAAGTGGAAACACCGGCGCCCAAAATCGAGCTTCCAGCTGTTGAAAAAAAGGAAGTCCCAAAAGTGACTGCCACAGTTCCAACGACGCAGCCCAAAGTGACTCCGGAAGAAAAAGACAAAGCGGCGATTGATAAATTTAACAAGTGTTTTGAAGATAAAGTTAACAAAGGTTTAGCAGCAGCAAAAAAAATCCAAGACGACCTAGTTCCTAATGTTCTCTATGTAACCAAGTATGCAGCATCAGGTTCATGCGAGGTTGCGGCTATTGAAAGCAAAGTGGAAGGCTTGAATTCAATCCTGACAAACAAAGTTATTGAACTTGCGACAGTTGCTTATCCAAATGGAACTAAAAGTATTAAGTTTTTCGCTGAAACTGAAGCAAAAGTTATGGATCGAGCGGAACGAAAAAAAACCTATGAGTCCTTTGTTTCTGAAGTGAAGGATACTAAATCAGCAGGGGCAGCAGTGGTTCCGGCCCAAGCCACCCCACAAACTGTGAAAAAAGAAGCAGCAAAAGTTGAAACTAAAGACAAGAAGACAACTGCGGATACAGCCGGAGTAATTAAGGACCTAGCCGGATATCAGGCGTGTCTGAAAACCAATGGTGATTCGCTGGTTGATCTATTTGCGTCTAAAAACAGTGTCATAGACTCACCAATGTCGCTAGCGGCAATCAAACACGCACTTAATGGACTTTGTAAATTTAGTGGCTCAGGTGATCAATCTGAGTTAATTAACAAAGTTATCGCGGAATCATCGCTTGCTAAGTTTCCAGCCAGCAAAGACGTTGTGGATTTTTTTACAACCGTTGAAAAACAAAATGTTAAAGATACAGAAAAAATTAAAATCTATTCGGCTTACACAACAAATGTTGAGGTAAGTTCAACTAAAGTTCGTTTCCAAGGACCTGTCGACCCGTCTCAAATTTCGGGCAACATTATCACGTATTCAATTGAAAATTATACTGGAGACAAACTGGTAACGATTCGGGCAAGTGGTAAAGAAACGTCTGATAAAAAAGTATTGCTAAACCAAAAGCCAACACCTGGACTACGGTTTGTTCTAAATTTTTCTTTGAAAAGCAATAATACAGGCACCCTTTCAATTATTGAAGGCCAAAATAGTGTTGATTTAGATTTTGTTTTTTCAAAAAATAGTTTGGAACAATTCAAAACTGGACAACCGGCCACAATTTCCATTACTCCAGAATCATGGACAAAGTTTTTGTTCGAAGGGATTCAAAAAGTGGCAATGGACACATTTAAAGGCAAAACCGGTAAAGACTTTATTTACGCTAAAGACCCAAAAGAAACGACGGTCGTTCGGACATGTGACTTGACGGACAAGCTTATCGAATGCGTTGATCCCGATTTTAAAACAAAAGCAACAATCAACCCAGCTGCTTTTTTAAAAACAAAGTAATTATTTTAAAAATATGTACGATAAATTCCGGCCTTTGGTGGCCGGTTCCCTACGATGGGAATGAAATTCCGTACTGGCTTTTGTGTCAACGCCAGAGTCTTGGATATCAAAAACTATTTTAGGGTGGGCAAAGGACAATTGCGCTCGAATTACATCAAGAAGGTCCAAATTGAATTTATCCGTATGGCTATCCACCTGAATTTGGCTTCGAATAGAACTGTCGACGGAATTTAAAATTTGGTCCAACACATCGATTCGAACCTCAAAAGAGGGCTTCATAATATAAGGGCCAACATACAGTACTAAACTTTTAGATTTCCCAAAATATTTTCCTATTACTATCGGAACAATTGAGATCGAAACACCTTTCCATCCGGCATGAACGGCAGCGATTTGATTGGTCAAAGGGTCATGGATTAGAATTGGGAGGCAATCGGCCGTTTTCACAAAAAGGTACTGATTAAGGAGCACAGTTCCCAGCGCATCGCCATCCGGAGTTGGGCTGGCTGGCTTGACGTCATCAACAGTGAAAAACCCATCGCTGTGAGTTTGCTTTACTGAATGCAGTCCGAAGTTTTTCTCAACGGTTAACTGACCGGTAGTGAACATCTTGTTACCAAAAAAAACTTTAATTTTATCGTTTTCGAAACTCAAACCGGATTTCTGTCTTACAAAAATACTCATTTAAACCACTTTTCTATAAACGCCTTGTCTTGTGAAGGCCAATCGACTTCAAACTGCATCAGCTTAGCAGTTGTCGGATGAACGAATCCTAACACCTTTGCGTGCAATAGAAAACGGTTTAGTAAAGCTAAGTCTGAATTCATTTCAGAAGCTATTTTATTTAATGCTTGTGGGCTCGAATAGAGCCTATCACCCAACAACGGGTGCCCCAATTCTGCCATATGAACACGGATTTGATGGGTTCTACCTGTAAATAGCTTTAGCTCGAGCAAAGAGGCAGTCGGTCGGGATTTCAAAGTCCTATAGCTAGTGATGGCTACCTTGCCAACGGGCGGTGCACATACCAGTTTTTTGTTTAAACTTAGGAGTTTATCAGAGGGCCCTTTCACAGACGCGTACCGCTTTCGATCTGTAGGATGGCGCGCAAGGATCGAAGTTATTTTGTCTTGCGGCAGTCTTGGAACGCCAGCACAAACGGCCTCATATAACCGAGTTATGGATCGTTGTTTAAACTGGTCACTCAATTTTTGATGGCTTAGATCGTTTTTTGCTACCACCAAAAGACCGCTGGTTTCACGATCAATTCGATGAACGATACCGGGCCTGTCTTCACCAAATTTCATGGATAGATCTTTTGTATGGAAAAGAAGGGCATTTACCAATGTGTCATTTTCATGGCCAGCAGCGGGGTGGACAACCAGGCCTGACGGTTTATTAACCACAATGAGGTCGGAATCTTCAAAAATAATATCTAATTTTAAATCTAAAGGGACCAAATTAGTAGGCTTGGGGGCTGGCAAATCTATTTCAACCAGATCTAAAGCCTTAAGTTTATAAGACGATTTTGCCGGTTTTCCATTTACAGTAACTAACCCGTTGTCAATCAGGTACTCCGCACGGGACCGAGACTGAATAAGCGTTTGGGCCGCGAGGTATTTGTCTAAACGAAAATTCAAAAAAAACGAATCGACAGTAAAAATGATCCGCTCACTCATCTAATTAGCTTTGCTATAATTTTTCATATAAGAATCAGCGACTGCTTTTGAATTTAACCCCAATTCTTTTGCAATCTGCAATACATAACCCCTAACAAATACTGGGGCGGGCAAATTATTAGGAGTCATAGCTTCAATGGCTTTGATATAATAAGAATTTACCTTAATCGTATCGCTAAGTCGTTCAAGAGTAATGTTTTTGTATTCTCGAACTTTACGGATCATGTCACCGTTCCACTCGGCGCATTCCGTAATTTCTTTTTCTAGAGTTTCATTTCTAGTAAAAGAAACTTTTTTTGTATCCACTTTTGATTCTTGAAAAATCAGGCGACTGGCATTTAAAATCGAATCATAGGTCAAATCTTCAGGGTTAATCTTAGATTGTCCCAAAAGGCGCTGATCATAAATGTTTCTAAGAGTTTTGTTGCCCAAAATAGAATAAGCTTCTTCAATCATCGATAACAATTCACGTGCCTCTTGATCAGAAAAAATCGTGTAAATCGCGGGATTGTCGCCTGAATAAGTATTTTTAGCTCGTTCATAGGCCGTTGTTATTTCGTGTTGAGCAGAATTAGTGTTAAGTTCTAATATTTCGTAAAAATTTGATTTCATATAAGGTCTGTCCTAATTTAAATCCTTTAAATTATCTGTCCTTAAGGGAAATTATATCGATTTTAGTATAGGAAACTCAAGACTAAACCGATTTAAATCACTGGAAAGGGCTTAGTCAGTCTTTGGTCCAGGCCCAGTACGCTGACTTATACTACAGCACGCAAGTTTTCGGGTTCTGTTAGATTTTTGCAGATATTTAAAAATTGCCCAGCTACCGGAGTGAACGGCTGGGATATAAGAACGGGCTCTCTGTTTTTTATCGACTGCCAAACAGAATTATCAAATTCTAAAAACCCAACATATTCAATCTGTAACCCATAATATTTATTGCAAACGCTCTTGATCGAATAACCTAAATCCGCTACGGATTGGCTTCTGATTCCATTCAAAATGAGCTTAATTGGTTCACGATTTAGTTTATTGAAGGGCTCTAAAGTGAGTCCCTCATTTTCCTTTAAATACGTTTTAAATGAAAATGGTTTTTCCAGAGATTTGTGGCGAAAATCACGAAGTGTTGAAATTAATTTCGCAAAGGCTTCTGGAGTTGATTTACTTTTCAAGTTTTGGCAAATATAGCTTTCAATAAAACGATAATTTTTTTCGATACTTGTTGGCTCTGGTGATGACACTAGTATTTTTTCATCGCACTCAAGATACAAATTAAAATATTTTTCAAATGGACCCACTCCAAAATCTATTAATATGTAATCAAAATTTAGTCCACGTAGATCATTGATGAATTTGTGCTCGTCAAAGTCAGTCATGTTGAACGGCAGCCAAGAGTCCCAGATTCCCTGTATATAGGAAAGCTTCGGGTACGACGTAGGAATTACCAATTCTGAAATTGGTTTTTGACCTTCTAAATAGTGACGTAAATTCAAATACGAAGGATTTAAGCCCAAAGCTGTGTGAATATTGGCTCCGCTTAAATCCAAATCTATAACCAAAACGCTATACTGTAGTTTTGAAAGTGTGAGTGCCAAACTCGAAGTGACAAACGTTTTTCCAACGCCGCCCTTGCCTGACTGCACAGCCCAGATATTTTTTTTGTTCGTCTCCGACGATGCGATTTTATTCACTAATTCCATGTGAACCTCAAAGTGGTGTGTATTTTATGCCCTTTTTATTCTCTTCGGCTTCAGAGGCTCTTAGATAAAGGGGTGAAATAAAATTCCATTCAAAAGCCGAGTCGTGCGGGCGACTCATCCAAACACGACTCGCAAGCTGGCCATTTATACCGGCCGTCGGATAATCAACAAGTCCTGGTGGCCGTATGCACAGATTTTTTAGATCGTCTTTAAAATGGGTTTCATAAGTTAGATAACCATCACCAAAAACGGCAGTTGGCGAAACAATAACAGTGTATAAATCTTGGACCCGAACCACCGTTGGAGCGGTAGTGCATTTGATGTAATTGTCTTCGATTTTAAACTGCGAAAAATACACCATATTTTTATAGGCATTGATCATGCAACTAATAGTTTTAGTTTGGGATAAGATGGTAACAAGTGGATAGTTTAATTGGGCTAGACTAGTCAGCGAATCCATTCCAATAATTGGCTTTTTAAAAACAAACGAAAAAGATTTTGCAGAATTGATAGAGACTCTAATTCCCGTAAAGCTACCGGGTCCAACTGTCGTAGCATACAAATCTATTTCAGAAATCTTCCAATTAAGTTTCAGCAGGCCCTGTTCAATAAAAGTGTGTACGACCTCACTATGACTTTTTTGTTCGATTGATTTGGTTTCAAATTGAACAACGTCATCTTCTAAAAAAGCTACGCTGCCTTCAGCAGTTGACGTTTCAATTGAAAGAATTTTCATCACTGCCCCAATGCTTTATTTCACAATACTACATGAAGCCGAGCATTCGGCGAAAATCATTAAATAGTGCAAAGATCATCAAACTAAACAATAATATCATACCCACTTTATGCGCGAGTTCGATCTTACTTAAACTCATCGGAGACCCTTTAATGGCTTCGATGGTGTAAAAAACGAAGTGGCCGCCATCCAATATCGGAATTGGAAGTAGGTTTAAGATAAACAAATTGATTGAAATCAAGGCCATCATTTGCAGAAAGGCACTGATTCCAATTTTAAAAGTTTCATTTGCTGCCTGCGCGATTGAAAAAATGCCGCCGATATTTTTAGGAGACAATTCATTTTGCAGAAGTCTTACAAAACTCAACACAGTCATTACAGAAACTTCCCAAGTCCGATCTGCGGCGTGATCTATAATTGAAAATATATCGGAATATTTTAATAAAACTGTTTCCGGCGGCGCGTACATTAGATAGGGACTGATTCCAATTGTGAATCGCTTTTCTTCAGTACCATGAGCAGTCATGTGGGTCGTCATAATGGGTGTTATTTCCATTTTGACAATTTCGTCATTTCTATTAACTGACAAATTGATTTTGCCCGTTCCAGAAAAGGATTTAATGGTATTTAAAATGTCTTCCCAAACTACCAGTTTGTGATCGTTGATAGAGACAATTCGGTCACCTTTCATTATTCCAGCAACCTGAGCCGGCGAATCTTGCATTACTTTGTCCACATAGAGCTGGGTAGATTCGATTTTCAGTGACTCGGTGGTCGCAATACCTGTTGGGCCAAAATCGGAAATTGTGAAATCTTTTTCGAGCTTTGTTTTAGAGTCATATTCGTTCCGTGAAATTTTAAAAATGAGCTCTGTTGGCTTGGCTTTGTTTTGCGTATTAAACAAAGAGTCCAAAGTTTTTGCGACATCTCGAAAGTTAACTATTTCGATATCATTTATCTTGGTAATTCGATCGCCCGTCTGAATACCAGCAGCTGCCAAAGGAGACTTTGGGGCAACTGCAATCACAGCGGCATATGAATAGAGGCTCAGTCCGTCGACATCCCCAATAATGGATTTTGACGACACAACATTGGGATTCTTTTTAGATTTTACCGGAACGCTAATAGAAACGTGTTCTTTGGTGTTTTCACGCTCGATCGCTACGGCTACTTTTGCATCCAGGTTTTTATCCAATTCAGATTGAAAATCGTCCCAAGATTTTAAATCATGATTGTTTACTGATAAAAGCCGATCCCCCGCTTTGAATCCAGACGATTCAGCTAAAGTGCCCGGCTGGACTTCGCCCACCACAGGGCCTTTGACCATTTCGCCTAAAGAGCCTACAATCATAAAAATAAAAAATGCGAAAAATAAGTTCATCAAAGGCCCCGCCAATACGACGGCCATCCTTTGACTTACTTTTTTGTGCGAAAATGAAAAAGGCTTTTGATCTTCCGGAATTGAATCGCCGGGCTGCTCGCCGAACATTTTAACGTATCCACCCAAAGGAATTATAGAGATACAATAGTTGGTGCCATCTTTAGTGTACTGGAATATTTTTTTTCCAAAACCCAGGCTGAAAACTTCGACACGAACGCCACACCAGCGCGCCACCAAAAAATGCCCTAGTTCGTGAACGAACACTAGAACTCCAAGGAGTACAATAAATGAAAAAATTTGCGTAAAACCCGAATGTAAATAATTGAGTATTGAATCCATTCCTTAATTATATCTAAGAAATAGCCAATGGGAAATTTGATTTTAGTAAAAGACTTAGGTCGGGACAAAGGGCCAAAAGGGTTCTTGCTTGCGAATTGACAAAGGTCTGCTTACGCGAAAAGGCCCTCTAAAACGATTGCGCCAAACAAAATTACGGGGGCCGCAAAAAGAACGCCGTCGACTCGATCTAAGACGCCGCCATGCCCAGGCATTATTTTCCCAGAATCTTTTACTTCGGCGACTCGTTTTAATACAGATTCAAAAAAATCTCCGAACTGGGCCACAACAGAAGTGGGAACAGATAATAAAACGAAAGCGACAGGGTTTATGTGTTCTAAGTAGTGAGAAACAATCAGAGCTGTGAAAACTGAGAATGCAATTCCACCAATGGATCCTTCAATTGTTTTTTTGGGAGAAACTAAAGGCATAATTTTATTTTTGCCAAAGTTCAATCCTACCAAATAGGCGCCGATGTCCCCCGCAAACACTATAGACAACAAGCCAATGAACCAGATCATTCCATGCGGTAAGTTTAAAATCTGTATCATAAAACTTGGCAAGAGGCCCATATAGAAAAATCCCATAATAGATTTTGATTGAAATGAGTTCAACTCTTCAAGTGATTCAAATTTATGAAGTATCAAAATACTAAATAATAAATAAACAATGGATATGAAAGCAAAAATAATTGCAGAAAAGGAAGGAAAAAAACTACATAGACCAAAAATTGCTAGCGATAGGCAATAAAAACCAAACTTATTGGATTTGGATTCTGAATCCTTTAGTAAAATTACCATGAGTTCATAAGTTCCGACAAGAACCCCAAAAAGAATCAAGATTTTGAAACCGTTATTTCCAAGAAAATAATAGAGAAAATAAATCGCGACGACTGCGACTAGTGCAGAAAAAGCCCTAGTTAGTAAAGATTTTAGGTTCATGTACTACGTTTCCAAATCGACGTTTTCTTGATCCAAAATCTTCAAAAGCTTCTTTTAAATCTAGTTCGGTAAAATCTGGCCAAAGCTGGTCAGTAAAATAAAATTCAGAATAGGCGGCTTGCCACAGTAAAAAATTACTAAGTCTCTTTTCCCCGCTAGTTCTTAGAATTAAATCCGGGTCTGGGGTTCCACTTGTCGACAAATGAGCGTTAATAGTGGCTTCGTCAAGTTGATCGATTGAAAGCTGACCCGTGGCTACTTTTTCGACAAGACTCTTTAGCGTTTGGGCTAATTCCTGTCGAGACCCATAGCTAATTGCGAAAATCAGATTTAAACCAGTGCAATGCTGAGTCGCTTCCATCGCAGAACTCACCGAGGTAACAACATCGATTGGTAGGCGATCTATTTCGCCGATAACTGTAAAGCGAATATTTTCTTTAATTAAATTTTCGGTCTCACGCTTTAAATAGCGTCTTAAAATCTGCATTAAAAAAGTAATTTCGGATTCGGGTCGCAGCCAGTTTTCAGTGCTGAAAGCATACAAAGTTAGATATTTAACTCCAAGGCGTGAACACTCTTGTATAATTTTTTTAGCAACGCGAGTCCCTTTAACATGACCATAAACACGCGGCCGGTGGTGCTGCTGCGCCCATCTGCCGTTGCCATCCATAATTATTGCTAAATGATTTGGAACTTTCATCAAAATTTAAATTCCTAAACCGTAAGCAGCGACTTTTCTTTTTCGCCGGCGACAGTGTCGATTTTTTTAATATAATCATCTGTCATTTTTTGAATTTCAGTTTCAGA
>JAYVPD010000147.1:0-21944 GCA_043757515.1 Pseudobdellovibrionaceae bacterium
AAAGGTCTTAAGGGTAACAACAATTTAGCGGGAGGGAGCAAGGATGCTCAGAGATACATTAATACAAAAGGGACTTTCAAACAGAGAGTCAGAAGTAGCAGAACTAGTTTCTAAGGGTCTTTCTAACAAAGAAGTGGCTAATCAACTTTTTGTTACAGAAAAAACAGTAAAGTTTCACTTAACAAACATTTATAAAAAAATGAGCGTTAAGTCTAGAGCGCAATTGATCGTTTGGTGCCTTCCGCATCTTGGATTCTCGTCTGATGATAACAGAATTGAGAACAATGCAGCCATTCAAACTCAAAGCATTAACAATCAGTTTGGTGCGCAAACAACTCAAACAATTCCAGCAGGCAGCTCTACCGTAGCAGCGCCTACTTTACCAGCTTCAGCAAGCCAATTAAACCGTGGTTCAGGTAACTCTGATATCGGTGCGATGGGAATGTAAATGGGCCTGTGAAAACGGGAAATTAATGGGGTCATCAAATGCTTCAATCTAAACCGGTCTCGGCTTCTGAAGTAATAATGACCCAATTGGTTCTTCCTGTTCATATCAATGCATTAGATACAATATTCGGCGGTACTATCATGTCATGGATAGATATCGCCGGTGCTATTTCGGCCCAACGACATTGTAACCGTGATGTGGTTACAGCCAGTATTGATCAATTGTCATTTTATGCCCCGGTTAAAAAAGGCTGGGTCGTCAACTTAAAATCAAAAGTAAATTTTGTCGCTAAAACATCCATGGAAATTGGCGTACAAGTTACAGCCGAAAACCCAAGAACTAACGAACTGTTTCATACATCCTCTGCCTACCTAACTTTTGTAGCGCTCGATGGAAACGGAAAGCCTACAACAGTGCCCGAGCTGATATTAGAAAACGAGATTGATAAAAAACGCTTCGAAGAAGCCAAATCTCGCAGGGCCCAGCGATTAGCAAATCGATAAAAAATGAAAGATTCTAATAAACTTGAATCGGTTACAATGTATTTATATGGCAGCCAGGTTAACGGGAGAGCCACACCTAAAAGCGATTTTGATTTGCTCTACATTACAGACCAGAAGGCCCGGGTTGATTTAAAATCCGTATCAAATCAGATTTACGATATTTTAGGTGTCAAAAAAGACAAGGTCCTCGATGTGAAAATATACTATTTATGGCAACCAAGGCCAACGTTGATATTTCCTGCGGTAATAATTAAGCAGTATGCAAAATTAGTTTATGGGCCTGACGTTCGCGATCAACTTGCAGTTCCCAATGTCCCAGATTTTATCAGTTTCAATGCCAGAGATATTTTTTTTCTGCTAGAAAAATTAAAAATTAGAACACAAGTGGATTTCAATCGGTACTTTCTAGAAAAAGGAAACTTTAAAGTGCTTTATAATTTAACCTTTAATCTTGGAAATATTGAATGGATGAGGGCTTGCAACGAGCTAAATTGCGACGAAACTAAGATTGATTCTGAATTGTTTAAGCAAGCCTATGCTCTGTTGAGAACAAAATGGCGTTATGAAAAAGTGAATTTACAAACTACTGAAGATCTACAATTGCTTGAAGAGATTGTGAAAAAGGCGTTTGCACAAATCAGTTTGCTAGTGGGAAAGTATTAAATGAGGCTTAAGAATTGAGTATTAAAAAGGCATTGGTTGTATTTAGTCATAATCGGCTTACTGGGGTTACAACATTTAATTGGACTCTGTCGAAAATTTTAAGCCGTGAAAACTATGAAGTTCATGTTCATATCGTATTCAGGGAAACCAAGCTGACCCTTATCGAAGATAATTTGAAATTAAATTACCCTACCACAGTTGGTAAAAACTGGCCTAAAGAAAAATTTGATTTAGTTTTTTTTTCCGACCGAAAGTCGTTAAATTTAGGTCAAGTTATAAAGGCCAAAAGATTTTTTATAGCCCATGGATTGGGCGAGCCGGCACAAGAGCTTCAACCAATTGATTTACATTTGGTTGATCATTTGTTTTCTTTGAGTCCTTTTATGAATTTCCATTATTCAAAACTGTATCCTCTTTTAAGCCAGAGTTTTTTACCAAATTTTATCGATACCGACCGTTTTAATTGCGACTGGAAATTAAATTCACACCCAAAAATGGTGTTATTGAACGATCGTCGAAAAGGAAAAGACTATTTTTTAAAACTGGCGCCAGTATTTAAGGAATTAAATATCGAATTGCTTCCGGTTGCCGATTTAAATTTTGGCTATCCTATTTGGGAAATGGAAAAAACGTATCCAAGCTTTGATATTGTCCTAGGGTACGGACGATCCATTTATGAGGCTATGAGCTGCGGCCGCAATGTGATTGCCATTGGCCCAAATGGTGCGGATGGATTTCTTACAGAAGAAAATTTTAAAGCCTCGTTTTACAAAAATGCGTCCGGATGGGGTATTCAAAAATTCAAGTTAGACGAATTAGATTTCTCGAAAAAACTGCAGGCAGAAATTAGTCAATACTCTGATAAAAAAGCGGCGGGTCTTCGGCAGTTGGCCGTCGATTTTCTAGGTATTGAAAAAAATAAAAAGCTCCTAATGGACTCAATCTGAGACGAGTTTAATTTACAATCTCACCTTGAGAAAATGGTTTTGAATCAAATCGATAATCTTCCATTCAAATTCCCAAAATCGTTTAAATATCCTTCAGTTTTCCGATACTATATTAACTGTTTGAACATCAAAAGGGGATTTGAATGTCATTAAACGTAAGAAGGCTTTTGAGCCAGCAGGCTTTGCTATTTATGAGATGGGAAAATGATGACGGTTTTGATGCTGACAGTGGGCATAACCATTCCAATCACTCAAATTCAAATGATATTGTAAATCCGAACGCGATTTCTGAGATCCATCAAGATCCGGTTGATCATTCTGTTCCTATTGAACTACCTATCGATGTAGTTGTCGAGCAACATACGGAGCCTCATCAGGATGTAGTCCAAAATCAAGATCATGCGGCAGAGACCGCCAATCAGCACTTTGATTCGCCCGCATTTCATCAATTGGTTAATGAATCCCCTGATCCAGTTTCCACGACAACTCACGCGGACAACAATAGCGCCCAAACCACTTCTGATGATCGCCGCGCTAGTTATGAAGCCAGAGGTCTTAATTATGATTCCGTCGCGCAAGGTTTGGCGCGAATTGGGATTAATATTGATGACGTCCGATTCTCTGAATCGGCCCCAGGTAAGAGCGCTATGGAATGGAGCGAAGAAAATATGCCCACCGGTCATGCAGAAGGTATATCTTCTTTTAATTCCGATGGCATCGACTCGAGTATGGATTCTCTTCAAGCGTCCTTTCAGGATGGTCGTGGCTCAAGTGAGTCTTATGCCGTCAATTTTTCGCAATCGTTGCCAGGTGGTAGTGAAAATTATAGTGGGAGCCTTGGGCACGTTGATCACGTTGATATAGTTCAAACTAGTTTTGATACGCCTGATTCGCACTCTATTGGGACAGTTGAGATCCATGATGATCATGTGGCTTTGCAGCAGGTCCCTTCGAGTAATATTAGTTTTTTAACAGATGATGAAAGAGCTGAGCTTGGAATTAGCGCGGCAGAAAGTCACCCCGTGGACGCTCACGCAGTTGATACGGGCGCAGCACCAGCCACTCATGCGGCTGATACTTCGACCATGTTATCAGGACACACCGTTGCGCAAGATACCACCCCACGTGAAGGCGTGGACACAAGTGGTACAGACTATACAGGCGATGCGTTTAGATTTGATGATCCTGAAAACGGTCCTCAAAAAAGCATGGGCGGAATGTGGGCTGACAGCGGCAGTGGCGGCGGTGGTCCTGGCCATGTAGCCGATTCTCATTTTGACAATGTGAACGCGGATTTTGGCACTGATAACTCTGGAAATACTTACCATGCAGATGGATCCTTTACACACACAGTGACTGCGGACGATGGTCACAGCGCCACTTTCAATCATGAGGCTGACGGCAGCGTAGCGTCTGTCACTTTTGCCGATCCGAGCGTCTCTGCGCATTCGGGAACAATCGCCGTAGAATTAACACATGATCCAACGGCAGACTCTAATCAGGCCTTGAATGGCCACGTGGGGCAAGACGTGAGTGTCACAGCGACAGCGAATCACGATTCAGCAACAGGAAATTCAACTTTGAATATATTCGACAACTTACCTGAAGGGTATGCATTGGCTCACTTTAGACCCGTAGACCCCAATTTGCCATTGGGAGACCAGCGATTGGACCTACCAGATGGTGGGCATATGATTTGGTCTGATGTTCCGGGCGGGAAAGAGGAAGCTGTATATGATGCTCACGGTGATCTGGTGCGATCAACCAACTATCAAGGCCAAGAACCGCCTCGACAAGACTACTCAAGCGGTGGATCGCTGTGGGGTGATGGCGGCGCTTTTGCCAACGCCTCGGGGGCTTTTGGCGCAATCAATGCGGCTAACCATGCCGCTTTGACGACGGACCTCTCGGGTTCGGCGGGTGCTCATGTTGATACCGGCTCGCAAGGTGGCAACGGAGGCGTTGTGGTAACTCACGATTCGCATTTTGACGATGTGAACGCGGATTTTGGCACTGATAACTCTGGAAACGTTTATCATGCAGATGGATCCTTCACACACACAGTGGCTGCGGACGATGGTCACAGCGCCACTTTTACTCATGAGGCTGACGGAAGCGTTGCTTCTGTGACTTTTGCAGACGCAACCGGCCCGGCACATACAGCAAGTCAGGTCGATTTAACCCATGATCCAACTGCAGACTCTAATCAAGTCCTAAATGGCCACGTGGGGCAAGACGCGAGTGCCACAGGGACAGTAACTCACGATTCGGCACCAGGAAATTCAACTTTGAATATATTCGACAATTTACCTGAAGGGTATGCATTGGCTCACTTTAAACCGGTAGACCCCAATTTACCAGTTGGCGATCAGCGATTTGACATTCCAGGTGGTGGTCATTTGATTTGGTCTGAAGTTGTGGGCGGGAAACAAGAAGCTATCTATGATGCTCACGGTGATCTGGTTCGATCAACCATTTATCAAGCCCAAGAACCCCTTCCACAAGATTCTAGTAGCGGGGGTAGATCATGGAGTGATGGAGTTTTTTTCAACGCTTCTGGACCTTTTGGTTCAATCAATGCGGCTAACCATGCAGCGCTGACGACGGACCCGACGGGTTCAGTAGCGGTTGCACACGCTGATTCCGGCTCACAAGGTGGTAACGCTGGGGATGTGGTAACTCACGATTCGCATTTTGACAATGTGAACGGTGCCGTGGCTACAGATAATTCTACTCACGAATACTTTGCTGATGGATCACACTCACAAACAGTTACGACTGATGACGGGCGCTCGGCCACGTTCTTATATGATGCTGATGGAAATGTAAGTTCAGTTGTTCATTCGGATGCTGTGGCCACAGTTCAGACCGGCACGCAAACCGCAGTGGCACATGATTCAACAGCTGATTCTAGTCCCGATCATGGGAATGGACACGTTTCTGATGTAGTCGTGGGGGGCCATGTGGCAGCAAACGATGTGGATCCCTATCACGCTGATACGCACCCACAGGGGCACGTGGATGCGACGGTAGCGGCCACTACTGGGCAAACCCAGTTGGGACTTGATGCGAGTGGCACTCACTTAACGGGCGTACCAACTACACACATGGATAATTTAGGAAGCATTACTGTTTCAGCTGATGAACATGCGCAAAGGGCCGCACAGATATTATCTGTGCTTTACCCCGATGGCGCTGGATTGAATCAAGGTAATTTAGATGCGGCTACTCATTATGTAATGAACGGCCGAGAAGATTTGTTGGTTTCGCGATTACAAGACGGACAACCGCTTACACCGCTGACAGAGCCTCAGCACGTTACGGCTGGAAATGTTCCGAGTGGTTTTCGACTAGCGGAAGAGGGCGAGTCCGGCGTTGTTGGATTTACCTCCGGCGGAGTCGCTGTTCATTTGGTCGAAGTTCAAGTGATCACAGTCACTGGATCACGATCCACTGGCCATACTGAATCGGGCGGGGCCGATGGACTCTTCAATGAAGGGGCAGACCACGGAAGTGGTGGACTTCCTGTAAATAGCGAAGGGCGAATTGATTTTTCTCCTAGTAACACTACCGCGACTTCACTATCAGATACAGTTAATGCCAATTTAGCAAAATTGCCAGATGGGGCTTCGGCACTCTACAACAGTGCAACCGGCGCTCTTAGTGATTTTTTAACGAGTCGTACAATAGATGGACAAGTCTTGAGTCCGAGAGAAGCCATGGGAGCCGTTGTTGATGCATTAGCGACCCGCGGAATTAATTTTATTCAAAGTGTAGATGCCAATACAAGCAGTGCAGGTGAATTTGCCCTGGTCCTTGCGGGCGGCGCAACCCATGCGGCTTACGAAAGCACTGTGGGCGCATTAAATCATGCGGCTCAGGTAATGTCTGATCCACACGCCACACCAGAACAGGTGGCCGTTGCCATGATAGAATTTACCGGGGCAGCGTCTGTTATCGTCGGTGGCTCAGCGGCTATTCGCGCAGTAACAGCTGATGTGGCCGTTACTGTCGATGGATTAGCGGCTGCGGGAGCGACAGCTGGCCGAGTAGCTATCGATGCGGCCGGTGGTATAACACCAGATGGTGTTGGAATCCGATCGATTGATAATGCACTTGGATTGGGGCACGTTCATGTGGGCGTTGGAACCCGCATTGAGCCTGTGTTAGGTGATGTGACTCCAGTGAATGGGCACAATGGAATGACAGCGGTTGATGTGCCAAACTCAGGAGCCGCTACCCATATTGATCCTGTTTTGGGCGACATCGCGCATGATGGCCAAGGTGGAGGAGTGGTGCATGTTGATCCAAATGTCCCAGTGCACTCTATTTCAGGTGAGCCAAATTCGAATGGCGTCGCTGCTATCGCAAGAGTCGATGAAGCGTTCCCTGGAAATACTTATACGACTAGTAGTCGTGGAGACATGGCCAATGGGACGCAATATCGAGAGGCCGATTTAAGTGCTGTGGATGGAAGTAAAATTGCGCATGTCGATTACACTATTGAACCGAGCGGATCGTTATACATCGAGCGACTGGACGTTGAAGCTGGGGCGCAAGGTCAAGGGGTCTCTAAGGCAGTTTTTGCGCAAATTTTGAATGAACATCCGGAAATAAATGCCATTAAGGCGGGTACACTACAAGACGATAATTTAGCTGTTTACTCCGCAGCATTCAAAGCAGCTCTGAACGATGGAGCTAAAGTTGAGGATGCGATGAGATCAGCCATCATGGAAACCCCAGCGTATAGAGTGCGTGCATCACTAGGTTTTACGGATCTAGAGTTTGACCCATTTAATTCAGGGCAACCCGAATTCACCATGCGTCGTCCAGAGGTTGCTGCGAATAATTCACCAAACCCAGCAATTAGTCACCAAGGCGCAGGCGTTGATATAGTATCGGGCCATTCCAATGTCGACGCGATAAGCGTTGGCAGAGCGGTGACCGACGATGCCCGGTTTGTTGGTGGTGGAAGTCCGAACGGAAGTTTAGATTCGAATGGTGCCAGTGTAGAGGGCATGAATAGAAATGCATCGATGACAGCGTATCAAATTGATGCACATGGAAATGTGTCCATACGAAATGACGTAAATTGGGCAGACGACCAAGTTGCTCAGGGTTCTACTTTAGTCGTCGAGGACACGAACGGACAGCGATATGTTTGGAACGGCGGAGGTAGTCAAAATTTCAACCAAAGTCGGCTAAACCTTGTTGAAACATTTTTAGCAAATAGCGATTCTCCCTTCAATAGCATCGAAGTAGCTAGTGCCAATCGACTTGCTAACGGCAGTAGTGGGGGTGTTCTTACCGTTGACCCTAGTATCGCAAATGTCAACTTACACCAGGTTGTAAACGATCTTGCCCCAACCATTCCAACAGGTAGCGTGCAGGAATTGTTTCCCGAAGATTTCGATGCACTATTTAAACGGGTACCTGGCGGAAATGAACCATAAAAAACCTATTTCTCAGCCGGACTTGCGGCGGTGGCTTCTTTCAATTCACTGAGTTTGGTTGCAGCTCTATAGATAGAGTCGCCTAAGTCCCGCATGTCAGCAAGCGCCGATATTTGAGATTGAAATGCACTATCAATCGCAGATGCATCCAATTGCCCAATGGATTGCTGAGTTTCAATAATTTTCAGCAACTGAGTCGCATTGGTAATAGAGTCTTGAACCATAGGTATTTGATTTTGGCTCTGCCGGACCGTTTTTATCAGGTCATCTAGTTGCTGAATCAGTGCCTGCTCTTGGATTTTTTGATCAACGGACAGACCGTGAAGCTGTTCAAAATAAACTTTGTTGCGGCTTTCAAATTCTTTTCCTTTAAATTCATAAGTCAATGTCAAGGCCACGTAGACTTGATTGTAGGCTGGTGTGATTCGTGCTTCATTGTTGATTTGATCGTAACCTAGGCTTGCGTTTAATTTTAAGTTTCTCGTGTTTCGATAGGCCTCAAGTTGTTTTTTTATAGCGTCGCGATTTATCCACAATTCTTGAAAAGCGGGATGCCTGTTTACAATAGAGTCCACTTCCTCGTCGGTAGGCAATTCAATATTTTTAAGATCCTCAACGGATTCGTCACATTGTAAGGGTCCCTTGGACATTTCCACCGCCCTTTGAAATGCCGAATTTGAAATTTGATAAAATCGATCTTGGGTTAAAACGATTTGTTTATTAATAGCATCGACTTGTCGTTTAACGTTATAATAGGTCGAGCGAACACGAAGCATTTCCGTTGTCGAGATTGTTCGTGCGTGCCTCTGAACCTGCGCTACGGCCAGTGTTCCTTGCACTGTAGTGAGTGCTTTTTCTAGATCTGATTTTTTACACAGACTGGAAAATAATGTAAACGACATATCTACCATATTTAAAACCTGGGCTAAATAGCCTTTATCTTTGGATGCGAGCGTGGCACGACTTTGGATATCTACAAGTTCGATGTTAAATTGGTATTGAGTCTTTTTTTTCAAAGTCATCAGGTCTTGACTAAAACTAAATCCAAAATCATTTCTAGCAAATCGGGATGAACTCGCATTCAATTGTGTGGCATCAAAGAAATCAACGTAGGATTGAAATACAAAACCTTTTGGATTTTCAAATTTTAAGTTCGTGGTTGCAAGTAATTCTGAATATCTGGGTTCAGACGTCGACTTAGATGTGTCCTTCAGTGATTGGGAAATCGACCACGGATCTTTGCTGGCAGCAAGTTCTTTGTCAGCGATAATTTTTTGTTGGGCCCTTTGTTTTAGAAGCGGGAAAAATGATTTTTCTAGTTCCGATTTTAGTTGCCGGTAAAAAAGATCTCGCGTGTATATGGATTGTGCTGGGCGACGATCACGACCAGAAATGGCAAACAAATAAGTTTGAAAAAACAGTATACAAAATAGGATTCGCATCAACTTTTATAGTATCGCAAAATCATAATTTCGAGGGGGCCAAAAAGATCGATCCCGCCCAAGGCCGCGCTGTACTGGATTTTGGTAACCAATCTAGGAAATTAGCGGCTTAACTAAGACCTAAGTGGGCAACATAAAAGTCATAATACTTTTTACCATGAGTAAGCAGATCATTGTGACTACCAAGTTCGGCTAGTTTTCCGTTTTCCAAATAAAATACTTTATCTACTTTGGTAGCCAAATGGGTACGGTGGGTAATAAATACGATGGTCTTGGTACTATAAAGTCTTAGAATTCGTTCAATGATTCGCTTTTCTATGCTTGGGTCCAGGTAACTTGTTGCTTCATCAAAAACCAAGAACGAAGGGTTTTTGTAAAGTGCCCGGGCCATCAATAATCTCTGCTTTTGCCCTTCACTTACGCCAAGGCCGCCGGGTTGCAAAATAAAATCGTATCCGCCTGGTTTAGACAAAATTTCGTCGTCCATTTCTACGATTTCTGCTACTCGCTGAATTTTTTCGAGATCTGGGGTCGTGTCACCTAACGCAATATTTTCAATTATCGATCCACCAAATAAAGAACCTTCTTGCGAAACCAAACCCACGGACGATCGAATATGCGCTAAGGACCATTCATCTGACCGGCGACCATCTAACAGAATCCTGCCTTCATTGGCTTCGTGCATTCCAGCGATCAGGTAGGCGATGGCTGATTTTCCTGATCCAGTGGGTCCCAGAATTACAACTTTTTCACCGGGATTAATTTTAAAATTGATGGATTTTAATGTAGGATTCAAATCATAGCTGAAATCTACATTTTGAAACTCAATTCCACCAAGCAGCTTTTCTTGCGATGCTGAATCTTGAGACGACCCAAGAATTTCCATAGGTGAATAAATAAAATCGTTAATCATAGAAAAGATGGGCCGGATAGAAAGATACTGAAAGAAATTTGTAGTTAACATCTGTAGGGGCGAGAATATTTTTGGAATAAGAAACGAAGTGCCAATGACCTGGCCCAATGAAAGAGTACCGTCGGTGTATAGTTTAAGAGCCAGCAGCAGGCAGACTATTTTCACGCTTTCAGCGATTAAAAAATGTATAACTTGAAAAAATGAATTTATTAGCCCCTGGTGCTTGAAGTTTTTCGCTGCCGAGGCTGCTAATAGCTCAAAACGCCATCGAGTAGTCAGTTGGCCATTCAGGGTCTTCATATCTTCAGCAGACGTGAAATGCTCCATCAACATTCTATTTTCTTTCGAGCGGATTCTGGAATCATCTATTTTCAGTTTGGCAATCCGAGAACGAAATAAAAAAGAGAGTATCATTTCAAATGGGGCCGCGAGCACAACTACAAACACTAACGTAGGATGATAGAGCCACAATACGCATAAAGAACCAGAAATTAGAAAAATACTTAAAAGGCTATTGAACACACCGGTCGTCAGAATCTGTCCCATTTGATCGATTTCAGAAATCCGACTTAAAATTCCTGAACTGCCAAAACCTCTAAACGTCTCGATGGGCAGGACCGAAATTCTTTTTAGAATTCGATTTTTTAAATTGAAAACAAAATTAGCGGCAATATCTGACGTTATTTTTTGACTAAAGCCACTTAGCCAGCTACTCGTGATAGCTAAAAAAATGTACAACCCAATAATAGGGGCCAGCATGTGGGTTTCTTTAGTCATAATTACGCTATCGAATAAATATTGAATCATTACAGGCAGCAACAGTTCAAAAAGAAAACCTAACATTCCAGCGGCAAAAAATAGACCCACCCATTTCTTGTGCTCAAACAGCAGTTTAACAAACGAAAGTGTAGGAACGTCAGGATCGGGACGTGTTTTTATTCCAACACCGGGAAATAAAGAAACAGCGCGGGTATCCACCCTTCGGGCTTGAATCTCGGCTAGGCTTAATACCGAAACGTCTCCGGTTTCGGGATCGCCCACGATGGCTTCATCTTTATAAGTGGCAAAAATAATTTGCAGGCCATTGTCTAAATGGACAATCAGCGGCCAAATTGTTTCGTTTTGAGGAATTTCATCAAAATCATAAAAATAGCAATCAAAACCCAAAGAGATACTGAGTTTTTCTAAACCGTCTAAAGACGCAGAACTTATCAGGCCTTTCACTTTAGCATCGGCTCGCTTATGTCCCATCGGGTACCCCATCCTAGAGGATAAAGTAGCAATAATAGAAACCAAACTGCGATCATCGCCGTGATTGATTTCCATTAAGGGCGGAAAAAGTTTTAGAAAGTAAAAGTGCGCTTTCGCTTTTAAACTCAATGGCTCAGGTCGGGCCTCGTCAAACTTACGATCCAATACTTTTTCGCTTTGCCCAATGGCTGTGGTTTCTTCCAATCGAGATTGCCGCGCCCGCATTCCAGAAATGCTAAACACATCAAGATATTTTTTAAACTCCAGAACAAGACCCGCATCCATTGATTCGGACCCGATTAAATACCAAATTTTATTATCCTGACTGCCAGAGTACTTCACTGTGAGTTGCAGAAAATCAATTACAATGGCATCGCCGGCTTGATAGGTTACCACATTTCTTTTTAAGGAGTTTAATAAGACAGAACCATTGATTTCACCTTGTTGAACTATGCAGAATACGCTGCCTTTAGCTTTGCTGGCGACGTTTTCAATCGTATCAAATTTTAATCGGGACACGACTTTTACAATCGATTCGTAAGGCATGCCAATCGCTCGCATATCGCGCTTCATTTTTTGTAAGATAACGGAACTCGACATTCGACCCAAATAGCTATAGGCCTCGCTATTTTTTTTCAAACCGTCTTGAACGGGTAACCAAGGAATCTTCATATAAACACAGTTGGATTCAGCAACCCAGTCGAACTGCCAAGATTTTTCATTCAAAATTAAAGGACGCAGTTCCATAGTTTGACCCGGTTTAAGCCGATCTAACTCGGCGCCTTGCCTGGACCGTACCGAAATTTCGCCTTCAAGAACGAGATACAAATGGCCTGGCGTATCTTCGCGAGAAATTTTTTGCCCTTTATCGATTTTTTGAATCTGTGCACTTTGTAAAGCTTTGGGAAAATCAGATTCTGGGATGAATTCTAATACGGAACGTTTTAAAATTTTACTGTAGGCGTTGATGCTGACTATCATTAGTTAAACCCCACCTGATTTCTATAGAGTTCGGCATACTCGCCATTTAGTGATAGTAAAGTGTTATGATTGCCAGATTCAATAATGCGACCTTGTTTCACAACTAAAATCCGATCCGCTTTTTTTGCCATCGAGATATTGTGGGCGACGAAAATGATTGTATTATGTAAATTGATTTTTGATAAACTGTCCGAAACATCTTTTTCAGCGACTTTGTCTAAATACGCGGTAGCTTCGTCAAGAACTATGATACTCGGATCTGAGTAAAACATTCTGGCCATTGCGATCAGTTGGCGCTCACCGCCCGATAAGCCTCGTCCGCCTTCTTTTAATTTGTAGGAGTAGCCGCCTGGTAGTTTTTCAATGAGGGCATTGGCCCCGCAAATCTGTGCCGCTTTTAATATAGTTTTAGAGTCAATCACATCACCACTCAAAGAAATATTTTGCGCAATGGTACCAGAAAAAAATGTTGGAGTCTGCGCTACGAATCCTATTTGAGATTGAAACGAAGCCGGGTTTATCATTCGGGCGTCGACTTCATCAAAGAAAATTTTACCTGATGTGGGTTCGGTCATTTTTCCAATCAATCGAGCCAACGTCGATTTCCCCGAACCGCTAGGACCAACGATGGCAACAGATTCACCTTCTTGAATGGTAAAACTAATATCCTGCAAAACAAAGGGGAGCTTATCATTGTAGCGGAAACTGACACGATCAAAGCGAATATTTCCAGCTAACGTTACCGCTTTTAAAGTCTTTGTCTGTTCGGATGTATCCATTTTAACAAACTGACCGGTCATCGTGTAAAGTCCCTGCATTTGAAAATTGAAAAAGACATTGAGTAGCCCAAGAAATGGACCCAAAGAATAATTGAAAAACATAGTCAAAACCATGGCGCTATGAGGCGGGACATTCATTTTCAAGCTCTGGTCGATAGCTACAAAAAGTGATAGTGCGATTCCAGTTTGGAAAATAGCCCGTCCCATAAACGTATAGCCCGAGTTCGTTTTAGAATGCGACAAGGCCGCTCGACTTACGCTGGTGAATTTACTTCTTAGTTTATCTCGCATCCAGACTTCCGCACGAGCAATTTTGATACTTTCAAATCCTTTGACCAAATCAGTGATTAAATCATTCAGTTCTTGACGGGCTTGGGATGAGTTCATTTCTTCAGAGTCGACGTTTCGTCTTAAATAAGCGACTGAAAGCACTCCAGCGAGAGCAAATACTAATAGCACGACTGCGGATTGCCACACGTAAAAACCAATGCACAGCAAGCAAACAACAAGAGTCAGCAAGTATTGTTTTATATCGACTTTATTAGCGCGTATTCCAGACATGACATATTCAACCATCTGAATTCTTGATTTTATAATACCGGATTTTATGGCAGTCATTTGGTTGCTCGGTTGCTGTATGAACAGTCTGAAGAAAAAAGGTTGAATTTTAGTTTTGAAAGAGGCCGTAATCGAATTTGAAAAAAAATTGTATGATAAAATTGCGGTCATCTGAAACCCAATAAACAGGCAAAGGCCCGTAAGGTAGGTGCTCATATGATCCATTTTGTTCAATCCAACGGTTTGATTTATTAGACCCAATAAATAGGCTGGAACGGCCAAAATAGCGACCGATTGAAAAAGCTTAAAGATATAAACGTTTCTAAAATCACTCTTATTTAAACTAAAAAAGTGTTTCAGTAACATTTTTCCGGCGGCGTCTGGTTTCAATTGAGAAATTTTCGCTGACCTTTTAGTGACTGTCTTTATTGGCGAGTCCATCACCTCTAGGAAATAGCCGGTTCCAATCGTTTGGAAGTAGATGCGAGAAACGCTGACCAAACCTTTTTCAGGATCCAAACAGATAACTTTTTTCTTAGTTAGTTTTACCACTAAAAGGGGCCGTCCTAAAGCATAGTGGACCATCGGATACTTAGCGGTGTAGCTGGCGTCTTTGGGTATACGTATAATATTACAAAAGAATCCCATTTCTTCTATAATTTGCGCCGTAGAGCCTAGAGTTACAAATGATCTCGTTTTTGCAAGCGATAGAATTTGCTTTTCATTGGTTGGATGATCTAAAAACACAAGAAGATTCCAAAGGTTTGTAAAGGCAAACACCGATGGCTCTATCGTAGTTCTAATTTTCTTTTGATCTATTTCCCAGCCAAAATCTGACAAAGATTTGGATTCTGGAGTGGAATCCAAATCGCTAATTTCAATAGTCGAGTCATACTTACTAAGTAGATTCATAATTATTGGTTCAGATACCATTTTTCCTAAAACCGCTTGTGGTATATAAGTCATTAAAATCTGTACATCTATTAATAGCAGTGTGGCAGTTTCTTCGACTTTGAATTCAAAACGCCGTGTGCTTGAATCAGGAAATCCAGATGCGCCTAACCAGTGTCCGCGTTGAAGTTTTACTTTAATGCTATCTTCGGAATTCATTTTCTCTGCTGATATTGTCCCATCTTCAATGAAAATCAGTGCCTTGTTTTTGAGTTGAATCGGCGAGTTTTTGATGACCGTCGTTTTTTCTATGTGGCTTTTCATTAGCAAGCGAACATTTTCAAGGGAAACGTTTTGATCCAAAAGCCAATTGAAAAAATGAAATAGTGCTTTAGAGGCCGTCAATAATGCAATTTGTTTCAGATCTGATGGATCCGTAAATATATTTAGAAAATCAGAACGACGCACACTAAATACTGTCGCTGAACCATAAACAGATTGAACGACGAACGGGTAGTCGACAGCTTCTAGTACTTCTCGAAAGCCAATGAGTTCGTTGGGTAAAACTGAATCAATAACTTTATCTAAACCGATGCTTTCTCGAGAAATCTTGATTTGCAAAGGACAATTCAGTGGAATCAGCAAAAATTCTAGACGAGAGTGGGCCGAAACGATCACACTTCCCCGGCGGTGAGTGCGGATTTCGCCGCACGCTAAAATAGCATCGATTTTTTCAGGGAAAAACCGCAGAAAACTGGAACTTTTTAAAGAGGTCAAAAAAGGGCTATCAAAAACTTCCGGGCCAGTTAAAAATTTAAACGCCTGTGCGCTGGATAAGTTATCGTTTATCCCGCTCATTGGCTGACCTTAACATTTTCTTTCACTCTAAACAAGACGCGGTAAATAGATTTCGCTAAAGATTCAAATCGTGTAACCACGCGGCCCTTAAGTGTCATGCCTAGCAATATTGGTTTTTTTGTGGATCCATTTGAAAGGACCGTTTTTGGGATTGAAACTTTAATTTTAAAATTCGTATTAGCAGGGCCCCGCTGTACCTCTTCGAACTCGGCATTCACGATATCCAAAATTTTTCCATTCAAACTTCCAAAGTCGAGCTCTGGCATAGAATCAATCGAAACAATTACATCGTCGCCAATTTTAATATTTGAAATGTCTTTGTTTGCCACTTCAATAAGAGCCATAATTTCACTGTTGGCAGGTATGATTTCCATTATTTCTTGTCCGGCCGTGACCAGCTCGCCTGTACCATTGATTTTAAGGTTTGAAACTTTACCGTCGCTAGGGGCCGTAACGGCATAGGTTTTACCAATTTGTTCTGTGCGATCAACCAGTTCTTTAGTACGTGCCTTAAGGGTTCGGCGGGCTTCTTTGATCTGGGCCGCTCCTTGCCTGAATTTTTCTGCAATTTCATTGTTTTCCCGAACCAGCATGGCTTCAAGTTCTTCGACTTCCTTAGCTAGGGCTACTTGAGCGCGTCTTTTTTTAATTTCTGCTAATTTTCTTTCTGCGTTTTTAATTTGAATTCGGTTCGTTGCGACGCTTTTTTCTATGTCACTGTAGGTTTCAATAACGGAATTCAAATGCCGAATTTGATCGTTAATATTGGCAAGTAAAGTGAGCATTTCACCTTGAGTTCTTAATCCAAGGTAAATCTGGGTCAGTGTTTGCAAACTAGGACGACAATTTAAGCACAAACTGGCGTCAGGCAGGGCATTTATTTTTTGAAGGTTTTTAATCATTTCCCTTAGCATTTCTAGACTCTCAGGCGATAGACTCTCTTTTGCTGTGACCAAAATCTTTCCACGACGAATCACATCATTGTCGCGAACATTAATTTGTGCGACAGTGAAAGTGGTCTGCGATCGGATCACTACTGAAGGCATCGAAGATACAATCCGCCCGGGACCTTCAACTACGACCGGAACTTTGGCTTTTGTAGAGTAAATAAAAAAGCAGACAGCGAAAAAAAATAAAAACAGCACGCCAAGTTGACTTGAAAAAGACGGGCCCTCGGCTACAGCGTCCAGTGCTGCCCAGGATATTTTATGATCCTTGAAAAAGTGCTTTTGACTCGGAATTTTTCTATGATTTCCCACGTTTTCTGATCGGTTTTGCGGTCTTGGTCCTATAGTGGCAAAAAGTCTTGATTCGGTGTAGATTTGCCTACAACCTAAGGCGATAAAAATGAATACGGCCGCTCTGGGCGGCCGATTAAAAGAGTGCAGATTAGTCTAGTATTGAATTAGTAGTCGTCTTGGTCCAGCCAGGCCACATTATCAGTTGAAATGGTTTCCATTCCTGATGCCAACGGGTTCTGAATTTCACCACTATCATTGCTAGCATGGGATTGAGCCTGAGGGTCGCCTTGGCTATTAAATTCAACCGAGACATTCGTGTTTGCGATAAATTCTGAAACTGAATCCTGTGATTGGGCTACAGGGACGTCTTCATTAGACCCGCTTAAGGACGATAGCAATTCGATGTCACTAAAGCCGCTGCGCGAGTCATAAAGCGAATTATCGGCAACATTATTTGCCGCTTCCGGTTCGATTCCTAAATGGTTTGCAGAGTCTAAGTCCATTTTAAACCTATAGTCATTGCTATCTCCGAACATATGATATCCCCCTCGTTTATAACTGTTAGTCTACTGACTGCTAGTATACTCTATTTTTTTTGAACCCAATAGGTTCGATTTTCACTCTGCAAATCGAATGATTCAAATCAAGATTTCAGACGTAATCTGCCGACTAAATAGAAGTCAGCAGTCTATTTTTTTAACAATTGGTAACTGTAAACGTGAACGGAATTTCGTAGGTAAGACTTGAATTGTGAAATAGAGGTGTTCCTGGGCAATTCGTTTATAAGTCTATTCGTCAGTTTGTCCATTCTTGATATGTCTCTACTTGAGACACGGTCGCAAAAAAAGTCAGTGTTTGGTGAAACCGAGCATTTCCATAATTTGTTTCACTATGAGATTCGCCTAGGAAACAAGGAGTTTGGGGGTGTTGGCACGTGTTTTAAAAGTGGTATGTAACTAGCATACTATTTAGACAGAGCCTTCAGTTTTGAAGGAGGAGTGTATGAAAAATAAGATTTTGTTTCTACTATTTATAGTGTCTTTTGTTGGAATTGGTTGCTCGTCTAAAAAGAGCGATGCGACACCTCCTGCTGACTCAACACCTGTTGTTACTAACCCGGTTGATCCAGGGGCCCCAGGCGGCACGGGAACAGGCGGAGGCTTGACGACTTCAAGCGGTGATACGGTTGAATTTGTTCCTGTTGATTTTGCAACATTTAATGCTTATGTCGGTACACATCCTTTAAATAGTCCAAAAAATATAAAAGTGTCCGTTAATTTAAAAGACAACGGGTCGTTACGGTATTATGGATCGATAAAAATATCTTATGAAGACAATGGTCAAACGAACACAGGTACCTTTGAATCTGGATCGGGAACGAATCAAAATTTATCTGGATTAAAAGACAACGACGTAATGGAGTCTATCTATAATTACTGGTTTAAAAGTGGAACGACGACAGTGTACTCGGGTTTGTATCAAGATGTGTATGGTTCAATAGTGTTTGTGGTCGATAAATCCTTGGATCAAGGTGATGGTCAAGGGTCAGCCTACGTAAGCGGGTCGGTGTATTTTAAAAACTTTGCGCAGTCTCAAGCAACGCAAAGTCCGTACAGAAAATGTTGGTTTATTTACACCGGACCTTACAATTGTCAGTCAAGCACAGTGATGGCAAAAAGCGCCATTTACCCTACGACTGGTGAAGGTTATAGAAAGCTAGGTACATTCAGCGGAATGTCCCGAGCGCGTGCATTTAATTTACAATAAAAGAAAGATTAGGAGATTGTTATGAAAACTAAAAACAATTTTAAAGTAAGAGGCTGGAAACAAAATCTTGTACACTGGACGGGCGTGGTGGCACTTTCGTTCGCGGTTTTGATTTCTTGCCAAAAGAAAGATTCCTCTAACACGAGTTATGTGGCCCCGGTGGTGCCCTTAACGACGGCTGGAATAGCTGGTCAGTGTGTCGGCTGCAGTTTTGCCCAGGTTCAGCTTGGTGAAGTGATGTCAGAAGGAACCAGTTCTTTTCCAGTTAGAATTTTTTGGCGCTTAATTGGCGATCAAGTGCGAGTTCAGCAGATGGCAGCTTATGGCAGCTCGGTAAAAAACTATTCTGGAGCCATCGCAGTGACCGGTGAGTTTAATGTCCTTAGCCAAATCACTGTTGGAAGTAGCTATTATACAGGGTATGCATCGGGCTGTGTTATCCCAGCCGGCGTTTATCAGATAAATACGCTGCAAGTCGGAAATGCAACTAACGGAAGCTTTACAATTCCACAATTTGAAGCCGTCAGCGGTGCCACGCGAGTGATATTTACTTTAGGCAATGCTACACTGATTGATCCTAATGCGGATGGTGTGCTGGATCGAGCTAACGATCATTTGTATGGGCAGTTAGTGCCAGTGGCCATGACTAATGGTGCAGCACAAATTCAGTGTAATGATCCCGGTATTGCCATTTACTAGAGCATTTACAGTACTAAATAATATAAACGAAGCGCCGATTTTTAAACGAAGTCGGCGCTTTTGTATTCACACCATTTTGGAACCACTTCGTATTTTAAGAATCTGACATATAGCTATGCTATTTCTATTCGTTAGAAAGAAATGAACTGATTGACTTTACTCTGGTTTCTAATTTTAATGCTAATATGGAATTGAATTTGTGGGTTGAATTTTTCGAAGAGCTTCAGAATGTGCGCGGACGATCTCAAAATACTATCATGGCGTATCGCCGTGATCTCGAATTGTGGATTAAGTTCAAACAGCAGAGTCCGTCAGCACCGGTAACACAGTTTTACGAACACATGAAAAACGAAAATTTATCGCCCCGTTCACAGGCGCGAGTGATTTCGTCGATCAGAACGTATTTTCGATTTTGTGAATCAAAAGGGATTAAGTCTCCTGAGCTTCGCGAATTAAAACCACCAAAAATTAAATTATCTCTGCCGAAGTCTTTGACTCAGGATGAATTTCAGCGCCTTTTTGAAGCGTGTGTGGTTCCGGATCCAAATAAAACGTCAAGAAATCGGCTGACGTTGTTGTTATTGTATGGATTGGGATGCCGAGTTACTGAGCTGACTGGTCTAAACGTCAATGATTTTAACCCGACAGATCGTTGGGTTAAAATCCTAGGTAAGGGTAATAAAGAGCGTTTGGTTCCAGTGACTGAAAAATTGGCTGAAAGTTTAAACTACTATTTAAAAGAAGTTCGTCATTATTTGATCAAAGACGCGACTCCTTCATTGTTGATTAATGATCGTGGGAATCGGCCATCTCGAGTCGATGTTTGGCGCTGGCTAGATGCCTGGTCAACACGTGCAGAATTTCCAGAGACTGTTAATCCACATCGATTTCGCCATGGTTGTGCAACTGCATTGCTAGAGGGTGGAGCTGATTTGCGATCTATTCAAATGTTATTGGGCCACGCTAGCATTCAAACAACGCAAGTTTACACAACGGTAACAGCGAAAAGCTTGAATCAGACGATTGAAGAGCACCATCCATTGAGTGGTCTTGAAAATCAGGCGCCTCGTCCTCCGAAAGCTGATCTCGGTACTTAATTCACGTTTTTAAGAAATCATTAGTGTTTGCCTGTGATCCATCCGAGGATTGCAGGCAGATATTTGAATGAAAATAATTGGATTTTGTCGGCGGCTTAAAGAATCAATTCCTGTAGAAATTGAAATCAGTTTTGTTCCAGGGCTGCCGCAAATTCACCTCATAGGGCAAGCTCATCCGATCCTTAAAGAGAGTTTAATAAAAATAAAAAGTATTATTAAAGGATTGGGCATTGAGCTTCCAAAGAGCAAGCAAATCATCGTGAATTTGCGGGCAGGGGATTTTCAAAAGAAGTCTTTAGAGCTCGAGTTGCCAATAATAGTGGCGATTTTGCGGGAATTAAAAGCAATTGTATTTCCAGGAGATAGCGATGTCTTTGTGCATGGTGAGCTGAGTTTGGACGGCCATATTTTTTCAACCGAACTACTATTGCTAAAAAAAATAGTTTCGGAAAATGATTTAATCACGGGGATCCACTCGGATGGGCCTCTAACCCAGCGGCATATAGTTTTTGAAAATATTAAAGATTTAGTATCTTTTTATGGGGCCGCTGGAAAAGAAAAAGCTAGCAAGTCAAAACTAAAAAGCAAAGCCGTCGCTTTTGAAATTTCGCAAAACATTAAGCACTTAAGTCCACCACTTAATGTATTTTCCAAAAGAGAAATGGCTCCTCAATTTGAAAAAGACCCTTCGCAAATATTTTTTACAGCCAGTGAACGGGAGCTTCTAAAAATCGTGAGTTTGGGTCGACATTCTTTACTTCTGATGGGACCCAGGGGGCTTGGTAAATCGACCTTGGCTGAATCTTTAAATTTCCTGGCAGAGCCGCCAGATGAAGATACGTTTTTACACCAAATGAAATATTTTTTCGTTGAAGACGGGCGGTATTGGCGGCCGTTTGTTCATCCTCATCATTCCATATCCCATTTAGCGCTCATTGGCGGTGGTGCCCAGTGCTTACCAGGCGAGATAACGCGGGCTCATGGGGGTATATTACTAATGGACGAATTTTTAGAGTTTGATCCAAAGTGCCAAGAAGCCTTGCGCGAACCGATGCAAACAAAAACGATCCATTTGGCTCGTGGTCAAAAATATCAGAAATATGATTGTGATTTTCAGCTGATTGCAACGACCAACTTGTGTATCTGCGGCCAATGGCTTCCGGGTAAATCAATGGATTGCTCGTATTCCCAATGGAAATGCGGAAAGTACCGCGATAAGCTGTCTGGCCCGGTCATAGACCGGTTTCATATTTTATCGTTTATGCGGCCTCAGGATAAGGCCGCCAAGGCGTTTACTTTGGAATCTATCTCAGGCGAGGTAAATGCGGCACGCAGCGGTTTTAAACAGCGGCGTCAAGCCCTGGCATTCAATAAAAAGAATTTATCCATTGGTCTGCGAGCCCGGCTCGACAACGAACTAAGCTCGATGAGAAGACTAAACGCGTCGATAGAA